>NZ_RBHX01000001.1:1225421-1531777 GCF_003626735.1 Microbacterium sp. CGR2 | reverse complement strand
CGCCACCACCAATCGGGGACTGTTCCTCGGAATCGCCGGTGCCGTGGCGTACGTGCTCTTCTGCCTCCTGATCCGTGGCCGGCTGCTCGCCTTCTTCTGGGTGACGATGCTCGGGGTCGCCGGCACGGTGATCCTCTTCCTCTCCGGCTTCCTCGACGGCATCACCGCGCGTCAGGAGACGGTCGACACGACCGAGGGCCGCGGCAACCTCTACGCGGAGACCTGGGAGAGGACTCTGCAATCCCCCGTGATCGGTTACGGTGCCCCGCGCCCCAGCACGTGGAGTGAGATCTATGTGGGAACGCAGGGAGCGATCTGGAACGCCATGTTCTGCTTCGGTCTGGTGGGCCTGGTCCTGTTCCTCGGCATGATCGTCCTCGGGGCGGTACGCACCTTCGACGCCCCCAACCTGTCGGCCGTGTGGATTCACGCGAGCGTGGTCGTGACCGTCTTCCTGTCGATCTTCTACGGACTCGACCGGCAGCTGGTGTTCGTCGGCATCGCCCTCGCCGTTCTGCTGCGGGAGAAGTATCTGGGGAACTCGTCGTACTGGACGGCGCGACCGACGCCGTTCGCGAGAGCCAAGAATGAGGAATGAAGGGCTCGCTCGCAGTGGCTTGATCAGTCTCGTCGGCTCAGCGTTCGCCGCTGCCGCCGCTCTGATCCTCACGGCCATCGTCGGAAACACGCTGGGCGCGAGCGGTACCGGTCTGTTCTTCCAGGCCATGGGCATCTTCACGATTCTCACGCAGGTTCTCCGCCTGGGGACGAACAGCGGGATCGTGCGCTTCATCGCGGAGCAGCGCGCCTTCCATCGTGTCGGGGCCGAGTGGCGAATCGTCCTCTTCGCGGTCGTTCCCGTGGCCATCGTCTCGGGCGTCGTCTCCTTGGCGATCTGGTTGCTCGCGGACGCGCTCAGCGCATGGCTCGCGGCTCCCGGGGATGCGGATGAGCTCGCCGACCTGCTCCGTGCCATGGCGCCGTTCATCATGATGGGGGCGCTGATCGGTGTCCTCCAGATCACCGCCCGGATGCTCCGCGGCGTGACCACCTTCACCCTCTTGCAGAGTGTTCTCCTTCCGGCGAGCCGCCTCGTCACCGTCCTGCTGGCCGTCTCGCTCGGCGGCGTGGCTGCCTGGGGCGCTTTCGAAGCGTGGCTCTGGCCGCTGCCGGTATGGCTCGCGATCACCGCGATCATCGTCCTCGGTCCCTTCATCCGCGACGTCCGACGCCGAGGCGAGAGCTCACCGTCGTCGCGGCCGAGTCTGGGCTCGTTCTGGCGATTCAACGCACCGCGCACGGTGAGCTCCGGTCTCGAGACCGCCCTCGAGTGGTCGGACGTGCTCATCGTCGCCGCGCTCGCCTCTCCGGCCGCGGCCGGTGTCTACGCCGTGATCACACGCGCCGTGCGCGCGGGCGGAGTGGTCGACAAAGCGATGCGGGTCGCGGTCTCGCCGACCATCTCCGCGCTGCTCGCACGCGAGAACTACGAGGAGTCGACCCGCCTGCACACTTCCGTGGTGCGCGCGATGATCCTCATGAACTGGCCCTTCTACATGCTGCTCGTGTCCATGGGCCCCGCCGTGCTCAACATCTTCGGCGAGGAGTTCCGGTCGGGCTGGGGCCCGATGGTCCTCCTGGCTCTGGCGATGATGTTCCAGACCGCGTGCGGAATGCTGCAGAGCATCCTGCTCCAGGGCGGGAAGAGCACCTGGCAGATGTACAACAAGGCGGTCGCGCTCGCCCTCAGCATCACCGGCAACCTGATCCTCGTACCGGTGATCGGGATCTGGGGAGCAGCCGTGACGTGGGTGATCGTCGTCGTGGCGGACAACCTCATCGCCGCTGTCCAGGTGCACCGCGGTATGCACGTGAACCTCCAGCCCGGTCGACTGGTCGCGGCGATGGTGCCGCCGATCGTCGTGTTCGGGGGCGGAGGAGCGCTCTTCAGCTGGTGGGGCGGTTCGAGCTTCGTGATTCTGCTGATCGGCGGCGTGACGCTCTGTCTCGTCTATGCCGTCGTGCTGTGGCTGCTCCGTCGGCGGCTGCACATCGAGAACCTCTGGCGGAAGATCCCCTACCTCGGTCCTCGGGCCTGATTGCCGGCGCGACGCTGCGGAGTCAGCGGCGCAGCTTCGCAAGCAGGATTGCGCCGACGCTCCGGAACGACCGCGGGACGAACACGTACCACCCGGAGCGCCGAATCGGCAGGTCGAGGAGCGAACGCACCGCGTCCGCACCGGGGGTCGCGATGCTTCCCGGCATCGTGACCTCCCCCGACAGTGACTGATCCAGCAGATCGGTGAGTTCTTCGGAGGTCAGCGCCCGACGGATGATGCCCAGTTCGGCCATCTCGGCGCTGAAGACGAGTTGATGGTCGTCGACGACCTCGCCGCCGCCCGGCACCCGCGGCACCACGATGGGCACGACACCGAGCGCACGCATGTCCATCACTCCGCCTGCGCCGCCCTGCAGCACCACGGCGTCAGCCTGTCGGCAGAGTTCCAGCAGTTCCGGGTACGGCAGGATCTCGACGTTCTCGGCACCGGCGACGGTGGCCGAAGGACCGTGCTGCATGACGAGCCGCACGTCAGGACGGGTGCGGAGCCATTCCTCCATCCACGCGGAGAGGCGGTCGAACGGAAGATGGTAGGTCCCGGCCGAGACGACGACCAGCGACGAGCTCACAGCACGACCCCGACGTTGCGCGATCCCGGGTAGAACTGCCGCATCCGCTCCCACTGCACGAGGAACTCGTCGGCGAACGGATAGACCAGACGCCCGCTCAGCCCCGGGGTCGTGATTCTGTCGACGGGCTCCAGATATACGGTTCGCGCGCCGAAGAACCGGGCTTGTGTGAAGAAGGGCAGCGCGATCGCCGCACCGGTGGAGAAGACGATGTCGGGCCGCTCCTCGGCGAGCACCCTGCGAGCCAGGCTGAAGTTCTTCAGCAGGTTGGGCACGTTTCTCACGGTCGGGTAGTGGATCTCGTAGACCTTCTCCTCGGCCAGGCGCGAGCGCGCGTCCTCCACCGGGAAGGTCGCCCAGACCCGCTCGTGCTGCCCCCACCATTCGCGCAACGCGAGAGCCTGGGTGAGGTGTCCGCCGGATGAGCAGGCGATGAGGACCTTCATGGGATCAGATCCCGCGCCCGAGCTTCTGAACGATCTTCGTGATCGTCTGCGGCGTGACGAGCTTCCAGGAGATGGCGACCGCGAGCGCCGCCTTGACCTGCTTCGGGTTGTGCCGCAGCGCTCGGCGCGCCCATACTCTTGCGTCGCGCCCTTCTCCGCTCGCCGCGAGCGCGAAGGCGACCTGGGCCTCGATGCGTCCGAGCGCGGCGGGAATGTCGGCGAAATCGGGATGCTTGTGAAGAAGGTACTGCAGCGCCTCGGCGTACGACGCCCACTGGCCGAAGTAGTAGGACTGTCCCTTCCAGAGGACTCGGACCAGCGGCTCGTTGACGACCGTCACGAGACCCAGCGCCGACCCTCGCAGGAGGATGTCGTAGTCCTCGCCGTAGCTCCGTGGCAGATCTTCATCGATGAGGCCGAGGTCGCCGAGCAGCACCTCGCGTCGGAACATCAGGCTCGAGGAGTGCAGGCCGGGGTTCCTGTTGCGAAGAAACGCCTCGTGGGACAGCTCCTCCGACGGGACCAGGCGGACGTGCGTGCTCTCGCCGTCGTCGATGATCATCGCGGTGCCCACGATGACGGCATCCGGCTTGTCGTCGAAACGGCGAAGCTGCGCGGCGAGCTTGCCCGGTAGCCATTCGTCGTCGTCGTCGAGGAAGGCGACGAGGCGTCCTTCCGCGGCGTCGATGCCGGAGTTGCGCGCGCCGGCGAGCCCCCGGCTGCGGGTGTTCGAGATGCCGCGGACGATCCACCCCTCGTGCGCCGCGACGTCGGGCACCTCGATTGGGCAGGCGTCGAAGACGATGATGACCTCGCCGGTGACGGCCGTCTGCTGCGCGAGAACGCTCTGCACCGCCAGCTTCATCAACTCAGGTCGGTTGTGTGTCGGTACGACGACAGAAACTTCACGCATGCGCACTCCCCTTATGTGACGCATCCGACCGTCATCGCGCGGACGCCGTCGGAATCCCCAGTACGACGGGCCCCATCCCGCCGAGAAACCCGCACTGACATCGGCGCGGCTTTCGCGTTAGTATATCGGACGGTGCCTCCGTGGGAAGAAGCACTGTTGGCTAGGGGAACACGCTGGGGAAGGGGATTCGTCGTGCCAGGAGAATCTGACCATAGACGCGTACGCGTCGGGGTCGTGGGAGTCGGGAAGATGGGGCTCTCCCATCTGGCGATCGTCCGCGCTCTGAAAGACGTCGAGCTCGTCGGCGTCGTGGATGCCACCGACTATCTGCTCGACATCCTGAACAAATACACCGGCGCGGCCACCTTCTCCTCCGTGGAGAAGATGCTGGACGAGGCGAAGCCGGAAGCGATACTCATCGCGACGCCGACGGGTTCGCACGCCGAGCTCGTTCGGACTGCTCTCGATCGCGGAGTTCACGTCTTCTGCGAGAAGCCGCTCACCCTGTCATCCGCCGAGTCCGCAGAGCTGTCGGCGATCGCTGCCACACGTGGTCTCGTCGCGCAGGTCGGTTACCACAACCGCTTCATCGCGACCTTCCAGGAGGTGAAGCGCCTGTTGGACCTGTCTGCGATCGGCCGCGTCACTCACGTCCTGGCCGAGGCATACGGCCCCGTCGTGCTGAAGCCGAAGGGGTCGACCTGGCGCAGCAAGCGGACGACGGGTGGCGGCTGCCTGTACGACTACGCCGCGCATCCGCTCGACCTCGTGCAGTGGTACCTGGGCTCGCCGCAACGAGTTCGCGGTTCCGTGCTCAACAGCATCTTCTCCACCGACACCGACGACGAGGTCTACTCGACACTCGAGTACGCCGATGGGGCGAGCGTGCAGCTCTCCGTCAACTGGTCGGACGACTCGTTCCGCAAGATGTCCACGTCGATCACCATCTCCGGCTCCCAGGGACGCATCGTCGCCGATCGTCAGGAGCTTCGCGTGTATCTGCGCGAGGGCGCGGACATCCCCGAGGGATACCGCGCGGGCTGGAACATCTCGTACACCACCGACCTCACCGAGCAGGTGTCGTTCTATCTCCGCGGGGAGGAGTACAGCGCACAGCTGGAGAGCTTCGTCGCCGCCGTCGGCGCCGGAGAGAAGCAGGCACGGCAGAACAGTTTCACGAGCGCTTCCGAGACCGACCGGGTCATCGAATGGATTCTGCAGGATTCCGCGGCTCCCGCGGTCACGGCCGGCGCGCAGCCGGTCGCGGCCGGCGCCGCACCCGCGCCCAAGCGCGGACTGTTCAAACGGGGGAAGCGGGCATGAGCGAGACGACCACGAGCATGGACCGATTGCTGCTCGGTGACAACCAGTTCTTCGGCATCAACCACATGTCGGAGGAGAAGGCTCGCGCCCAGGCCATCCGGTTCCAGGACACGCAGGCGATCATCGACGTCGTCGACATCGCGCTCGACAACGGCATCCGCACGCTCATGTGCACCACGCACGAGCGCATCGCCGAGGTCTGCGACCACATGCGCGCCGATCCCGAGCGCTACGCCGACTATCGCTTCTACCCGTGCATGCCGTACGCACACAAATACGCCAACGCCGTCACCGACCACGGCATGCTCGGCGCACTGAAGCAGTTCCTCCCCGAAGAAGGTCTCTTCAACGCGGCGTTACGCGGCGGACGATCCTTCGTCAAGAAGGACATCGAAGGCATCATCACCCTCCTGGTGGATGCCGAGATGAAGATGTTCCACGGGCTGAACACTCCCGTGGTGTTCCTCCAGAACGTGGTCGTCGATCTGATGCTCGGTCTGGGCTTCGACGATGCTTTCGTGATCTTCGACCGCCACGTGCGCGAGCGCTACGGTGCCGAACCCGCGTACATCACCATGAATCTCCCGATGCTGCTCGATACCCTCGACCGGGTCGGGATCGCCAATCCCATCGTGTGCGCCAACATCAACGAGATCGGGTTCCGGATGTCGGGCGGAATCGCCGCCTATGAGGATGCGCTTCGCGAGCGTCCCTTCCGCCCGGTGGCGATGTCGGTGTTCGCCTCGGGTGCGATCGCGCCGCGTCGCGCACTCCAGTGGATCCACGATCACGCCAACGTCGAGTCCATCGTCTTCGGCGCCTCCTCGCGGAGTTCGATCGTGAGCACGACGGAGATTGTCAGTGACCTTTGGGGAACGGACCCCCTACACTAGGCGGATACCCGTCAATCGGATGCATCGAGGGGGAAAGCTCGGCCCGCATCCACAACCCGGATAAGGCTCCGGCGAACCGTGCTGTTGACGCAGTTCGTTTCGCAACCCCCTCGATATGAAGCTGACGCATCGTAAACACACCAGACACCTTCGGCTCCTGCTCGCTTCCGCCGCGATCTTCGCGGTGATGGGTGGATCGCTGCTGACGACGAGGCCTGCGGACGCAGCCACCGCCCCGGCTTCACCCGCCGCAGCCACCGCCGCGCCGAACAAAGTCTCCTCGGTGATCCCCCGCAATGCGACCGGCTGGTCGTACTACCGCGGCACCGCAGCTCCCGCCGTCGGCTGGAAGACCAGCCCGCCCGCATGGCGCAGCGGAACCGCCCCTTTCGGCGTGGGCGCGGGCACCGGGCAGGTCAAGACGACCCTGCCACCCGTCTCCGGGCGGCAGCCGCTCGCGACCTACTTCACCAAGACCTTCACCCTCACGTCAGACCTGCCGGAGTGGTCGTGGCTGAACACCTGGGCCGACGACGGCATCGTCGTGTGGGTCAACGGCAAGGAGATCGGGCGGAAGAACGCTCCGAAGGGCACGATCACGCCGAACAGTTACGCCACGGCTGCGCCTTCGTCCACCGCCGCGCGGAAGAGCCCGGTCACCTTCAAGATTCCTGTCGACATCCTGCGCAAGGGCAAGAACACCGTCGCCGTGCAGGTCCTGTCGAACTGGCGCCTCACGAGGAACCTCAGCTTCGACGCGCATCTGGTGCGAGAAGATCGCGCGACCACCACACCGCCGCCGGTCGCCAAGCCGCCGGTGGTTCCCGCGCCGAAGCCCCCAGCACCGGCCCCGAAGCCCCCGGTCAAGCCTGCACCTGTCCCGCCGCCCGCACCGGCACCCGCCCCTCCCGTCGCCGGTGGCTCGATCCCGGGCTGGGGAGCTCCCACCTGGCGGGACGAGTTCACCTATGTCGACGCGGCCGGGCGGCCGACTGTCGACCCTCGAAAGTGGAACGTTCGTGATCAAGGTGATCTCGGCCTGCTCTTCGACGCGGCCGTGCCGCGGGCGGAACAGGTCTCCGTCGACAAGTCCGGCATCCTGCACATCCGCGCCGATTGGCTCGCTTCACCGGTGATCCGCCCCTCCTCTCAGGCCGGACCCCGAGAACTCTGGCACAAGACCGGCTACCTCGATCAGCGCAATCTCGGTGCCGGCGACGTGAACATCGGCCAGGCCTACGGCCGTTGGGAGATCAGGGCGAAGACGCCCAGCGGGCCGAACACCTTCGGAGCTCTCTCTGCCTTCTGGCTCCGCAACAACCAGTCCGGCGAGATCGACATCATGGAGGCCTGGGGTTACGACGACACGGCCGTCCGCGATCAGAGGATCGACACGGCCACGACGACCGTGCACACCCACACCTCGAGCCCGTCGGAGAACCGACGATTCATCTGGCACCATGCCGACTACGGCGCTTCCACTCCGGTGTGGAAGGACTTCCACACGTACGCCTTCGAGTTCACGCCGACGTATGCGGCTGTGATCGTCGACGGTGTCGAGATGCTGCGCGCAACGCCGTCGACCCACCCGAATCTCTGGGACCCGGACCACTTCGGCTCACCACTGCACATGCGCCTCAACCTCCACGTCGGCCCCTCCGCGACGTACTGGGGTCTGCCGAACCCGGCCGACAAGGGGGCGACGCAGAACCTCGACTTCCAGGTCGACTACGTGCGCGTCTGGAGCTATCAGCCCTAGGCGTCAGCGGTTCTTCGTGTGGCCGCGCTTCGGCGCCTCGATCGGGTGCGCCGGCGCAGCATGCGAGTCGTCGGGCTCGATGATCGAGTCGTCGTCATCGAGCTCGACGTCGTCGTCATCGAGCTCGACGTCGTCGTCATCGAGCTCGACGTCGTCGTCATCGAGCTCGACGTCGTCGTGATCGGTGGCGTCGCGCTCGGTGGCAGGGGCGACGTCGCCCTCTTCCTCATCGACCCGTCCCGCGACGCTGCGCTTGTATGCGGAGCCCGGCCCGTTGCGCACCCGCGTCACGATGAGCGCCGCGATGGCTCCCACGAGCATCCCGAGAAACAGCCCGGCGGCAACGAAGACGAGGGCGGACGGACGGTTGGACTGCTGCGGCGGGTCGGCCGGCGTCACGAGCAGGCCGGAATAGAACGGCGTCGCCGTGATCCGCGCCTGCTGGTCGAGGAGCGCCTGGAGCTGGAGCTGCGTCGCGGCGCGCTCGCTGCTGCCCTCGGGCTGCGATTCGACCACGGCCTGCAGCTGCGCGATCGATGCGCCGAGTTCTTCGGTGGTCCTCTCCACGACCGACCGCGCATTGTCGGTGCGCTGCTCGCCGTAGGCAGTCGCCAGCGCGTTGGCCCGCTCCGCCGCGAGCTCCGGCGTGTTCGCCGTGACCTGGAAGATGAGCACCTGAGAGTTGCGGGGAACCTCGATGACCGTGTTCTGACGGAGTGCCTCAACGGACGTGTCGTCGAGAGTCTTCACTGCTCCGTCGAGCACCGCCGTCGAAGTCGCGACGACCTTCTCGGTCTCCATGTTCACCGTGTTGAAGCTGGAACCGGATGACAGGACGCTGATCGGCTCGACGGTGTGCTGCGCCTCGGCGGTGTACTTCTGGGGGTAGATGGCCCAGACGCCGAGCCCGATGAGCGCGAACGCGACGATCGTCCCCACCAGCACGAGCCACGACTGCATGACTCCGCGGTAGAGGTCCTCGAGTGTCCAGTGTGTCGCCAAGGTGCGTCCCCCCAGTTACGCGCACGACAAGACCGTCGGTCGCAGAATCCCCCGTCATCCTACAAGCCGTTGCTGGCCGATCACCGAGCGTGACCAGGCGAAAAGGCAAGGGTCAGAGCGGCATCGCTGCGTCCGAGATGACGAGTCGCGCCTTTCCGCCAGAGCTCTCGATGCTCTCCACCTCGACGGCGGCCACCACGACTTCGTCGCCGAGCAGATCGCGGAGTGCGCGCACGGCCCTTTCCGCCGCTTCCGCCGCCTCACCTGGAGCGGTGGGAACGTAGCGGATGCTGACGGAGAAGTCCGCCGCCTGCACGATCTGCATCTGCCGGACCGCACCGGGGTCTCCGAGGAACAACCCGCTCAATCCGCCGGTGATCTGCCGACCCGCCGGGGTACGGAGCACATCGGCGATCCGGCCCTGCACCGGAGCGATGCGCGCGAAGGCGAGACCACAGCCGCAGCGACCGGTGAGACTGCGGGAGCGGTCACCCATCTCGTATCGGACGAGCGGATAGACCTCGTTGCTGAAGTCGGTGACGATCACCGACCCTTCTTCGTCCTGGGCGGCGGGGCGTCCTGTGGCGTCGACGATCTCCACCAGGCGCTGGTCTGCAGCGACGTGAAGCCCGTCGTGGTGCGTGCACTCGGCGGCGATCCACGGGATCTCGGCCGAACGATAGGTGTCGAACACCGGTGTACGGAAGACGGTCTCGAGAAGCTCCCGCTGTCCAGGCTGCAGCATCGCCGCGGTCACGGAGACCGCGTGGGTGGGGAGCGTGCGTCCCGTCTTCGCGAGGTGCGCCGCCACCGCCGTGGCGCCCTCGACGTAGGCGACGAGCAGACGCGGCTGCACGCGTGACCAGGTGCGCGCGAACTCCTCGATGGCGTCGTCGGTGACCGCTCGCGCATCGAGATGGATGTGCCTGCTCGGCCACCACTGGGCCGCGTAGATCATCGCTTCCCTCCCCTGGCGGAGCCGGCGATAGATGAAGGCGACGTCATCGGCCGGGTGCACACCCCACCAGCGGTAGATGCGCCACCACATGGGAGCGGTCGGCGCCGCCGCATCGTTCCTGACGCGCAGCGGGGAACCGGTACTCCCACCGGTCTGCGAGATGAGCGCTCGCGACGGCGCGGCCGCCGTCGACAACATGCTGTCTCCCGCGTCCCGGAGCATCGACTTGGTGACGATCGGGAGAGCGGAGAAGTTCTCCCGTGCCGCGACGTCGGCGCGGGAGAAGCCGGCCTCGGTGTACAGGTCTCGATAGAAGGGGCTGGACTCGAATGCATGCAGAGCGATGCGAGACGCAGCGGCGTCGGAGAGCGCTCCGATTCCCGCGGCGTCGAGGCGCTCGTTTCGGAGCATCTGGTCGAAAGCACGGCGATCGCGGCGCATCAGCAGGCGAGTCTTGACGTCGAAGATCGCTCTCTTCACAGCTCCCCACAAGCTCCGGCGCCGTGCCGGTCCCTCCCATGGTAGAGCGACAGGTGGGTGCTCAGAGCTCGCCCGGCTTCATCACCTCGACGTCGATGGCGCGGATCACCCGTTGCGCGGCGGTGTCGACCGGCGGCTCGCCCGCCTCGGCATCTGCCTTCCGCCGGCGTTGCGGCGCGTAGACGACGAGGGAGTGGAACAGGAACCGTGCGAAGAACGCGACGAACAACGAGAGCGCGGTCGCGAGCACGCTCGAGATGTGCCAGCTTTCGACCATCAGGGCCATGACGGGGATGCGAAGCGCCGCCTCGACGTTGTTGAATGCGAACGAGGTGGCGAACCGGACGCCGAGAGCACGAGCATCCGTTCGCATGTCGGCGAAGACGAACCGCTCCTGCAGGAGGAAGTTGCCGATGATCGTGACTTCCGCCCCGATGATCGCCGCCCACACGTACGGGACTCCCGCCGCGGTCAGTGCCCACATGATCCCGATGTTCGCCACGGCCCCGATCACGCCGATCAGAGCGAACAACGACATCTTGCCGAACCGCAGCCGGGCCAGATGCGCGAGGAAGGTCGCACCCTGTCGCATGCTCGCCTTGGAGTCGCCGTGGCGGCGTTCGGCGAACTCCATCGGCATCTCGGCGATGCGGAGGTCGGTGCGTGCCAGAATCTCCAGCAGGATCTTGAAGCCCTGTGGGTGAAGGGCGGCGAGGTCGAGGCGGCGGCGGTCGACGAGGAAGAATCCGGTCATCGGGTCGGTGCTGCGTGCGAGGCGGATCGGGAACATCGCCCTCGTCAGCCACGTCGCCACCCGGGAGACGCCGAAGCGCACCGCGGTGCCGAGGCCGCTCGTATCGCCACCGCCGATGTAGCGCGAGGCAGCCACCACATCGGCATCGCCGACGGAGAATCGGTCGAGCAGAGCGGGCAGCAGTTCGGGCGGATGCTGCAGATCGCCGTCCATGACGATGCAGACGTCGGATGCCGCCGCCGCGAGCCCGACCACCACCGCGCCACCGAGGCCACCGGTGTTGTCGGTGCGATGGATCACTCGCACCGGGATCGACGCGTCGGCGGCGACCCGCGCGATCTCCCCGGCGGTGTCGTCGGCGCTGTCGTCGATGAACAGGATCTCGGCGTCGCGGCCGACGAGTGCGGCGGATGCTCGTTCGACGAGCTCGGCGATGTTCTCGCGCTCGTTGAACGTCGGCACGATGACCGTGACCGCTGCCCCCACGTGTTCCCCACTTCCGCCTGCGCGTCCTCCGCGGCATCCATCGTTTCATGGCTTCCTGTGGCGCAGGAACACGTTGCTGCTAGAATCGGCATCGCGGCTGTGGGAGTCGCGAGCGGATGGGGATCCGCTTACTGGGGAATTACTGATCTGGGGAGATCATGGGGACGCGTATCGGCTATGCCGTGGGTGCTTTCGACCTGTTTCACGTCGGGCACCTCAACCTTCTTCGTCACGCCAAACAGCAGTGCGACATTCTGATCGCCGGCGTCGTCAGCGACGAGATGCTCCGTGAGGTGAAGGGCATCGAGCCCGTCATCCCGACAGCGGAGCGTGCGGAGATCGTCAAGCACATCACCTTCGTCGACGACGTCTACATCGAGGCGACACCGTCGAAGCTCGACTCGTGGCGCGACGTGCAGTTCACGCACTTCTTCAAGGGCGACGACTGGCGCGGCACCGACAAGGGGCTGCGCCTGGAACGGGAGTTCGCCGAGGTGGGCGTCGAAGTCGTGTACTTCCCGTATACGGCGCACACGTCGAGCTCGTCGCTGCGGCGAGCGCTCGACGCGATCACGGCGGGAGCCAAGACGCCGGCCCTGGCGTCGACGCGCTGACGCCCGCCGGCATCCTGCGCCCATCGCCCGCGGGCCCGATGCGGGGCTCGGGACGTCCTCGCACAGCTCTTCGCGCCGCCGAGGACCCGTCCAGCGCCGCCCCAGTCAGGCGGTCGTAGGCTGGAGACATGACTGCTCCCGCTTCTGACACCCTCACGATGTTCGGCGCCGAGTGGTGCAGCGACTGCCGCCGCACCAAGAAGCAACTCGACACGCTCGGCGTCGAGTACACGTACGTCGATCTCGAGGCCGACCCTTCTGCTGCCGACGTCGCGAAAGAGATCTCCGGCCGGATGAACATCCCTGTGGTCCTCTACCCGGATGCCTCGCACCATGTCGAGCCGTCGAACGCAGACGTCGAGGCGAAGCTGCGCGAACTCTCGCTGATCTGACCGGGTCGCGACGCCCCGCCTGAAGGAGACGCTGATGTCTGCCACTCCCGCCGCCGTCGGATCGGCGGCCGCCCCGCGCACGAAGAAGGCTTCGCACCCCGCACTCGATGAGAGCGAACGTGCGCGACTCGACGGAGCGATCGGCGAACTCCAGGCGGGTGCTCGCACCTGGTCGGCACTGACCGTCGCGCAACGGGTGACTCTTCTGCGGGGGGTGCGGACCAGCGTCGCCGCCACCGCGGAGGATTGGGCGATCACCGCTGCCTCCTCCAAAGGCCTCGGCCCGCAGCATCCGCTTCGCGGCGAAGAATGGCTCAGCGGCCCGTACAGTGTGCTCGGCGCACTCGATGCGTACATCGAGACGCTTTCGCGCCTGGCGCAGGGGATCAATCCGCTCGACGGTGTCTCGCTCGCTCGGGCTCCCGGTGGCCGCACCCGCGTGCATGCATTCCCGTTGACCGGGGTCGACCGATTCCTGCTCTCCGGGTTCAGTGGCGAGGTCTGGCTCGAACCGGGCATCACCCCCCGTGCCGCCCGTGCGGAGGCGGGCCTCGCCCAACGCACGCCGGCCGACTCTGGCGGCGTCGGCCTGGTGCTGGGCGCCGGCAACGTCACCTCGATCCCGGTGCTCGACGTGATGTACGAGCTGCTCGCCCACAACCGCACGGTGATCCTCAAGGTGAACCCGACGCAGGACCCCCTGGTGGCCGTGTACAAGCGCGCCCTCGCGCCGCTCATCAGCACCGGACTCCTGCGCATCACGCGCGGCGGACCCGAGGTCGGTGCGTATCTGACCGGCCACCCGGACCTGTCCCACGTGCACATCACCGGCTCCGCTGCCACCTTCGATGCGATCGTCTGGGGGCCCTCGACAGGACCGGCGAAGGCGGCGACGACCCGACGCCGACGCGAGAACCGCCCCCTGCTGAAGAAGCCCATCACGGCGGAACTCGGCGGGGTCTCGCCGATCATCGTGGTCCCCGGCGACTGGACGCACGCAGACCTCACCTATCAGGCCGAGCACATCGCGACCATGCGCCTGCAGAACAGCGGCCACAACTGCATCGCCGGTCAGGTCGTCATCATCTCGTCCGATTGGGATCAGGCCGACGCTTTCCGCGCAGCACTGCGCAGCGCGTATGCGAGCGCCCCCGAGCGTCCGACCTGGTACCCCGGCGCCACTTCACGGATGACGCTCGCCGCTGACGCCTACCCCGATGGGCTCGTGCTGGGCGACCGCCTTCTCGTGGAGATCGATGAGGGCGACGACCCTTCCGCCCTCTTCACCACCGAGTACTTCGCCCCCGTCCTCGGCGTCGTCAGCCTGCCGGGCGCCGGACAGGAGTTCCTCGATGCTGCGGTGATCCACGCGAACGACAAGCTTCAGGGCACTCTCGGGGCGAATCTGCTCATCGATCCTGCGACCGAGTCGGCGCTCGGCACGGGTTTCGAACGTGCCATCGCCGACCTGCGCTACGGCTCGATCGCGATCAACGGGTGGACGGCGTTCGGGTTCATCACCCCGACACTCACCTGGGGGGCATATCCCGGAAGCACGATCGACGACGTCGGCAGCGGCATCGGTGTCGTTCACAACGCGCTGCTGCTCGACCACGTGGAGCGTTCCGTGGTGCGCGGCCCCTTCCGCCCGTCACCGCGCTGGCTCACCAGCGGTCTCCGCCACCCCGGATCGCTGAAGTCGTCGAGAGCCACGATCCTGCCGAAACCGCCGTGGTTCGTCTCGGCGCGCACCGGGGCGGTCGTGAGCGAGGGACTGACGCGGCATCGCGCGAACGGCGGCACGCTCGGCCTGGTGAAGACCCTTCTTCAGGCGATGCGCGCCTGAAGAAGCGCCAGCGCCTGAAGCGGTGTCAGCGAGCGGAAGCGGCGAATCGATCCGTCGCGTCGCGCAGCGCCTTCTGGGTTCCCGGCTCCGTCGCTGCGTGACCGGCGTCGTCGACCACGACGAACTCCGCTTCAGGCCAGGCGCGATGCAGATCCCAGGCGGTCATCATCGGCGTGCACACATCGTGCCGCCCCTGCACGATCACGGTCGGGATATGGCGTATGCCGGGCACCCCCGCGATGAGCTGCCCCTCTTCCCACCAGCCGCGATGGACGAAGAAGTGGTTCTCGATGCGAGCGAACGCGGTCGCGGTGCGCGCATCCGACATCGACGCGATCTGCTCGGCGTCCGGTCGCAGCGTGACGGTCGACGCTTCCCACGTCGACCAGGCGACAGCCGCCGGCACGTGAACCTCGGGGTCGGGATCGAACAGGCGCCGGTGATACGCCTCGATCATGCGTGAGCGTTCGAGTACCGAGATCGGTGCGATGAAGTCGTCCCAGAGGTCCGGGAACAGCGCTGCGGCACCGCCTTCGTAGAACCACTCCAGTTCCGCGCGGCGCAATGTGAAGATCCCGCGAAGGATGAGCTCGGTGACGGCATCCGGGTGGGCCTGTGCGTAGGCGAGTGCGAGAGCACTCCCCCAGGAGCCCCCGAACACCTGCCACCGGCCGATACCGAGGTTCTTTCGCAGCAGCTCGATGTCGGCGATGAGATGCGCGGTGGTGATGTGGCGAAGATCCGCGGCAGGGTCGCTCGCATGCGGCGTGCTCTTTCCGCAGCCACGCTGGTCGAGCAGCACGATGCGGTACTTCTCGGGATCGAAGAACCGTCGCTGCCAGGGTGACGTGCCGCTTCCGGGTCCGCCGTGCAGGAAGACCACCGGCTTGCCCTCGGGGTTGCCGCTGACCTCCCAGTAGACGCGATGCCCATCGCCCACCAGGAGCTCGCCCGTCTCGAACGGCTCGATCGGCGGATACAGCGAATCCAGGTTCATCATCCTTGGCCCCCAAGCCCACGTGGTGCGCGATACCACTCCACGGTATCGGAGGAGGGGTCCGTACCCGGGATTACGGGTCGAGCTGGTCGACCGGCAGGGTGAGCGGCTGCTCGCAGGCAGCGAGTCCGTTCTGGTACCCCTCGGCGAACCAACGCTGACGCTGGTCGCTCGAGCCGTGGGTCCAGCTCTCCGGATTGACGGAGCCGGACTGCTCTTGGATGTGATCGTCGCCGACGGTCGCTGCGGCGTTCAGAGCATCTTCGATCTGGGTTTCCGTCGGCTTCTCGAGGTATCGGTCGCCGTCCGCGTCCTCCTGCTCGGTCATCCGTCCGATCCATGCCCCTGCGTAGCAATCGGCCTGCAACTCGTTCCGCACGCCGTTGCTTCCCGGACCGGTGCCGTTGTTCGGATACTGCTCCATGACGCCGGTGATGTTCTGGATGTGGTGCCCCCACTCGTGCCCGACGATGTAGAGCTGGGCGAGGTTGCCGGCGGAGGCACCGAACTGCTCCTGCATGAGTCGGAAGAACTCCGGGTCGATGAAGACGCCCTCTTCCGGCGGGCAGTAGAACGGGCCGACCGCGTTGGAGGCCGTCCCGCACTGCGTCGAGGTGGCGCCGTCGACGACGACCATCTGCGGGGCGCGATAGTTCTCGACGTTCTCGGTCCAGAACTCGTCGAGGGCGACCTGCGCACCCGCCATCCGGCAATCGACGTCGGCGTTGGCGTCTTCACCGGTCTTGCAGTTCTCGATGATCGACCCTCCGCCGGGCTCCGATCCCCCGCTCGGGGCGGCGCCACCGCCCAGCAGACCGGTCAGGTCGATGCCGAGAAGCGGGCCGGCGATCAGCGCGAGGATGCCGAGCACACCGACGACTCCACCGCCGGCGATGGCGGTGTTGCGTCCGCGACGGCGCGTCCTGTTGTGAGAGATGTCGGCGTCGGGATTGAACGTCATGCGTCGAGATTACTCCGCACGGGCGACACGGAACGGTCGTAGGCTCGGGGCATGACGACGACGATCACCATCACCGGAGCCGGCGGACAGATCGGCTACGCCCTGTTGTTCCGCATCGCAGCCGGCGATCTGCTCGGCCCCGCGGAGAAGGTGCGGTTGCGGCTGCTGGAGATCCCGCAGGGGCTCGGTGCGGCGGCGGGTGCCGCGCTCGAGCTGCAGGACGGCGCGTTCGGCCTTCTCGAGCACGTCGAGGTCACTGATGATCCTGCTGTCGGGTTCGACGGGTGCGAGCTCGCGCTGCTGGTCGGCGCTCGGCCCCGCGGCCCCGGTATGGAACGAGCCGATCTCCTCGCCGCCAATGCCGGCATCTTCGGACCCCAGGGTGCGGCGATCGCGGCGCACGCGGCCTCCGATGTGCGGGTGACCGTCGTCGGCAACCCGGCCAACACCAATGCACTCATCGCCGCCGCTGCCGCCGACGGCGTTCCCGCCGAGCGGTTCGCCGCCCTCACGAGGCTCGACGAGAATCGGGCGCGCGCGCAGCTCGCCCAGACTCTCGGGACGCCGGTGGACACCGTCCGGCGGGTGCCGATCTGGGGCAACCACTCGGCGACCCAGTTCCCCGACATCTCGCACGCGACGGTCGCCGGTCAGCCTGTCGGGGAAGCTCTCGCGCAGATCGTGGGCGACGTGCCGACCTGGCTCGAGGAGACCTTCATCCCGCGCGTGGCGAAGCGGGGCGCGGAGATCATCGAGGTGCGCGGGTCGTCGTCGGTTGCTTCGGCGGCGAGCGCCTCGATCGACCACGTCCGCGACTGGGTGCAGGGCACCGAGGAATGGACCTCGGCGGGAGTCGTCTCCCACGGCGAGTACGGCGTGCCCGAAGGATTGATCTCGTCGTTCCCCGTGCGCTCGGTCGACGGGCAGTGGCAGATCGTGGAGGGTCTGGAAGTGAGCGACTGGGCGCGCTCGAAGATCGATGCGTCGGTCGCCGAGCTGGTCGAGGAGCGAGAAGCGGTGCGGTCGCTCGGAATGCTCTGAGACTGGTCACCGCGCGCGGCCCCGGCAGGGCAGAATGGATGCCGGAGGTGCGCGATGAACGACACGACTGAGTCCCTGAAGTCTCCGGCATCCGTCGATGCCGCGTTGACGAGTCCGTTGCACCTGCCGCATCCGGCTGCCGAGTGCCCGAAGTGCTTCACCGAGTTGCAGGAGAACCGCAACTTCTGGACCGCTCGCCCCGACGGCGCACGCCTGGTGGGTCTTGTGGTGGCCCGCGAGGGGATGCCATCGGTCGTCAAGCAGCGCGAGGATCTCACCCGGTTCGGTGTGCCGATCGAGGGGTTCCGGCATCCGGCTCCCGACATCCTGGAGAGCTGGAGCGATCGGCTCGGCAGACTCATCGCGACGCTCAATGTCGGTGACGTGCTGGTCGTGGCGAACATCAACGCTCTGGGCCGCAATGCCGAAGAGGGCACGCGCACCGCGGCAGAGCTGCGCCGGCACGGGATCATCGTCAAGGTCTTGAGCCACGACGCCCGTCACCTCGCCGACGCGACGCACTGAGGTCCGACACGGCGAGGTCGGTCGCCGCCGGGATCGGTCGCCGTCGGGATCAGTCGCCGTCGGGATCGGGCTGGTTACGCAGCGCCTCGTCTTCGAGAAGCGGGAGGTCTGAGCGGGTGACGACCTGCGAGGTCACCGCGTACTCGACGAGACGGGCACGGCGGTTGGTCGCCAGCTTGCCGGCGCCGCCGCGGAGTCCCTGAACTCCCATGCGGTCGAGCTTGTCGCAGACGTTGTCGAGCTTGCGGTTGAACTTGCTCATCGTCCAGCCGAGACGCTTCGCCGCGGCACTCGACGAGGGCAGCTCATTCATGCTCACACCCTCACGACGGAGCATCGGTTCGGCGAGGGCGACCATCAGCTGCTTCTGCAGCGGCGTGAAGCTGGCAGGCATGACGGTCGTCTCGCCGCTCATCGACTCCGCCACCTGGCTGGAGACCTCGTAGGGAGCCTGCTCGGTGTGCAGGCTCAACTCGTAGGTGAAGGGACCGGCGGTGAACACGATGACGCTGCGCTCGAAGACAAGCGGCATCCGCGCCCCTGGGGAGAGCCAGGACTGCACCGCGCCGCCGGCGCTGGAGATCGTGGCCGCCAGGCGCACACCGATGTTGGCCAACCACCACAGCCCGTCGCGGTGCTGCAGTTCGAGGAAGTGTCGGTGCAGGTAGGGGTTGTCGTCGATCTCGAGGTCGCCCTCGCGCCCGATGATGAACGGGCGATCAGTGGGCAACTCATGCCACTCACCGGCGAATTCGAGATGGAGCGGTGCGATCGGTTTGGCCTCTGTCACATCGACAGCAGGCTCGTCGACCTTCGTTGCAGCATCCTGATTAGTCACGTAGCGACCCCCTGCGCAACATCCTGCCACGGCGCGGCCTCGACCGCTCGCGCTTAGGAGATCAGAAACGCTTCCCTGACATGCCGGGAGGGTGCATTTCTGACCTCGCAACGGCCGATCAGGTCGCTTGTCACGGTCGGGGTGGAAGAATTCTCCCCATTCCCCGAACTTCGGGACCCTGATCGGCCCGACCTTCGGCAGGTGCGCGATAGCGGGCGCTCACACGCGGTAAGCGCCCGACTCGAAATCTTCCAGGTTCCGTCGCGTGTAGGCGATGGTCGAATCGAAGTATGCCTCGAACGAGTCGAAGTCGTCGATGATGCCCGACGGATCCAAAGAAAGAACCTGGCTCAATACCCTTCCTTCGACCACGGGCATGGCTGCGAACAAAGGCATCTCGAGGTCGACCGCGATCGGGAGCAGTGTTGCCGCGGAGTATCCTTCCGCGATCGCCTGTGGCGGGGCAGCTTCCATCCAGGCGGTGAACACGTCTCGGTGCTCGCCCGCTGCCAGCTGTTCGAGGCTCAGCAAATCCTGCGTCTCGAAGAACGCGCGCCAGCCATCCGCAGACTCCAAGAACGACCGGTGACCTGCATCGAGCGTCAGGCCAGTGTGCTCTTCGAAGGCATCCACGCGGGCAGGCGGCGCCGCGACGGCCGGCAGAGTGTACGGGAAGATCTGGTCGGTGTCGAGGCTCGCGATGCGCTCTTTGACGCGCACCAGTTCCACGATCTTTGCGGGCCAGTCAGTCATCATTCCCTCACTATGAAGTGCGTCGGGTTATGTCCCACCGGATAGCGATTGACCTGCCCGGCGAGGCTCGAGTTCACGCGACTAGTGTAATCGCCCCACCCCGGAGGCTTGCCACGGCCGACCCACGTCGAATCCGGAACGTGTGCCGCGACCCCTGTGTAAGGCGTGCCGGCTTCCGCGGCACGGATGCGTTCGAGTCGAGCCTCGCGACGGGCCTCGCGCGAGACCTCCCCTGCGGTGCTCACACGCCCCGAGTCAGACAACGACCCGTCGGCAAGATACTGATTGCTGCGGTTGACGTAGTCGTGGAACTGGGCGACTTCGTCCGGCGTCGCGTCGTCCGGGACCCTGAACTCCACCGGACCGTCGCCATCCGGGTTGGGAAGCTGCGGCCCCTGGACAGGACCAGCTCCGCCCGGACCGTCGTACACGTCGACGTCGCCGACCCCGTCGTGGTTGCGGAGCTGCTTCGCCTGCATGCCGTCGATGACCCCACGGAGCGGGCGCAGGGCCTCCGGTGCGTCGCGGAGCGCCCGGACGATCGGTTCACCGAACTCGTCTGCGATTCTCGCCATTGCTCAATCCCCCGTGATGTTCAGGCTCGAAAGGTCGGATGCGAGACGTTCGATCAGTGACTCGATGTCGCCAGCGTGCATGGCAAGCTCGCCCTCAGCCTGTTCCAACGCGTCGAGATCGGCGTAGAACTCGTCGGGGTCGCCCGCGACGGCCTCGACCACCGGGGCGTCCAGCGCGGCCATGATCACCGCGGGCAGCTCTTCCGCCAGCGGTTCGACGACCATCGGCAGCACCTGACCCAGCGCCTGCTCCATCGCGATGTCGACAGCCGCGTTCAGCAGCTTCTTCTTGATGATCAGCATCGGCCCTGCACCGACCGCGGTGATCGGGTTGGTCAGCATCGCGACCAAGGCGATCATGGTCGTCGTCACATCCGCGATGACCTTGATCTTCAGCCCCGTGACCACGCCGGCAGCGATATCCAGCCCCGTGGGAACCGGCCCCAGCAGATCGAGCATCTTCTGCAGATTCTGCGAGCGGTTCGTGTTCCATGCGGCGACGAACGCCGGCCCGGCCTGACCGCGCATGGCCGAAGCCAAGTCGCCGTTGACCTTCCGGTCGACGGCCATCACGCGGCCTTCCAGCTCGTCACGGAACGTGCTGACGATCACCGCTCCGCGGCGTACTTCGTCTTCATCGATATCCGGCCACTCGAATCCGAGCTTCTCCATCACCCAGATCAGCTCGTTCGGCAACATCATCCCCACGGCGACACCTCCTGCACAGACTGTACGTCGCAGGCATCTATCCACACCATGGGTAGAACTTCTCCCTTGAGCGCCGTCGAGACAGTCAGGACACCATAGGCGTCAGCTCGCGGCGATCAGGCGAATGACGGGCGCAGCTTCTCGCGGATCTCGTCGATGTTCGCAGGAGTCACTTTCCAGCGCGATGCGTCGGAATCCTCAAAGGTCACCTCGAACTCACCCTTGGTGCGGTCGAATTGCACGAGGATCGCGACGGGAAGGGCTGCACCGGGCTGGTAGTGATCCTCGATGTACGCGTTCACTGCCGGTCGGATGGCGGATGGCCGTGAAGCCACCGCGGAGATGACTCCGCTCGGCGCGTACGCATATCCGTGGGTTCCGCTGAACCGGCCACCGCTGAAGTCGATGACCATGGCCAACGTCTCCCAGTCGTCGCTTGCGCCCTTCATGTTCTCGATCAGTGCGCGGATGAGATCTGCTGTGACGTCACTCGACATGACTCTCCTCGTGGACGGGTTCAAAGCTCTGGCATGTCGCGACGAGGCACGCGGTCGAAACTCTGCCCGTCGACGTTTTCGAACTCAGGCCAGTTTCGGTGGACGACCTCGCCGGTCGCCGGATTGGTGACCGTGTATTCGACGTCAAAACTATCAGGACGTACCGCGCCAGGCGGATTGACGTCGATGTTGTAGTCGACCTGGAAACCCTTCCCCACCCAGTCGGCCCACTCGTTCTCCATCTTCTTCCACGCACCGCGGTTGAGGTTGGCTGCCTGGGGCACGATCCCCTCATCCGGGGTGTCCCCGAAGAAGCGGTGCGCGCCGAGATGTCCGCCATCATCGGTGCGGGTGCCGAGGTTTCCCACTGCTGTCGCATTGTCACCGCGATCGGAGCTTCCGAAGTCCTCGTTGATGCGACCGCGCTCCGAGACAGGCCTGCCGCTGTTCGGATCCCAGTGCGTCACCTTCTCGTTTCTGCCACGAGTCGTCGTCGTGTCGAACTTGTCTTTGTCGCGCACCTGCTTGACCACGTTGTCGAGGTGGTCGTTCATATTGTCTGTCAGTTGATGGAGCTTGTCCTTCGAGTGGGCCATGCCCGTGAGGACGGCCTGCTTGGTCTCACGAATGATCGGCTTGATCACGCTCATCAGTCATCGCCTCCGAAGTCGAGTGCGGAGAACTCCGCAAAGAAGTTGGATGTCAGCGACTGAATATCCGCCCCATGCACCTTCATTGTCGACTGCGCGTCCTCCAACGCGGCGAGATCCGCATAGAACTCATCCGAATCTCCCGCCGTCGACTCCACCATCGGCGCATCCAGCACCGCATCGATCACCGCAGGCAGTTGCTCAGACATCGGCTCGATCAGCATCGGCGCCAACTGATTCAGAAGCTGTTCGACCGCGATGTCCACCGCTGCATTCAACAGCTTCTTCTTGATGATCAGCATCGGACCCGCGCCGGCCGCGGTGATCGGGTTCGTCAGCATCGCCACCAACGCGATCATCGTCGTCGTCACATCCGCGATGACCTTCATCTTCAACGCGAAGATCGCGTCCGCGCCGATGTCCATCGCCGATGCCGCCGGCGGCATGATGTCGATCAGCTTCTGCAGATTCTGCGACCGGTTGGTGTTCCACGCGCCCAGCGTCGCCGGACCCGTCTGGCCCCGCATCGCCCCACCCAGATCACCATTGACCTTCCGGTCGACGGCCTGGATCACGCCCTCCAGATCGGAGCCGAAATTGCGCACCAGCACAGCACCTTTGCGCACTTCGTCCTCATCGATATCCGGCCACTCGAACCCGAGCTTCTCCATCACCCAGACGAGCTCGTTCGGCAACATCATCCCCACGGCGACACCTCCTGCACAGACTGTACGTCGCAGGCATCTATCCACACCATGGGTAGAACTTCTCACCCGGGGTGCGGCGTCGGAAGCGTCCGGATGATCCAGGCGCGACCTCGACAGGACGGAACGAGAAGCTTCAGGGCCACGGTCAGTCCACCGGGCGCGTGATCTCGATGCTGACGAAGCGGGAATCAGGGATGACCTTGACGTCGACGGTCGCGCCGTCGAGCGAGCCGGGATCCAGCCCGAAGCGTTCCTCGAGCTGGGCGTTGCTGAGCCCGCTCAGATCTCCTCGCTCACTCGCCGGCGCGAGAAGGCGCATGTCGCCCTGACTCTTCACGCCGTACTTGTCAGGGCTGTCCTGCCCGATCGCATCTTCATACAGCTCTTCGACCAGCTGCTTCGGGGCCTTCTTCGGCACGCCTTTGATCTCGTCCATGACGTCACCGGGAAGCCCTCGGACGTCCTTGCCCACGGATGTCCCCAGGTCGCGGGCGGCGTTGTAGTCCGGGTCGGCGTGCCGCGGGGTATGACCGAACGTCTCCACCCCACGCCGCACATCGGTGCGAATGTCGTAGTCCTTGGCATGGGAGGTCGGCGGCTTCCCGTCCCCACGGTGCTTCGGAGTGTGGTCGGAGTTCCGCTTGTCCCAGCCGCGGATGGCATCCGCATCCGCTCTGTGCTTCCCGCCCCGCTTGCGAAACGCTCCCGAGAATCCTCGTTTGAACTCGTTTCCTGCGCCGTCCACGGCATCCACGATGTCGCGCATCAGCTTCTTCAGCGTCATGGTCTCACTCCCCCGAGATCTGCAGGTTGGCGATGTCGGCGAGCAGCCGGTCGGTCAGCTCTTCCACGTCGGCCGCGTGGGCATCCATGTCGTCGGCGGCCTGATCGAGAGCTTGGAGGTCGGCGGCGAACTCGTCGACATCGCCCACGCTGCCCTCCACGACGGGAGAGTCCAACAGCGCCATGACGAGAACGGGGACCTGCTCGGCGAGAGGTTCGATCGCCAGCGGCAGCACCTCGTCGATGACTTTCTCGAGGGTCGCCTCCATCGCCATGGCGAACAGCTTCTTGCGCGCGAGGATCAGCACCGCCGCGCCACCGGCACCCAAGGGGCCCGCGGCCAGCAGCGGGATCAGCTGGGCGAGGGTCACCGTGACGTCGACGATCACCTTCACCTTCAAAGCGAGCACGATGTCGGCGGCGATGTCGATGCCGACCGCGGCGGGACCCAGAACGTCGAGCAGCTGCTGCACGTTCTCGGATCGATTGCGGTTCCAGCCGTTCACCTGTGCAATGCCGGTCTGCCCGGTCATCGCGGCGGCGAGCTCACCGTTGATGCGGCGGTCCGCGGTCTGGACGAGCGTCTCCATGTCGTCGCGGAACCCGCGCACGTACACGGCGGCCTTGCGGACCTCATCCTCGTCGATGTCGGGCCATTCGAGGCCCAACTTGTCCATCACCCAGATCAACTCGTTCGGCAGCATCATTCCCACGGCGACCACCTCCGCAGGTGACGCTACCGATCAGAGTGGTGCAGAGGCGATGGGGAGATCAGCCCATCACCCTGGGGATCCGGTCTCAGGCCGGCGGCGCGCCGGGAACGAAGTACCGCAACGGCGAAAGTCCGGTGCGCACGATCGCGTCGCCACCGGCGTCGAGGAACTCGTTCATCGTCGCGACGCTGAGCGAGCCGGCCGGGTCGGCGACCATCACGTTGTCGACGACGGGCAACAGCGTCGCCGTCCCCTTCGGCCATGCCGCGAACGTGAGCGTGACGCCGTCTTCGCGGACGTGGATCTTGGGATCGGCGAGGTGGACGTCGGGCCGCTGCAGCGCGACGGACTGCGCCTCGTACGCGCGGACGCTGAACAGGCGAAGCATCCGTTCGAACCGCAGTTCCAGCGACGGGAACCGCTCACGCCACGGGAACGGAGCCCACTTCCCGTCGGCCAACACGATCGGATGCGCGCTGACGAGCGGGCCGCCCGCTTCATAGAGCTCTTCGGCCAGGTCCAGCGCCCGGGTGACCGCGGCTTCGTCATCGGACCCGACGATCAGGAGTCGGTCGCGCGCAAAGGCGAACACCACCGGGGCTCCCGATACCCCCGCGCCCTCGACCCGGTCAGGTTCGGTCAGCACAGAGGCCGCGACGGCTTCGTCCTGAACGAGGATCGCGCCATCCACGGGCTCGGGCAGAGCGCCTGCGCGAGAGACGGCGTCAGCGACGGCCTCTGCGAACGGCCGCTTCCAGGTCTCGGCCTGTCCCTGGGTGATCGCCGGGCCGCCGGGCACGTCGTCGAGCCCGACGAAGACCTCGCCGCCCACGTATTCGACACGCGGGTGGACCTCACCGGGAGCGGTGATGGACAGCACGCCCAGTTCGCTCGCGCCATAGACGCGAGGGACGGATGCGACATCCACGTTTCCGAAAGCGTTCGTCATGAACCCTGACCCTTTCCTCGGCTTGTGCCCAGACTATCCGGATGCCGACACGCACTCCGCGGTCCTGTGGACGACGTCACGCGTCTACGCCAATGGTCGCGGCGACTCGGTGGGGAACCACGGCCGCAGAGCTGCGACGCGGCTGACTCGACGATGGCTCCGCCCGATGCGACCAGCGTGTCACCGCTGTACGAGATCACAGCTCCTTTGAGAAGCGCGTCACCTGACACTGCGAAGACCGAGCGTCGACGCATCCTCACGAACGGGACTGGTGCAGCGCGATGACATCCGCCCACGACCAGGAAACATCGATGTCATCGACGGACCCTGCGGCCGCACGCTCGGACACCCAGCTGGGCGGGACGACATGCACAGCCAGAGAACCGTCCCCCGCATCTTCGTCGCCTGCCCAGACGAGCGCCAGACCGACCCCCTCCGGATAGACCCAGGCATCCACTCGGGTGGCGCCGGAGTTCTGGAGCGCGGCCGCGTAGGACCCGATGCTGTCACGTCGATCTGCTGTCAGGTCCAGCAACGTCCAGGGGCCAGCGCGGTGCAGACCGGCTCCTTGGAGCCGTGACGCGAATGCCGAGATCTGACCGGGCTCGGCATACGGGTTGTACCCGCTCTGGGGATCTCCCCACCAGGCCAACGGCAGAATCCTCGCATCACTCCGGATCAGCACCGGCAACTCGGGCGTCAGCCACCCATCGTGCGCCACGTCGGTCGCCCCAGGGGGCAGGCCGGCGTTCCGGATCATCAGATCGCGGCCCGCCGCAGGGATGATCGCGCCAGCGGTGAGGGATCCCGCCCCGAAAACTGCGTTGCTGCTCATTTCTTTCCTCGCGTCGGGTCAGAGATCGAGGTCACGCCGACTTCCCGGCCACCGAGATTGGTCGAGCACTCCGTCGCCATTTTGCCATCCAGTTGCATCGGCCGGGATATCGATGACCGCCTCCGGGATACCGCTGGGCAGATACCCGCCAGGAATCCAGTGATCCACGTCTGTCCCGCCCTCGTTGCCAGACGGCATCCGAAGGCCCGCCAGGTCTTCCGGACCGAAGTCGCGCAGTTGAACATCAGCGCCCTCGAAGAAGTCGCTCGGCAGGCCCAACGCCTGAGCGAGTTCAGTCGGACTGTTCACCTGCTGCATCAAATTGTTGAGCTGGTCTGTCGGAAAGACGTACGCCGTATTCGTCGCGTTACCGGGCACCTGATTGTTGCCGGGCCCCCAGTCCAGGATGCTGTCCGTCCTGTAGATGCGGGTGGCGCCGTTCGCAAACTGGTCGAGGTGTTGGGTTATGTAGTCCTCATCGAGATACGTGTCCGGGTTTGGACGGTTCCCCTTGCCGGCGTCCACGACCTGGTTAGGTGTGGGGCCATTGGTGTTCCACCCGTCGCGCAGCGACTGCGGCACGTCCGTGGCGTCGAGGTCGTTGACCCCGCTCGTGTTCCGATTCTGCTTCTGCCCGTGCTTGCGGAACATCTCCGCAAGCTGGCGAACATGCACCGGAGTGTCGTCGAGTGCGTCCTTGATCTGGCGGACGACGGGTCCCATACCCATATCAGTCTCCTCCGATGTTGAGGCTGGATAGATCCGACATCAGCCGCTCCGTGAGCGTCTCGACGTCTCCTGCGTGCTGCTCCATCTCGCCCTCCGCCTGCTCCAGGGCTTGCAGGTCGGCGTAGAACTCGTCGGGGTCACCGGCCACCGCCTCGACGATGGGCGACTCCAGTGCCGCCATGATCACGGCCGGAAGCTCTTCCACGAGAGGCTCGACGACCATCGGCAGCACCTGGTTCAGCACCTGCTCCACCGCGATGTCGACCGCGGCATTGAGCAGCCGCTTCTTGATGATCAGCATCGGCCCGGCGCCGAGCGCAGTGACCGGGTTGGTCAGCATCGCCACCAGCGCGATCATCGTCGTCGTGACGTCGGCGATGACCTTCATCTTCAGCGCGAAGACGGCGTCCGCGGCGATGTCGATCCCCGTCGGCACGGGACCCAGCACATCGAGCAGCTTGTCGAGGTTCTGCGAGCGGTTGGTGTTCCAGGCACCCACGTAGGCGGGGCCCGCCTGACCGCGCATCGCCGCCGCGAGGTCGCCATTGACCTTGCGGTCCATGGCCATCAGCTTTCCCTCGAGCTCGTCGCGGAACACGCGAACCATCCCGGAACCACGACGCAACTCATCCTCGTCGATGTCCGGCCACTCGAAACCGAGCTTCTCCATGACCCAGATCAGCTCATTCGGCAACATCATTCCCACGGCACAACCTCCAGGACGACTCTATGGGGCGCGAGCGATCATCGCGATGGGGAGAACAACCCGGGGTGGGCAGTGTCCACACTCAGTCCGGCACGGCTTCCCACTGCGCCACGTCGTACGTCAGCGAGGCTGTGGCACCGGTGCGAGGACTGATGCCGCTCACGTCGCGATCGGCGATCGTCACCCGCGGGTTCACCGCGATGGGCAGGGCGACGGCCGCACGGACGATCGTCGCCTCGACCTTGGCGAGAATGTCCCTGGCCTCGTACACGTCGGCCGTCTGCGCGTAGTCGACGATGAGAGCGTCACGCTCGGCATCCGCGTCGCCGGTGATGGATGCTGCGCCCCCACTGCCCCACTGCGCGGCGATCTGCTCCGGGGTCTGCGGAATCGGCACCCGCGCGATGACGGCATCCCACTTTCCGGCGGCGAGCGCACCGGTGAAGTCGTCGCTGCCGCAGTCGACCGCTGTCCAGCCGGCCTCGTACGCGGCATCGCGCAGGCCGGCGAACGCACCGGCCGCGAACTCGCTCCCTCGGTCGAAGAGCACGCACACGCGGGTGCCTGGCGCCACGCCCGCGGCCTCACGTTCGAGGGCGGGCTCATCCCGAGCCGTCGCCAGAGATTCGGCGAAACCGGAATCCTCGTTCACGATGTCATAGGCGCGTGATCCCGGTGACGAGACCATCGAGGTCGTGCCGGTGAAGGCGGATGCCCACTCTCCGGCGCCCCGCTGCGCCATCTCATTCGCCGGGATCGCATGGATGAATGCGGTGCGCGTCTGACGTTCGGTGAAGATGCCGGAGGGATCGAGCAGCAGCGCCCACATCGTCCCGTCGTGCGATGCGGCGACGGTGAAGTCCTTGCGTTCGAGCTCGCGGATCGGAGCCCTGTTCCCCCTGGTGGGCGCGGTCTGCACGACGTTCAGCTGGTCGCTCACGGCAAAGGCCGCATCGTCTGCGGGTGGGGTGAGCTCGATCTTCGCCACCTTCGGCGTCACAAGGCCCCGGTAGGCGGAGTTCGGCACGAGCGTCACGCTCTGCGCCCCCTCGTCGCCGCCGATCTCGTCCACGAGGAACGGCCCGCTCGAGATCAGCAGATCGGCCGGTAGCTCACCCTTCTCGGGCAGCGCGAAGCCCTCGTGCCAGACCTTCGCGAGCGAGGCGAGTGCAGAAGCATCCTCGTCCCGGACCGCCGTGATGACAGCCTGCTTCGCCTCCATCGCGTCATCCACGCCCAGTGCACGAGCGGCGACCACATGCGCCGGCACCGGCACCGAGACGAATCGCTGCCAGTTCCACACCGGCTGCGGGAACGTCACGTCGATCGACCGCGCGAACTCGTCGATCTTCGGAAGCTTCGGTCCGGCGTCGACCTCGGCATCGCCGGTCTCGGTCTCGGCGTCCGGCTCGGCCGTCGGCTCGGCATCCGACTCCGCGTCGTCCATCTTCGGTTCGTCGTCCTCGCCCTCTTCCGGCGCCACGAGAAGCCCGGATGCCGCCGCCCACCCCAGCAGCAGATCGGCGGCGTCGAGCGGGATGCCGTCGGACCACGCCGGCTCCGCCAAGTCGTATCGCACCGTGAACGGGTCGTCGCTGATGATCGTCACGGTACCGAAACCCTCATCGGGGATGAATTCCCCGTCGACCAGGTCGCCGAAGTCGGCGCGGATCGTCTCGGCGATGTCGAGGTTGCCCGGTGTCGGAGCGGCCGCCGCATTCATCGATGTCAGTTCGCCCGACCACCCGACGGTCACGGCCGAACCCGGCACGACCGTCTCGGGCAACGCCGGCGCGCAGGCGGTAAGACTCGCGGCGACAGCGATGGCTGCCAGCGCGGCGACACGACGTCTCCCCCTCATGACGACGCCGTCACACGAGATCGATGCCGTCGCCGTCTTCGGCCGCCATCTCGCGGAAGGGCTCGCTCTCTTCGCTCTCCAGCCACGCGCGGGCGTGCTCCAGGAGCACGGCCGGGGATTCCTCGGCCTCGGCTGCCGTCGCGAAAGGGCCGATCGTGTCGTCGGACGGCCGCTCGTCGGCGCGCTGCACCGACTGGGTCGACAGGTTGTACCAGTAAGGCTGTGATCCGACGCTCATCCGTACCGTCCTCTGCTCGTGTTCTCGATGATTCTATGCGGCGCACCGGGAGTGATCCGCACACAGACAGAGGTCGTGGCGCCGGCGTCTCGACCGGTGCCACGACCTCGGGAACTGCCGCGGCTCAACCGCCGGCGAGCTCGGCGTCCTTGTCGCGGATCGAGTCCGCCATGCGGTCGAGGGCCTGAGCCATGTCGTTCACGGCCTCGGCAGCGTCATCCAGCGAAGCGGTGAGCTCCGAGTATGCGGTGGAGTACGCCTCCGACGCGTTCTCGGTCTTGAACCCGTCCTGAACGAGGTCGTCGATGACTCCCTGGAGTTCCTTGAGTGTGTCGGTGACGGAGCTGCGTCCGTCGCGGAGACGCGCTGCCGCGCCTTCCATCTCGCTGTATGTTGCCCCGAAATCATGTCCGGCCATGAGAACCGCCTCCCAGCGTTCGTCGTCTTCAGGCCCTTTCGGCCTCTTGAGATGAGGTTAGCCCGTGATCACTCGGCAGCATACGGGGAGTGGTACCCATGTCAGCTCTGCCCATCAGCGCTGCCCGTCCGAAGGCGCCTCGGGGACGAACGGGATCTGCATGGTGACAGCCCGCCCAGCCTGCACGAAGATGCCACGTCCGACCGGGAAGTCGGCACGCTTGACACGACCGAACGGCGTCTTGAAGATGCCCTCGCCGTCGTACGTGTCCGGCTTGAGGACGATGCCCTGGCGACCGGTCTTCCACTCGCCCAGCACGCCGATGCTGCCACTGGCCCGAGTGATCTCGGCCTCGCCGATCAGAATGTGATCGCTGTTGTTCATCGCCTGCAGCAGCGCGCGCATCGGACGGTCCGCCGGGCCATCCGCCAGGTGCGGGATGTCCTCGATGACGATCATGATGCGACCGCCGCCGGGAGCATCGCTCACGACGAGCTCGGCAAGTTCCGCGGCGAGTTCCTTCTCGTCCTCGGCCTTCGTGGCGCTGCGGACCCACGGACGGAAGTCCTTCAGCTCCGCGCGGCGACTGCCGAAGTGGTACATGCGCACGTTCGGGTCGAAGCGCTCCATCGCCACGACCAGCGCCTTGAGCGCGTTCGTCCGTCCGGACGCCGGGGGCCCGGAGATGACGAACGATCCGATCGGCTCGAACCCATGGGGGGCCAGCGTGTCGTCGGCGACACCGAACACCGGCATCCCGTCGACCTGCGCCGGCATCTCATCCACCGGGACCATGGTCGGAAGCGCACCGATCTCCGGCAGATCCCGCACGCCTGCCTTGCGCAGTTCGTCGCCGAGCACGGCGAGCGCCTTCGTCTGCTCGACGACGTTCATCGTGCCGCCCAGCACCGCGATCTGCGCCTCATGCCCGTCGACGATTGCCCGCCCCGGGGCGGATTGGTCGTCCAGGACATCCCGAGGGGTTCCCAGCAGCATGTACTGGCTCGGATCGCCCATGCGCAGGACGACGCGGCGCGAGATGTTCGCGGCCACCGCGCTGGGCACCGCGTTGCCGCGATCGGCGGTGATGACCGTGTGCACCCCGAGGGTGCGACCCTCGCCGAGGATGCGCATGAAGATGCGGTAGAACGGCCCACGCCCCGGCGCGACCTCCCAGTCCTTCTTGAACTCGGGATAGTTGTCGATCAGGAGCAGGATGCGCGGCATCCGCGGGTCCACCAGCTCACGGTACTCCTGGACGGACGCCGCACTCGCCGCCGAGAAGGCGGCGGCACGGCGATCCATCTCGCCGTCCAGAGTCCGCAGGAGACGCTGGATGCGTTCGACGTCGGCGCCGTCCACGACCGAACCGACGTGCGGCAGCGCCGAGAGCGCACCGAGCGCGCCCGAGGCGAAGTCGAGGCAATACACCTGCACGCGGCCGCGGTCCGGTCGCATCCCCGCCGCGGTGCCGATCGTCTTGAGCAGCGTCGACTTGCCGGATCCGGAGGTGCCGTAGATCACCAGCGAGCCGTCGCGGTCGGGATTGAAGACTCCCGGCTGCTGCAGCTGCTTCTCCGGGACGTCCAGCAGCGCGAGCGGGATCCGGGTGTCCCCCTCGTTCGGCAGATCGCGCAGATCGACCAGCGGCGCCAGGTCGTCGAGCCACGGACGCCGGGGCCGCATGAGGGCCGCCTTGTCGGCCGCACGGATGAGCGTCGACACGATGCGCTTCTGGTCGTTCGGACCGAGGTCCTCCAGATGCGAGTCGGACTCGGCAGGCCGGTCGGGCTCCCATTCGGCGCTGGAGCCGAAGCGCAGCTCGGCCACCCTCACCTCAGCGGCGACGGAATCGTCATCCGTGGTCCAGCCGCCCGCGTAGGCCGACTGGAACGGCACCAGGCGCCCGGGGCCGGTCTTGGCGATCGCTCGCCCGGGGATGGACGCGGAGAACGTCGACGCGATGCCGTCGTCGACGACGTCACGGGAATCGGCCTCATCGGCCATGCGCAGCGCGATACGGAGGTTCGTGTTCGCACGCAGGTTGTCCTTGATCACACCGGCGGGCCGCTGGGTGGCCATGATCAGGTGGATGCCGAGGGAGCGGCCGCGCTGTGCGATGTCGACGACGCCGTCGACGAAGTCCGGCATCTCGGACGCCAATGCCGCGAACTCGTCGATCACGAGCACCAGCGCCGGAGGGCACTCCGGGTCCTGCCGCTTCTCGAGCTCGAGCAGATCCTTGGCCTTCTTGCGGTTGAGCAGGTGCTCGCGGTGCTGCAGCTCGGCACGGAGGCTGGTCAGCGCACGGCGGACGAGGTGCGGGCTCAGGTCGGTCACAAGGCCCACGCAGTGCGGCAGCTCGACGCAGTCGGCGAACGCCGACCCGCCCTTGTAGTCGACGAAGAGGAAGGTCACCCGGTCGGGGCTGTGCGCGGCGGCCATACCCAGCACCCACGCCTGGAGGAATTCCGACTTTCCGGCACCGGTGGTGCCGCCGACGAGGGCGTGCGGACCCTGAGTGCGAAGGTCGAGGGCCATCGCGTCGCTCGGCCCCTGCCCGATGATGGCACGGAGGGTTCCGGACTTCTTCAGCCGTGGCCGCGGGGCCGGCGTGCGATCGACGATGGTGTTGTTCTGCCGCCACCGCTCGATCACGACCTGCGGATCTTCGGCGATCGCCGGGTCCACGAGCTGCAGGAACATGACCGCGCTCGGGATGTCGGACGAGTCGTGAACGGCGGTGCTCGCGTCGACCACGGGAGCGAGGCGTCGGGCGAGCATCTGCATATACGCGTCGGACACGCCTTCCACCCGCACGTGTTCGAAGTTCTCGCCGTTGCGGACGAGTCCCACCTGCGCGTCTTCGAGGCCGGTGGTGACGTCGATGTAGCTGCGGCACACGGCCGGCAGGGACTCCACGGTCGGCGAGACGAAGACCGCGTGCACGCCGTGGTCGGCCCCGCGTTCCAGCACCTCGGTCAGGCGTCCGCGGTCGACGGGCGCGTCGGACGACACGAAGACGACCACGGAGATCGGCGGCGTGCTCTTGTGCTCGGTCGCCGCCCTGGCGACGTCGGTGCCGTACAGGAGGGGATTCCAGTCCTCCTTGAAAGGACCGCGCGGCTCGCCGCTGCCCGCGGATGCCGCGCGGGAGACGTACTCCTCGAGCGAGCTGAGCAGGGCGGCGGCGGTCGGTGCGGAGTCTGCCAGCGCCATGTCTTGGAACGGGCTCCGCTCGCTCGACGTGTGCGGCATCCACTTGAGCCACTCCAGCTCCGGCGTCCACGCGGAATCCGTGAAGGCGACGGCGACGAGGTCGTTGGGCGCGTGCAGGCCGAAGAGCTGAACCGCGATCCCACGCATGGTGTCGGCCACCGGCCCCTGAGGGCCGGCGATGCCGATCGACCCCGCGTCGGCGAAGGTGTCGAACACGGGGACGTCGTCGACGAACGCATAGCGCTCACGAAGCCTGTCCACCCGATCGATGAAGTCGGGCAGACCATCCGGCGCCTCGGCATCATCGATCCTGTTGCGGGCGGGGAGTCGACAGCTGCCCAGCCGGAGACCGAGGAAGTTCCAGTGCTCGGGCCGCCGCGTCCAGAGCATCGGGCCGAGCCGCATGGCGTGGTCGAAGACCTCGGCGACCGGGGGTGCCTCCGCGTTGCGCGCACGCTCCTCCTCCGGCTTGCCCCGGAAGAAGTCCTCTTCGAGTTGCTCGTATTGCCGCTCGAAGAGCAGGAACTCATGGTTCTCGCCCTTCTTGCTCTGCGCAGCCTGGTTGATGATGTTGCCGAACGCCATCAGTGGGGTCATCACGATCATCAGAAGCGACCGCGGATTGCCGTTGAGCGCATACAGCGCCATGCCCATGAGGATCGGGGCGATCAGGATCGGCCAGGGGAACATCCTGCCGATCTTCTCGGTGGGAAGCCGCGGCACCTTGAACAGCGTGCCGGGGTAGCGCACCTCGACGCGCGGGCTGCGGTTGAAAAGCAACCCGCCGCCTCGTTCGATGATCGGATCTTCCGTCGCCGACCCGTCGAACGTCCGCGCGAGACGCAGGACGAGGGTGGTGCCGCCGATGACGAACGGCTCCCCCTCCTCGACGCGGACGCGCTGGACGGCGATGCCGTCGACGAGCACGCCGTTCGCGGAGTTCAGGTCGACGACCTCGATGTGGGTGCCGACTTCGAGGCGGGCGTGCCGCTTCGACACCATCGGATCACTGAGGACGACGTCGTTGACCGCGTCTCGGCCGAGGAACACGTGCCCGGCGCTGATCGGGAACTCCTGACCGGCCAACGCTCCGGATGTCGCGACCAGCACGCCGACGACGTCCCGCTGACCGGCAGCGGCGTAGTCGGGCCCGTAGTTGACGATGGATGCTGCGAACCCGGACCCGATCGGCGCTTCGCCGATCGGCACATCGGGCTGCAGGGGCACGAGACGGTCACCGGTGGGAGGGGCGACGGCGAGCGTGACCACATCGCCCTCGGCGACAGGCGTCGACCGGGTCGGGTCCGCTGTCGCGACATGACGCGCGACATCGGCCGCGGTGGCCGTCGAGTCCGTCTTGATCACGATGTCGACGGGAACACCGCCTTGGCGATGCAAGGTCAGCTTCAGCCTCATGCTTCTCCCCCAGTTTCGCGGCGCGTGCCAGCGACCATCATCGCTCGTTCACCTCGGTCACAGCCGGACCACGGCCGCGACACGGTCGCCGAGCCGGATCATGTCGCCCTCGGTCGCGAGTGTCGGCGCGCCCGGAGCGACAGCATATTCCGCACCGTCGCGGACGAGCCCCGACCCGTTCGTGGAGTGGCAGTCGACGATCTCGATCCCACCATCGACCGGGCGCACCACCATATGGGTCTTGGACAGCGAACGGCTGTCGTCGGTCAGGGCGATCGCTCGCGCACCGGGATGCCCCGTCGCGTCGGGGTTGCGCCCCAGCACGACGATCTCGGAGACCAGGATGCTCTCGCCCGTGTCGAAGCGCAGACCGAACCGCAGCGTGGCCCGCGTCGTCGGCGTCGGCGCCGGTGGTCGCAGGAGCTCGGGCTGAGGTGCGGACTCGGGCTGAGGCGCGGAAGCGGGCTGGAGCGCGGGAGCCTGCGGCGGCGTGGGTGGCGCCTGGGGCTCGGGTGACGGCTGCGCGACGGGCACAGGCTGCGGAGTCGGCGCGGGAGCCGGTGCGGCGGGCGCGGGAGCCGGTGCGGCGGGCGTGGGAGCCGGTGCGGCGGGCGTGGGAGCCGGCAGGGGTGCGGCGGGCGAACGCAGCGATGCCGAAGCATCCGAACCGGAAGTCCGGGATTCGCCGACGCGATCGCCGTCGGCAACCCGGTATCCGCCGAGCACGGGCTTTCCCGCTTCGTTCTGAACGACGCCGACCGACGGGACACCCTGCGGGAGACCGACGGTCGGGCGCTCGTGCGGCTCATACGGCCGGGCCACACCGAGGACACCGGCGCTGACGCGGTTGCCCGGGCGGTACTGCGGCTGCTCCGTCGGGTCCATGGGAGTGGCGAGAGAGGGCAGTGCGGAGCGCTCGGGCGTGGGTGCCGTCTTGACGACCTTGCGGGCGACGCGCATCCGTTTCTCGTCATAGGGGTTCAGCCCGTTGCGGATGTCGACCAGCCAGACCTTCGAGGCCTTGTCGTGGAGCCCGCGCCCGCGGCCTTCCGGGTCGAAGGTCGGTGAGCTGAGGATGAGTGCAGGTCCGAGCACGGGTACGACGCCGGAGACCATCACGACGAGGAACCTCAGCAGCACGGCCCCGACTCCTGGGCGCTCCAACGTGCGCACGTTGACGCTGCGCAGGCCGGTGAAGCCTTTTCCGATCGTCAAGCCCTTTCGTCCGTGGAGGACCAGCTGCACGAGGAGGAAGATCAGGGTGAACAGCGTCGTGATGCTGGCCATGACGATGGCGAGCACGAAGTCGGGATGGTTGACGAACCCGTACGTCGAGATCGATCCGGTCGCCAGTTTCAACAGCAGCGGGATGGCTCCGAACCAGAGGGGCAACTGCAGTACGACCCAGATCGCTGCGTCCGAGATCGCGGCGAGCGCGCGGCGACCGAATGGAGCACGCAGCAGCCCCAAGGCGGCCGCGTAGGCCGGATCCGGGCGGCCCGTTGCGTCGAGCCCCTCGATCTCCTGGGTCTGCTCGTCGATCTCCCACACCATCAGTCGACGCACCCGCGGGCCGGCTCCGAGACCCGCCCATCCTCTCGGCGGAGCATCACATCGATGCAGACAGTGCCCGATCCGGCAGCGAACTGAGCTTTCGGCTCCTCGGTGCGCTGCGGATCCACTTCGCCCGAGACATTGACGACGGTCCAGATGAAGGAATCCCCGTCCTGAGCGGCCTCGTTCGTCCACGTGAACGAGACCTGACCGCCTGCGCGGGCACCCACCAGATCCGAGACCTTCGGGACGAAGTCCGACACCACGTCCTGCGGCTCCGCCGTCTCTTCGGTTTCCGGTGGGGTCTCGATGCCTGCGACCAGCGCGTTGAGACCGACGATCGTGCCGACGACGACGATGAGCGTCACGACGGCGGCCAGCGTGATCCACAGCCCCCGGCGGTCGCGCCGCGGTGCCGGGGCGGCGGGTTCGGCGACCGACGCGGGCGGCGTCTGCAGAGCAGGTGATGCGGGAGCAAGGGATGCCGGTGCCTGCGGTGCGACGACCATCGGCGGGCGGAGGATGGTGCGATCTTCCGCTTCCGGCGATCTGCTCGCCGCCGGGCCAGGCATCTGGGTCGCCCCGTCCACGGCGTCCGCTCGCTGTGGCGCGTCGAAACGCGGCACATCCGGCAACGGCCAGGGGCCCTTGGGCTGGGTCGTGGCGGACGGTCGGGTGAACGCGGCGACATCCGGGTCGATGCTGACGATCTCGCGGACCCGGGTCAGGCCATCCCCGTCGTCTTCCAGATCTTCGGCGGGGGGATGATCGTCGACGATGTCGATCGGGGTGACCGAGTGCGAGAGCTCGATCTGCACCTTCTGCAGGGCTCGGGCGAACGCGACGGCACTGGGGAATCTGTCGTCAGGGTTCTTGGCCATGGCACGCTCGAGCACGCGCTGCAGGCTGGCCGGTGAGTCCGGGCGCCCGAGCGATGGCAGCGCCGCACGCTCGATGCGCTCGATCAGGTCGGCGCTGGAGTTGCGCTCCCCCGCCCGTTCGAAGGGCGTGCGTCCGGCGAGCAGGGTGTAGAGCGTGGCGCCCAGCGCCCAGACGTCGGTGCGCGGACCGCTCTGGGGCACCTCGGCGAACGACTCCGGCGGCGACCACGGGATCGACATGCCCGACGCCTCACCGGTGGCGCCGGTCGTCGAGGCGATGCCGAAGTCGGTCAGCGCCGGCCGGTTGTACTCGGTGACGAGGATATTGGCCGGCTTGATGTCGCGATGCAGCACGCCGGCGCGATGCGCGGTCTCGACGGCTCCCGCGACCTGCACGCCGACCCGCAGTGCCTCCGCGACCGAGAAAGGCTCCCTCCGAGCACGCAGCTGCAGGTTGGGCCGGGGGCAGTACTCCATCACGAGGTACGGCCGCCCGTCGCCCGCGACACCCGCCTGGTAGATCGTGACGATCGCCGGATGCGTCGAGAGCATCGCCATGACGTTCGCCTCGTCGGTGAACTCCTGAGCCGCGCCGCCCGAGATGCGGTCGGCGAGCAGCACCTTGACCGCTACGCGACGCCGCGGCATCTCCTGCGCATACAGGAAGACGTCGGCGAAGCCGCCGGTACCCAACAGCTCGAGATACGTGAAGCCGGGCAGCTCCGGCGGCGGAGAGGGCCGTCTGCTCACGGCAGGTCCTCGAAGGCGACCGTCACCCCGTCGCCGAGGTCCACCACGTCTCCGGAGAGGACGAGCGTCTGCTCGCCGGGGTGCAGGCGCATCGGGTCCGAGCCGGGGCGAATCAGCGTCGACCCGTTGGTGGTGTGAAGATCCACGACCACGACGGTGTCAGCCTCCGGACGGATCTCGAGGTGACTGCGCGAGATGTCCTGCTGGGGGCTGTCCACCGCGACCAGATGCGGCAGATTGGCCCCACTGGCTCGGGTCGAACGAGGCCGACGACCGATGATGACGGTGCGATCGAGCGTGACGACCTGGCCGGTCGAGACCCTCACCCGGCCGGTGACACCGGTCGGACCGGGGCTGACCGGAAGCACCTCCGTCGGCGCATCGTTGCCGGCCGGAGCCTGCTGTCGGCGCGCCCGGAGTTCCGCTGCCGAGATCGTCGCCCCGTCGTGGTCACCCTCGGCGAACACGGCCGGCGGCAGCGGCGGCGGTGTTCCCGGCAGTGCGGCAGCCGCGGACGGGGCAGAGTGCACGGTGGCGCCGAAGAGCTGATCGAAGTCGTCGTCGCTCGTCGGAGCGATCGTGACGTCGGTGGGGACCATCGTCACTCCATCGACCAGCGGCTCGGATGCCGGTGCGGACTCGGGCTCCGGCTCCGGCTCAGGCTCAGGCTCAGGGGCAGACTCCGGTTCCGAGGCAGACTCCGGTTCAGCAGCCGACTCTGCAGCGGGGTCCACCTGAGGCTCGGGCACCGCAGAGGCATCGGCGGGCTCCTTCTCGGATGCCTGCTCGTCGGCTGCCGCGTCAGACCCGTGGGCTTCCGCTGCAGGAGCGTCATCGGAACCAGCTGCGGCAGCGGATGGCGTCGCCAGCGCACCAGCGCCGAACAGTGCGAGCAGCGGCGCCGGGGTGCCGTTCAGCGCTCCGGAGGATGCACCGGACTCTGCACGCTCGATCACGGGCGCCGGTCCGGCGTTCCCCGCGAGCGGGCTGTCGTCTCCGGCCTCGAGCTCGGCGCTCACCGCTGCTGCGCGCACGATGCCGCTGTGCACGGGGAGAGCGGCGTCACCCGCGACACCCTCGACCGTGATCTCCACGCGCGTGGCGCCGCCGACGAAGCGCTCGCTCCAGGTGGTCACCTCCGCACCCGACAGCTCGAGGGATTCCGTATCGGTGCTCACCCGCGCAGCGACACCGCCGCGCAGGGCGATCCGCATGTCGGTGCCTTCGGCCACGGCAGCGACGAACGGCGGCAGCGCGGCGAACGACCCGCCGGTGCCGGCGGTCAGCACGTCGATCACCGCGGCGAGGGTCTTCTGCTCCGGCATCCGCGCCCACAGTCGCGCCACCACGTCTCCCGGCACGTCGGGCGGGAGTGCGACGAGGGCTCCGGGGATCACCATCAGGTACCACTGTCCCGGTCGGTAGATCGTCTGCATCAGCGAACCCCTCCTGCTGCGGCTTCACGCGGTCGCGTGTCCATATCGATGTCGGAGTCGGTCTCCATGAGCGTTCCCGGTCGCGAGGCGACCGAGACGGCATCCACCACGACGACGGTGATGTTGTCCCTGCCGCCTGCGCTGACCGCCTCCGCGACGAGGATGTCGGCCGCTTCCTGCGGGTCTGGCGAGCTCTGCAGCACCTCGCGGATGCGGGCATCCGCGACTTCCGAAGTGAGGCCGTCGGAGCACACCATGATCCGATCGCCGAGCTCCGCCGGGAACAGCCAATAGTCGGCGTCTCCCGTGCTGCTGGCGCCGATGGCCCGGGTGATGATGTTGCGTCGGCGATCGGTCGCTGCGTCTTCCACGCTGAGTTCGCCCGACTCGATCAGCTCCTGCACGACGGAGTGGTCGACGCTGATCTGCTCCAGCTCGCCGTCGGTGAGTCGATAGGTGCGCGAATCGCCGATGTTCACCGCCAACCAGTACCCCATGCCGTCGACCGACGCGATGACGACGCCGCTCAGCGTCGTGCCCGCGCGGCCGTTGCCCGAGGTCGACAGCTCCTCGACGCTCGCGCGTGCCCGCGAGAGAGCGAGCCGCACATCGTCGAGCTCGAGGGAGGCGCGTCCGACCGAGCCGGAGAACTCCGCGATCACTGCCGCACTCGCGCGCTCGCCTGCCTCGTGGCCGCCCATGCCGTCGGCGACCACGAACACCGGCGCGCTCGCGAGATGCGCGTCCTCGTTGAGAGCGCGACGGAGCCCCGGATGCGTGGCCGACCCCGTCGAGACGAGGAGCGCGGGCCTCACGCGTATCCCCCGATCGTCACGATGCGGTCGCCGATCTCGATCGCATCACCGAGCCGCACCGGGACCCGCTGACCCGCAGGGCACGCGATGCGCTGCCCTTCGCGGACGATCGTCATCCCGTTGGTCGAATGCCGATCGAGGACCCAGCCCCCGGCAGGCTCCGCCGCCGCTTCGAAGTGCGTCTTGGAGAGTGAGAGAGTCTCGTCGCGGACCGGGACGAGCATCGCGCCCTCTTCCGGAGCGGGATTGCGACCGAAGATCGTGCGGCGGGAGACCGAGATGCGCGTTCCGTCGTCCCAGGTGAACACGAGTCGATGGCCCGGGATGCTGATCCGGGTGTCTTCGAGGTCCTCCGCCTCGGGCGCGACAGGCTCGGAAGCGGCCGGGGCGACAGACTCAGCGACGGTCGGCGCGACAGGCCCAGCGGCGGCCGGCGCGACAGACGCAGGCGGAGCGGAAGCGGCGGGCGCGACGGGCACGCTCGGCGCAGAGGAAGGTGCCGCGGATGGGAAGCCCGCCGGCTGCCTGACGGTGACATCGAGGTCGGACTCGGCCGGCACCGGAGCAACACGCGGAGGCGGAGCATCCTGTGTGATGCCGGGAACGAAGGCGATCAGGGAACCGGAGTCGGCCTGCGATTCCGCCGGCACCGTCGGGCGCGGAGGCGTGGGCGGAAGCGACGGGGTCGGAAACGCCGGCGCAGCCGGGGCGGCGGGCATCGGCTGGCCGACGCCCTGTGCAGCGGGGGCCTGCGCCGCAGCTGCAGGAGCACCAAAAGAGGGCGTCGCCGGCTGCGCGGGGGCAGCGGGCGAGGCGGGTTGCGGGATGCCGGGAATCGCGGGAGCACCGGGACGAAGCGGCGGCCCGGGGCGTCCGGAAGCGAACTGCTGTCCCGCTGCGGCGGCAGGCGCGAGCCCCGATGACGAACCCGATGCCGACGCAGACGCCGTTCCGGCGGGAGACGCCGCAGCACGAGCATCCAGCATCAGCGAGCCGGCGACCTTGTCGTGCCAGCCCTGGAAACGACCCGAACCGTCGAACAGAGGGGTGAAGTAGCCTACGACGATCGAGGCCGACAGGCCGAAGATGATGTTGCGCAGCAGAGTCCGCCCGAAGCCCAGCGGCAGGTCGTCGCGGGCGGAGACAAGGCGCAGCCCCTGCGCGCGCATTCCGATCGAGCCCTTGCCCGCCTGCATCAGGGTGTAGACCACGAACCAGCCCAACAGCAGCAGCGAGACCAGCGGCCCGCCGATCGCGAGCGTCGCGAGCATCCCCTGAGCGCTGCCGCTGAGGGTCGCGATGACGATCAGGAGGCCACCGAGCACGATCGTCAGCCCGCCCGCGATGAGAGCGTCGATGAGGTAGCCGATGGCGCGGCGGGAGATCGGCGCGATCTGGGCGAACGCGGGCTGCGTCATGAGGTCTCGCTCTCGGGTGCGACGGGGGAAGACGTACTGCTTCTATCGATGGTGCCAGGTTCCCGCCGCACGCGCGCGGCGGCGGCATCCTTCAGCCCCTGCAGCCCGGAGGACAGAGCAGAGCCACCCAGCAGCGATCGCAGACTCAGTCGCGCTTTCGTGCGCTTCCAGAATCCGGCATCCTTGCCCAGGTCACCCACGATGGAATCGACCTCGGTCCAGAACGCCTCGACATCCTGAGGCGTCGGTTCGCTGGGTCCGAAGACGTCGGCGTCGGCCCGCACGGCGAGCCCTGCCACCTGCGGCACCGCAAGCGTCTCCACCAGCGTGGATGCCTCTTCGGTGCGCGTGCCACCCGCGGGGAGTCTCGCACCGTAGTCGACGGCGCGGTCGGTGAGCTCGTCCCAGCCACCGCTGATGCGGTCAGCTGTGCGCTCCGCAGCTCGACGCGCCCGCCGCTTGGATGCTTTCCACGCACCGATGACGATGAACGGAGACGCGAGGATGGCGATGACGGCCAGCGAGATGCCGCCGATGAGGAGGATCGCGCCGATGAGGCCGGCGAGGTTCAGATTCTCGTCCTCGGACTCGCGGTCGTCGGGCAACGTCGGCGGCAGGTCCACGGGCTCCTGCGGCGGCGGCGGCGGCTGCAGCACCTGCGGTTTCGGATCGACGCGCGGCTTGGTGTTCTGGTCGTTCGGAACCTGGTCCTCGGGCGGCGTCGGGTTGAAGGTGAGCCAGCCGACCCCTTCGAAGTTGACCTCGACCCAGGCGTGGACATTGTCGCCGGTCGCCGTGAAGGTCGCCTCGCCCTCCTGCTCCTCGTCGGGGTAGTACCCCATCACCACCCGCGCCGGGATGCCGAGTTCGCCGGCCAGGAGCGCCATCGTGACCGAGTACTGCTCGTCGTCACCGATCATCTGGTCGCCGCCGACGAGCGTCGAGACGCGTTCCGCCGTATGCCCGGCACGCGAGAGGACCTCGCCCTCCAACCCGTGGCTGAAGAATCCGCCCTCGGCGAGGAAGCTCTCCAGGGCGCGCACCTGCTCGATCGGCGTCTCGGCACTCGCGACCGTCTCGGCGGCCAGCGTCGTGAGCTCTTCGGGGACGTTGCTCGGCTTGGGCATCGCCACCGTGCCGAAGGGCACCTCGGCGAGCTGCTTGTCGTCGAGTTCGGCAGGCATCACGGCGTCGACCGTGTACTCATCGCCCTTCGCGAGCTTCGGGGTGGCCACGGCGGTGCCGGTCATGGTGTTCACATAGGTGCCGCGACGCAGCTCTTCCTCGCGATCGCCGCGGAAGCGGATCTCCGACAGCTGACCGGCCGTCGGCATCCACACGCCGTTGTAGTCCTCGATGGCGATCTTGAGCGTGACCGGGACGCCCTCGGCCTCCGGGGACATGTTGGAACGCAACGGCGAGAACGCGCTGGACGACGTCGGACCGCCGTCCGTGACGTTGTAGACCATTCCATCGAACTGATCCATGACCGCGGTGCGCACCCGCGCGCCCTTGGGCAGCCCCTGCACCGTGAAGAGAGTGTCGTCGACCGCATCGCGCACGTTCTTACGGAACGCCTGCAGAGGGCTCGGATAGTCACGGATGTCGAACGGCGGGATGATCACGTCTCGGAAGACATGACGCGGCTGTGCCGGGGCGGCGATCGCGCTGGTGGCGACGCCCGCAGCCCCCGCGACCGCGAGGACGGCGACTCCGGCCAGCAGACGCCGCGTGCGCATGTGGCTGGCGCGGGACGGATCGACCTCGCCCACCGAAACCGCCGCGTTCTGCGGAGCCCACAGCTGACGCAGCGCCAACCAGGCGATACTCACCACGGCGAACACCAGCCCCTGCACCACCGGGAACGCCGGTTCCGGCGTTCCGAGCGCGATGACCAGCATCAACAACACGCCGGCGGGCAACAGCGCCCATGCCACGTGCGAAAGCCGCAGCGCGAGAGACGCCGTCAACACGGTGGCGACCAGGGCCAGCAGGTAAGGCACGAGCAGGTGCCCGTCCGACGCGGCGACCGGTGCGACCGTGGTGAGCATCTGCTTCCACGCGGTCACCGGGCCGACGGCGAGCTTCTGCAGCGTCTCCAGGCTCGGGATCACGCCGAGGATGGCCGTCTGCGGGAGAGCCAGAGCGGCACCGAAGACGAAGTAGGCGGCGATCGTGAGGCCGGTGATGACCAGGATGCCCCAGCGCCGCCATGCCGCGGCCGCGGAGATCGCGAGGCCGAGGACGACACCGCCGATGGCCGCCGGGAGGAAGGACGGTCCCGCGAAGGTCGGCCAGAAACCGATCATCGCGACGATCACCAGCAGCGCCGTGGCCCCGAGGTCGAGAACCCAGCGGCGGACGGAGATCTCGGACGCGGCAGGGCGTTTCGTCTCGCTCCGCTCGCTCGACGACCGGGCGGGGGCGGCGGGCGCGGTCATGCGAGCACCTTCTGCAGAGCGAGCGGAACCTGGTTGAGCGCGCCGATGGTGACGACGTCGGCCTCTCCGATCCGCCGCAGCGCGGGGGAGGACACCGACGTGTCCGCGACGACCGCGAGCGCTCTGGCCCCGTACGGGAGCCGGGAACACGCCAGGCGCAGGTCGTCGGCACTCACCCGTGAACCGCAGACGAGCACGACGACGCTCGCCAACGGCATCGTCGCCGACATGATCCCGGCGAGATCGGCGATGCCGCCCTCCTTGGGCTTGCTGCTCTCCACTGCCGACAGCGAGTCCAGCAGCTGCTTCCCGGTGCCTGCGGGCACCTCGCGCCCCTGCACCCGCATGTCGACGCGCTGCGAGTCGCGGAGCGCGCGGAGTCCGATCGAGCCGGCGGCGGACACGGCGAGTTCGAAATCATCGTCCTGCGCATAGTCGCCGCTCGAGCGGGAGAGGCCGATGACGAAGTGCGACCGGCGTGTCTCCTCGTACTGGCGAACCATCATCGTCCCGGTGCGGGCGGTGGAGCGCCAATGCACGTGCCGAAGGTCGTCGCCGGGCTGATACTCGAGGAGCGCATGGAACGACACGTCGTCGCGGGAGAGATCGGCCGCCGGAAGCCCCTCGAGGTCGCGCAGGTACCCCAGCGACTGCCCGTCGAAGAGAACGGTGCGCGGGTGCACGAAGAGGTCGACGGGGTCATCGCGACGATGTGCGCGCTCGAACAGGCCGAGCGGATCGCCGCGGACGACGCTCACCGGACCGACCTTCACGACGCCGCGCCGCTGCGTCGGGATGGCGAAGAGCTCTTCCGCCTCCTCGCCGGGCGCCAGGCGCTGAATGCCGAACTCACCGCGTCCGGAGCCCACCGGCAGAACGATGCGGGAGGGCAGGATCGCGCGGTTCCCGCGGTTGGCGAGCGTCAGTCCACCGACCGCCCGCTCGCCCACCACGACCCGGGTGCGCGCCAGGTCGAGCGAGACGTCATAGGCGGTGCGTCCGATCAGGAACAGCGCGCACAACGCGACCGTGATCGCGATGACGATCGCGGCGACCGTGAACTCCGACCAGCCGGCGATCTGACCGAGAACCCAGAAGACGACGGCGAGCGCCATCAGGACCCAGGCCAGCGGGCGGATGGCCGCAGTGATCAGACGGAGGCGCGTCAGCACGCGCGCGCCGACGACAGCCGCGATGTCACGCCAACCGGCGTCGCGTTCCGTCGGGGCGGGCGCGACCGAGTATGCCTCCGCTGTCATCAGGCCGCTGCTCGTGCCTGCGGTGCTGCGACCCCGTCGAGTACGCGCGCGATCACAGCATCGCTGTTCGTGCCCGCGAACTCCGCCTCGGCATCGAGGATCAGACGGTGCTGCCAGACGGGAAGCGCCAGGGTCTTGATGTCGTCCGGGAGCACGAAGTGGCGCCCGTGCGCGGCCGCCCACACCTTCGCGATGCGGATCATCGCGATCGCGCCACGCACCGACACGCCCAGACGGGTCGCCGAGTCCGCTCGTGTGGCCTCGGTGAGTTCCGCCACGTAGCGCAGCAGTGCCGGCTCGACGTGGACGGATGCCGCCAGATCAGCCATGTCGGCGACAGCACTCGTGGTGATGATGGCCGACAGGCCCGCGGACGGGTTGCGGTCGGATGCTCCGGCCAGAATGCTTTCGGTCACCGCGAGGTCCGGGTATCCGATCGATGTCTTGACCAGGAAGCGGTCGAGCTGCGCCTCGGGCAGCTTGTACGTTCCCGCCTGCTCGATGGGGTTCTGTGTCGCGATCACCAGGAACGGACGGCCGGCCTCGTGGGTCACACCGTCGACCGTGACGCGCGACTCCTCCATGACCTCGAGCAGGGCCGACTGCGTCTTGGGCGAGGCGCGGTTGATCTCGTCGGCGAGGACGATCGACGCGAAGATCGGTCCCTTGTGGAACTCGAACTTGTGCGACTGCTGGTCGTAGATCGTCACACCCGTGACGTCGGACGGCAGCAGGTCGGGGGTGAACTGAATGCGCGCACTCGTGCCCTGGACGGTCGCGGCGAGTGCCTTCGCGAGGCTCGTCTTGCCCGTGCCCGGAGCGTCTTCGAGGAGGACGTGCCCCTCGGCGAGCATGGCGGAGAGCACGAGGCCGACGATCTCGCGCTTGCCCTGCACGGCCTTGTCGATGTTGTCCACCAGGCGCTGGAAGGTGCCGTGGAACCAGGCCGCCTGCTCAGGAGTCATTGTCATGTGCGTTCATTTCTCTTGTGTCGTCAAATCTTCGGGGCGGCCCTACCAGCCGCGTTTCTCGTACGCCTTGCCGTTGATCTCCACCCACACGTTCACTCCCGGGTAGCCGAAGTAGCAGTTCAGCTGGACCGAGCCGTTCGCCTGGAGGTTCTTGTTGTAGGTACCGGAGCCGATACGGCCGCGATCGGAGTGGCAGGTGATGTTGTAGTTGCCCGGGTTGAAGTCGACCGTGTTCACCTTGAAGAACGCGCAGCCTGCGGTGCTGCATCCGTCCTCGCCCTGGGCGCTGTCGCCGCGGGTCACGAAGGCGCGCGGCGTCGGCCGGTCGTTGGTGCGCGCCGAGTCGGAGGCGACGGGCGTCCACGTACCGGTCGAGTCCTGCGCCCTGACGTCGATCCGGTGAGTCTCTTCGTAGCCGTTGCCCACGGTGTCGGAACCGTGCGCCGACACATCCCGCCAGTTGCCGCCGTCGATCCTGATCTGCGTGACGTTGATCGGACGGCCGTTGTACGACTGCCTGGAGTCCCAGGAGACCTGCACGCTCGTGCCGAGGTTCGTCGCCTTGGCGGCAGGCGCGGTCGGATTGCCGTACGGGGTCCCCGCGACGCCTCTCGACGCCCCCCCGACGTAAGTGGTGCCGTCGACCGTGGCGACGCCGCGCACCTCAACCGTGTACTGCGTGCCGTTTCGGAGACCGCCGATGACGCCGTTGCCGGGCATCCCCGCCCAGCCGCCGCCGTTGAGCCGGTACTGGTAGCCGACCTCGCCCTCTTTCGCACCGTTGCGGGATCCGGGGTTGAAAGAGACCGTGAGCCTGCCGTCGCCCGGCGCGACTTGGGTGATCTGCGGCGGCGACGGGGCGATCACGCCACGACGCGGCGCGGACATGTCACTCCACGCGCCCCAGCCGGCCTTGTTGTGGCCGCGGATCCGGTACGTGTACGCCGTTTCCGACGTGGGGACCTCGACCGCTTGGCTGGTCGTTCCGGGGCTGGGCGTCAACGTGTTGCGAAGGGTGCTGCCTTCCCAGATCTCGAGGCTCAGGGCGTCGATCGCGTCGCCGTTGGCCGGCGGGGTCCCCCAGTTGATCTGCATCTGCGCCTGGTTGCCGACCGGGTGCAGTTCGGCGGTGGTCGGTGCGCCGGCTGCCAGCGGCGGACCCGCCGGGATCTCGGATGCCGACCAGTTGCTCCAGCTCGACGGCTCCGGCGCGCGGTTGTGTGCCTGTACCCGCACCTGGTAGTTGCCGCCGTTCTCCAGGCCTTCCCACGTGAGCGAGTTGCCCGTGGCTTCCTTCTGCGTCACGCCGGAAGGCGGGGCCGGCGAGATCTGCAGGGTGTACCGCTCCACCGGCGAGCCGGGGGTGGTGGGCGTCGCCCACGCCACCTTCAGTGACTTGTCGCCGAAGGTCAGGGTGGGCGGATTCGGAGTGTCGGGTCGCGCATCCGGGCGCGCCACCGCCGAGGCGCCGGAGGGCTCCGACTCCCCCACACGGTTCGTCGCGGTGACCTGGAACGTGTACTCCACATTGTTGGTCAGGCCATCGAGGGTGCAGGTCGTCGACTGGCACTGCTTCTCGTACGCGCTGCCGCCGACGGATCGCACGGTGTACCCGGTGATCTCTGCGCCGTTGTTCGCCGAGGCGCCGTACGACACGACGACCGTGCGGTCCTGCACACTCGTCACCGTGGGGGCGCCCGGCGCGTCCGGCACGCCCTGCACCGTCACCACGACCTGACCCATCGCCTCACGGTCCGGGTCGTTCGTCGCATCCTTGATGCGGTAGCCCACGACCAGCGTGCCCACGAAGTCGGCAGAGGGCGTGACCACGACGTTGTCGCCGTCCACGGCCGCTCGTCCCGACCCGGTCTCGACACCGGCGGAGATGACCTCGAGCGGTGTATCCGGGAAGGGGTTGAAGTCGTTGGCCAGCACGGGCACCGTGACGCTCTCGCCCTGGTTCGCCTCGGCGATCGTGTCGGTGTTCGCCGCCGGCATCGCGCGGTTCGACGCGGTGACCTGAACGAGGACCGTGCCTTCGATCGGTTCCGTCTCCCCATCCGAGATGCGCAGGGTCAGCGTCGTCGCCGCGCCCTTCTTCGCATTCGAAGATGCCTCGACCAAGAGTTTGTCGCCGTCGACCCGGGCACTGATGCCCTTGCCCTCGCCGTCGACGAGCGAGTAATCGTGCCTGCCGGCGTCGTCCGGGTCGGGATCCGTCGTGAGAGCGGCGAGATCGAGCACGCTCGCCTCCTCACCGGGCGCCACGTTCATCTCGCCACCGGCGAACTCCGGCTGCTGGTTGTCCGGAGGCAGCACGTTGATCGGGATGCTGAGCGTGGCCTTCCGCCCTTCCGGGTCGTCCGGTCCTGTTCCGTCGGTGACCTCGAACGTCAGAGCATCCTGGCCGTAGTATTTGTCGGCCGACGTGTAGGTGAGCGTGCGCTCGTCCTTGACCAGGTCGGAGCCGTCGGAATTGATCGCGTTGACCTTCGCGTGCTCGGTGATGACCACGTCACCACCGCCGGCGACCGTGACGTACTTCGAAAGCGGCACCTCCGCGGTCTCGCCGCTGACGACTTCCAAGGGCTTCGTCGACGTGAGCGTCGGACGCAGTCCGTCTTCCGCGGGGACGAAGATGAAGGCCGACGCCTGGAGGTCGTCCTGGTCGGTGAGGGTGTAGCGGATCAGCTGAAGCTCATCGGTCACGGTGACCCGGACTTTGCCGTTCTCCAGCAGCCGCCCGCCGTCACCGACCTGCACTTCGAGGCGCTCCGTCGTCCCATCCGGGTCTTCGTCGTTGTCGAGGATGTCGAGGTCGGCCGTCAGGCTGCCCTCCTTGAGATCCACCGGACGCAGCCGGTCGTCACGGGCGACAGGCGCCTGCAACGGAACGTCCTCGTCGACGGTGATCTGCAGTACCGCCGTCGCCGTCGCGCCACGGGCGTCGCTCACGGTGTACTGCAGAGATGTCTCCAGGGCGTTGTTCGGCGCCTGCACGAGGACCCGATCGCCGGACACTCTGGCCGACAGCCCGTCGATCTCGGGGACCTCGAGGCCATCCTCCACCAGCGAGATCTCGTCGCCTTCGGGGTCGGAGTCGTTGAGCATGACCGGTACTGCGATCTCGCGCCCCGGGCGCACCACGACGGCATCCTTCACCGCGTACGGCGCCTGATTCACTTCCTCCGACGGCGCGATGCCGACACGGATCGTGGCGGTGCCCTCCTTGCCGAGGCGGTCGCGCACACGGTACTTGAACACGTCCACGCCGGTGGAACCGTCGAGAGCCTCATATGTGAGGTAGTTCTGCGCGACCTCGGTGATCCGCCCCTTGGTCGGACTGGAGGAGACGTCGATGAGCTCGACCGAGTCGCCGTCGGCGTCGATGCCGTCCAAGGGGATGGCGATGTTGACCTCGGTGCCGGAGAGAGCCCGGGCGACGAGGTCGCGCGGACGCGGGGCGGCGTTGGTCTCCTCGTCGACCGGCAGGATCTGGATGGTGACGTAGCCGGCGGCCTTCTGCTGGCGGGAGTCCACGGCCTCGTAGGTCAGATAGACGGTCTTGGCTTCGGGGCCGGCCTTGAAGCGCACGGCGTCCTGAGAGACGAACGCCTCGCCGTCCTCCGGATCGACGAAGGGCTCGATGAGCTCGGGCGCGACATGGAGCGCGTCATCGCTCGGGTGGGTGTCGTTGTCGAGCACCGGGATGGTCACCACGTCTCCCGCCCGGACAGTGGCGCTGTCGGGGTTGGCGAGCGGCTGGAGGATCTTGTCCGGGGCCGGGATGGGCACCACCACGACCTCGCCCTCGGCGGATTGCTCGCCGTTGGAGATCCGGTAGCTGATGCGCACCTGCTCTTCCAACGTGCCCTGGTCGGTGATGCGCAGGGTCTCGTGGTTGAGCACCGAGACCGACACCCCGGTCCCGGGCTCGATCGAGACGGACTGCACGACGAGGATGCCGCCAGCGGGATCGGTGTCGTTGTTCAGCACGCCGACCAGCACGTCTCCGCCGGTGGGCAGCAGGGCCACGTCGCGCACGGCCACCGGAGGCAGGTCGACCTCGGTCTCCTCCGTGACGTCGATGCGGACGATGCCCTCCCCGTTCTCCGGGCCCGCCGTCGCCAGGTACTGCACGTAGTAGACGCCCACGGCCGGAGCGGAGAACGTGAAGGTCTTGTTGGCGAAGTCGGGTGAGATCGTCGCACCGGACACCTCGTCGACACGACCGAGTCGCAACGGCTCACGCCCCGAACTGGTGTCGTTGGCCAGCGGTGCCACGGTGATCTGCTCGTCCACGCGTGTGACGAAGTGATCGGCGTTCGTCTTGGGTTTCGTCGTCCCCGGGGCGCGCACGTCGAGCAGGATCGTGGCCGTGGTGACCTCTCCGAAACCGTCGGCGACCGTGACCTGGACGTCTTTGCGTCCCTGCATGCTCGCCGTGGCCTTGTAGGTCAGCTGACCGTCGGTGCTGAAGTCGACCTCGTCACCCGGAGCGGGGATCACGTCCTTCAGGTAGATGTCGTCGCCGTCGGGATCGATCCAGTCGGGGAGGATGTTGTAGGACACCGTGCCGCCGGACTCCACCGTCAGCGATGTCTTCCGCTTCGGCACGGGCGGACCGTTCACGTCCCACCCGTGCACCGCGAGGGAGACGCTGGCTGTGTCCTTGCCTCCTCGGCCGTCGTCGATCTCGTAGGTGAAGGAGCCGGATCCGGTCGCGCTCTCTTCGACGGCGATCTGCAGCGAGCCGCCGTTGTAGATCGGCTGGACGGTGCCGACGGTCGGCTGCTTGTCCTTGACGGTCGCGACGAGGACATCGCCGTCGGGGTCGTTGTCGTTGTCGATCACCGGCAGCAGTGCGGAGGCGCCGGGGCGCACCCCGAACGAGTCATCCTCGGCGATCGGCGGCGTGTTGACGTCGCTCCGCTCGGGAAGGGTCGACTCCACCGTCTCCTCGGTGGAATCCTCCTCGTTCTCGGTCTCACCTTCCGGTGGCGTGAGGTCGTTCCAGTTGTCGACGCGCTGCAGGCTCTCGTCCGCCATCCACGCCGCACCGCCGACCGCATCGTTGAGGATGATCACATCGCGGTTGACGCGGAACGTGAGACTGGCCGAGTCTTCGGCACCCTCGATCGATTCGGAGACGTCACTGCCGTCGCCCGCACACTCCCGGATGAAGGTCGCCGACCCCGCCCACGCGCCGTAGGTGCAGCCGCGCAGCGACACCGGTGCCGCAGGGTTGCCTTCGCCGCCGGCATCCGTCGTCGTCGGCTCGCCGCCGTCCAACGGGACGCGCACGAGAGCGGATGCGGTCGCGACCGCCACGGCATCGGTCTCGGCCGAGGCCTGCTGCAACACGGCACCGTCGGGCGCGGGAATCTGCGTCTGGAGGCCACCGGCGGTCATCACGACTCCGGATGCCGCATCGAGCACCACCGGAGTTCGACCGACGACCGTGACCGTCGACTTCTCGGAGAGATCGACGTCACCCAGCGACGCGGCCGAGGGCTCGCCCGGTGCACCCTCGTTGTCGACCGGAACGGTGACGACTTCGGCGCGCTTGCTCGACAGCGCGAAGACGGTGCCGTCCTGCGCGACCGCGACGTCGGCGTTCTCGCCGAGTTCCGCGATCGGTTTCGCGGCTTCGATCTCGAACGACGCGATGCCCTTCACCGGCACGACCCAGAGGTCTCCGGACTTGTGATCGAGGATCGCCGCGGTCTCCTTGCCCAGCGCGACTTTCGCCGCACTGGGGATGCTGGCCGAGTCGCCGAGCGAGACACGGGACGGATCCACCGCGTTGACGGTCGAGGCCCCTTCGTCGACGACGAGCACGTTCGTGGCATCCTGCAGGATGTCGTAGTCCTCGCCGGTGGTGCGCAGACCGCCGTCGATGACCGTGGATTCGTGGTTGAAGTGGCCGACCAGCAGGCTCGACGTCTTGGTGATCCAGACGCCACCGTCGTTCAGATCGACCTTGGTCGTCGGAAAGCCCTCGTACGTGAAAGCCATGGTCGTGATGGCGACGACGCCGACAGTGACCCCGGCCGCCGACGCTAGCGCTTTCGGGCGCGCACGCATCCACGACAATGCCTTCATTCCCCGGTCTCCCCCCGAGCTTCGCGACTCTCCCCGCGATCTGCACCGTGCTCACGCGAAGCGCCGCACTCGTTCATCCTAATCGTGCGGCGGTTCAGCTCAATGGGCAGAATTGCCCGCCGGATGCCGTCACCACGCCGTTCGCTCGTAGTCGGTGCCACCGATCGTGACCCAGACCTGCGCCCTGCCGCCGTAGCCGTGGAAGCAACTCAGGGCCACCTGCCCGTTGGCGGGGATCGCGACGGACCGATAGCTCGAGAACCGGTGGCCCGCGGGTGCGTCGCTGTTGCAGGACACCGCGTAGTTGCCGGCCGGGAAGTGCTGCGTGTTGATGACGAACTTCGCGCAGGTGCCGTCGTTGCACTGTGAGTTGCTGACGGCTTGGCCTCGGGTGACCCAGGCGCGAGGCGTGGGCGGCGGCTGCGAGGTGTGCTGAGCGACCGGGCTCTCCGGCGACCAGGCGCCACTCGTGTCCCGCGCCCGTGCCTTGATGCTGTGGGTCTCGTTGTGCCCGTTGCCGACATCGATCGTGCCGTAGAGCGCGGCATCCTGCCACCCGCCGCCGTCGATGCTGATCTGGACGAGGTCGATGTCGCGCCCGTTCGCCGACCCGCTGGCGTTCCAGTGCAGACGGACCTGCGTGTACAAAGACTCGGCATTCGTCCCCGGTGCGTGCGGAGTGCCGTGCGGGCTGCCCGTGGCTCTGTTGGACGGCGCGCCGGCGTAGGTCGAGCCGCTCACGGTCGCGACGGCGCGCACCTCGACCGTGTATTTCCCGCCGTTGTCGAGGCCGCCGATCCGCTTGTCGCCGGGCACGCCCTGCCACTGGCCACCGCCCAGCCGGTACTCGTAGCGGATCTCACCCGAAGAGGCGCCTCCGCTGGAACCCGCGTTGAACGCGATGTCCAGGAACCGGTCGCCCTCTTGGGTCACCCGAAGGCTGGTCGGCGCGCCGGGCGGGATCACGCCTCGGCGCGGTGCGGACTGTGCGCTCCACTCACCCCATCCGGCCTTGTTCTGCGCACGGATGCGGTAGGTGTACGCGGTCTCCGACGTCTCGACGACGACGGCCTGGCTCGTCTCCTGGGGGCCCGGCGTGATGGTGTTCACCGGCTGACCACCGCGCAGCACCTGCAGCTGATAGCTCCGGATGGAATCGCCGTTGTTGTTCGGTGGCGACCAGGAGACCTGCATCTGCGCCTGACCGTCGACGGGCGAGAGTTCCTGCGTCGACGGTGCTCCCGAGGCGAGCGGAGGCCCGGCCGGGATCATGGACGACGACCAACCGCTCCAGCTGGACGGGTCGGGCGCGCGGTTGTGTGCCTGCACACGCACCTGGTAGTCGGAGCCGTTCTCGAGCCCCTCCCAGGTGAGCGAGTTGCCGGTGACCTCTTTCTGCGTGATCCCGGAGGGCGGCGCGGGAGAGATCTCGAGCGTGTACCTGTCGACCGGGGAGCCCGGCGTCGACGGTGTCGCCCACGCGACCTTCAACGACTTGTCTCCGAATTCGAGGGTGGGCGGGTTCGGAGTGTCGGGACGGGCATCCGGCCGCGCGACCTCGGACGCGCGCGACGGCTCGGAGTCGCCGACCCGGTTCGTCGCCGTCACCTGGAAGGTGTACTCGACGTTGTTGGTGAGCCCGTCGAGCGTGCACGTCGTCGACTGGCACTCCTTGGTGTATCCGCTCCCGCCCACCGACGTCACGGTGTACTTCGTGATCTCGGCACCGTTGTTCGAGGGTGCCGAGTACGACACGACCACGGTCCGGTCCTGCACGCTGGCGACGATCGGCACGCCGGGAGCCGCCGGAACGTCCTGCACCGTCACGACGATCTGACCGTTCACCTCACGATCGACGTCTTCCGTCGCATCCTGGATCCGGTAGCGGACCACCAGCGTCCCGACGAAACCCTCCGCCGGTGTGACGGTGACCTCGTCGGTCGTGAACGACACCTCGCCGCGGCCCGACTCGGTCACGGCCGAGACGATGGTCAGCGGCGTGTCCGGGAACGGGTTGAAGTCGTTCGCGAGCGCCGGCACGGTGATGGGCTCTCCGGCATCCGCCTCGGAGACGGTGTCGGTGTTCGCCGCCGGCATCGATCGGGTGGAGGCAGTGACAAGTGCGGTGACCGTTCCCTCGACGGGCTCGGTCTCACCATCGGAGACCCGGATCGTGAGCGTGGCCGTCGCGCCCTTGTCGGCATTCGACGACGCCTCCACGAAGAGCCTGTCGCCGTCGATGCGGGCGGAGATCCCCCTGCCCTCACCGCCGACCAACGAGTAGTCGTGCTTGCCCTTGTCCTCCGGGTCCGGGTCGTCGGTGAGAGCGGCGAGGTCGAGCGGCGTCGCCTCCTCCCCGGGTGCGACGTTCACCTGACCCTGTACGAACGTCGGCGGCTGGTTGTCGGGCGGGAGCACGTTGATCGGGATGCTGAGAGTCGCCTTGCGCCCCTCCGGGTCATCGGGCCCGTCGCCGTCGGTGACCTCGAAGGTGAGCGCATCCGGACCGAAGTACCCCTCTGCGGAGGTGTACTCGAGGGTGCTCGCGTCTTTCAGGAGGTCGGCGCCGTCGGCATGGTTGGCACTCACCTTGGCTTTCTCGGTGATCGTCACATCACCGCCGCCGGCGACCGTGACGTACTCCGACAGCGGGAGCGTCTCCGTCTCACCGCTGATGACCTCCAGCGGCTTCGTGGAGGTCAGTGTCGGGCGCAGTCCGTCGCGAGACGGCACGAAGACGAAGGCTGACGCCTGGAGGCCGTCCGGGTCGGTGAGCGTATAGCGGACGAGTTGGAGCTCGTCGGTGACGGTGACACGCACCTTGCCGTTCTCGAGGAGGGTGCCGCCCGCTCCGACCTCTACGTCGAGCTTGTCCTTGGTGCCGTCGGGATCTTCGTCGTTCTTCAGGATCTCCAGGTCGGCCGACAGGCTGCCGTCCTCGAGATCGGCCGGCTGCAGGCGGTCGTCGCGGGCGACCGGCGCCTGCAACGGCACGTCATCGTCGACGGTGACCTGCAGGGTCGCGGTCGCCGTCGCTCCTCGTGCGTCGCTCACCGTGTACTGCAGAGAGGTCTCGACCTCTTCGTTCGGTGCCGTCACCAGCACGCGATCACCCGAGACGCGCCCCTCGAGGTTCTCCGGCAACTCGAGTCCGTCCTCGACGAGCGCGAGCTTGTCACCCTCGGGGTCGGAGTCGTTCTCCATCACGGGCACGGCGATCTCGCGACCGGGGCGCACCACGACGGCATCCTTCACCGCATACGGCGGCTGATTGATCTCTTCGGCAGGAGCGATGCCGACGCGGATCGTCGCGACACCCTCTTTGCCCAGACGGTCTCGCACTCGGTACTTGAAGACGTCGACGCCCGCGGCTTCCGGGGCCGCTTCGTACGTGAAGTAGTTCGGGCCGACGGTGGTGATGCGGCCCTTGGTCGGGCTGGAGTCGATTCCGATCAGTTCGACGGAGTCGCCGTCTGCGTCGAGACCGTCGAGCGGGACGGCGATGTTCACCTCGGTGCCCGACAGCGCTCGCGCGGTGATGTCCTGGGGACGCGGTGCCGCGTTGGTCTCTTCATCGACCGGCAGGATCTGGATCGTGACATACCCGGCGGCCTTCTGCTGCCGTGAGTCGGACGCCTCGTAGGTGAGGTACACCGTCTTCGCTTCGGGTCCGGCCCGGAATCGCACGGCATCCTGCGACACGAACGCCTCGCCGTCCTCCGGGTCGACGAAGGGCTCGATGAGTTCGGGCTCGACGTGCAGGACGTCGTCGCTCGGGTGCGTGTCGTTGTCGAGGACGGGGATGGTCACGACATCCCCGACGCGGACGGTCGCCGAGTCCGGGTTCGCGATCGGTTGCAGGATCTCGGTGGGTGCCGGAATCGGGATCACCACCACCTCGCCGTCGGCCGACATCGCTCCGTTCGAGATGCGGTATTGCAGACGCACCGGTTCGTCGAGGGCGCCTTGATCGGTGATGCGCAGCGTCTCGTGGTTGAGCACCGATACCGAGATGCCGCTGCCGGGCTCCAGCGTCACCGACTGCACCACCAGGATCCCGCCCGCCGGATCGGTGTCGTTGTTGAGCACGCCCAGCAGGACGTCGCCGCCCGTGGGGAGCAGCGCGACATCGCGCACGGCGACGGGTGGCAGGTCGCTCTCGGACTCGGGCATCACGTCGACCCGTACGAGGCCTTCCCCGTTCTTCGGGCCGGTGGTCACCTGATATTGCACGTAGTACACGCCCGTCTTCTCGGCGCTGAACGTGAACGTCTTGTTGGGGGTGTCGGGGTGGATCGTCGCGCCGGCGGTCTCGAGAACGCGACTCAGGCGCAGGGGCTCACGACCGGTGCTGGTGTCGTTCACGAGTGGGGCGACGGTGACCTGCTCCCCCGCTCGGGTGATCACGTGATCGGCGTTCGTCTTCGGACTGGTCGAACCCTGCGGTCGGACATCGAGGGCGATGGTCGCGCTGCCGGTTTCTCCCGAAGCATCCGCGACGGTGACCTGCAGGTCCTTGCGCCCCTGCAGGCTGGCGGTCGCCTTGTAGGTGATCTGCCCGTCCTTGCTGAAATCGACCTCGTCACCGGCGGCGGGGATGATCTCTTTCAGGTAGATGTCGTCGCCGTCGGGGTCGATCCAGTCCGGAAGGATGTTGTACGAGATCGTGCCGCCGGTCTCGACCGCCAGCGACGTCTTGCGCTTCGATTTCGGCGCGTCGTTCTCGTTCCAGTCGCGCACCGTGAGGGTGACCTGCGCAGTGTCCTTCCCACCCCGCCCGTCGTCGACCTCGTAGCTGAAGGTCGACGACCCGCTGGCCTTCTCGTCGACGGCGATCTGCAGCGCACCGCCGTTGTTGATCGCCTGCACCGTCCCGATCGACGGCTGCTTCTCGGCGAGGGTGGCGACGAGCACGTCACCGTCCGGGTCGTTGTCGTTGTCGAGCACGGGCAGCAGCGTGGTCGCACCGGGGCGCACGCCGTACGTGTCGTCTTCGGCGATCGGCGGCGTGTTCTGCTCGCTGCGTTCGGGGAGGGTGGTCTCGACGGTCTCCTCGGTCGAGTCGTCCTCGTTCTCGGTCTCGCCTTCGGGCGGGGTCAGGTCGTTCCAGTTGTCGACGCGCTGGAGGCTCTCGTTGGCCAACCACGCTGCGCCGCCGACCGCATCGTTGAGGATGATCACGTCTCGGTTGACGCGGAACGTCAGGCTCAGAGAACTCTCCGCACCCTCGATCGGCGCGTCGACATCGTTCTTGTCGCCGGGGCACTCGCGGATGAAGGTGGCCGACCCCGCCCACGCGCCGTAGGTGCATCCGCGCAGCGACACCGGTGCCGCCGCGGCCCCCGGAGCTCCGGCCGACGTCTCCGACGGCTCTCCTCCGTCGAGGGGAACGCGCACCAGGGCAGTCGGGGTCGCCAGAGCCACGGCATCCGTCTTCGCGGAAGCGTGCTGCAGCACGGCGTCCTGCGCCCCCGCGACCTCGGTACGGAACCCGCCCGGTGTCATCACGGCGCCTGCGGCCGCGTCGAGCACGACCGGCGTGCTGCCGACCGCGGTGATCGTCGGCTGTTCGGCCACGTCGATGTCACCGACGGATGCCGTCGAAGAATCCTGCGGGGCGCCCTCCTTGTCGACGGGAACCGTCACGACCTCGCCACGCTCGCCGGAGAGGGCGAAGACGGTTCCGTCGGTGGCCACGGTGACGTCGGAGCCGTCGCCCAGCTCGGCGAGGGGCTCGGCCGCTTCGATCTCGAAGCCTGCCAGACCCTGCACCGGGACCACCCAGAGGTCGCCGGACTTCTGATCGCGGATCGCCGCCGTGTTCGCGCCGAGAGCGACCTTCGCCGACGACGGGATGGCCGTCGTGTCACCGAGCGAGACGCGGGCGGGATCGATGGCGGTCACGGTCGAGCCGGCCTGATCCACCACCAGCACGTTGGTCGTGTCCTGGAGGATGTCGTAGTCCTCGCTGACAGTCCGCAGACCCCCGTCGAGGACGGTGGACTCGTGGTTGAAGTGCCCGACCAGCAGACTCGAGGTCTTGGTGATCCAGACGCCACCGTCGTTCAGGTCGACCTTCGTGGTCGGGAATCCCTCGTATGTGAGGGCCATCGTCGTGAGGGCGATGACACCCACCGTGACGCCGGCCGCCGACGCCAGCGTCTTCGGACGCGCGCGAATCCACGACAACGCCTTCATGCCCGGTTCCCCCCAGGTTCAGCACTCTTCAACTCTTGCGCCGGGCTCTGCGGCCCGACGACGCTCGTTCATCCTAACCGCGTCTCCGAAAACCGGTGTGGGGCAATTCTGCCCACCTGCTCTTCTCAGCGCCGCCTCACGCCCTCCAGCATCCGTCGAGGTGATCGTCGACCATCCCCGACGACTGCATGAGGGCGTACATGGTGGTCGGCCCCACGAAACGGAAACCTCGCCGCCGCAGCTCTTTGCTCAGCGCCGTGGATTCCGGCGTGACCGCCGGGACGTCGGCCATCGTCGCGGGGCGGATGCCGGATGCCGGCGGGGCGAAGGACCACATCAGATCGTCGAGCTCGCCGGCGGACATCGCGCGCACGAGCCGAGCGTTTCCGATCGTGGCCTCGATCTTCGCGCGGTTGCGGATGATGCCCGCATCCGCCATCAGGCGCTCGACATCGTCGTCTCCGTACTCAGCGACGAACTCGGGTTCGAACCCCGCGAAGACCTCGCGGAACCGCGGTCGCTTGCGGAGGATCGTGATCCACGAGAGCCCCGCTTGGAACCCCTCGAGCGCCATCTTCTCGAACAGAGCCCGGTCGCCGTGCAGCGCCGACCCCCACTCCTCGTCGTGGTACCGGCGGTACTCGACGTCGTCGCCCACCCAGGCGCAGCGGGCTCGGCCGTCAGGGCCGGTGAGGAGTGAGGTCATGGGGCCACGCTAGCCGGGGCCGCCGACGTCAGTCGGCGAAGGTCGCCGCGTCGATGACGAAGCGGTAGCGGACGTCCGAGGCGAGCACGCGGTCATACGCGGCGTTGATCTCGGATGCCGGGATCACCTCGATCTCTGCGACGATGCCGTGCTCCGCGCAGAAGTTCAGCATCTCCTGGGTCTCGGCGATGCCGCCGATGTTCGACCCCGCGAGCGAACGACGACCGCCGATCAGCGACATCACCTGGACGGGAAGCGGCTCTGCCGGCGCTCCGACGCAGACCATGGTGCCGCCCACGTCGAGCAGCCCGAGGTAGGAGCGCATGTCGATCACTGCGCTCACCGTGTTCAGGATCACGTCGAACGAGTTCCGCAGCTCCCGGAACGTCGCGCGGTCGCTGGTCGCCCGATAGTCGTCGGCGCCGAGCCGGAGGCCGTCATCCTTCTTGCTGAGCGTCTGCGACAGCACGGTGACCTCTGCGCCGAGCGCATGGGCGATCTGCACGCCCATGTGACCGAGCCCACCGAGTCCCACGACCGCGAGCCGGGTGCCCGGCCCCACGTTCCAGTGCCGCAGGGGCGAGTATGTGGTGATGCCGGCGCACAGCAGTGGAGCGGCGGCGTCCAGCGGCAGCGCGTCCGGTATGGAGAGGACGAACGCTTCGGTCACCACGACCTGCTCGGAATAGCCGCCCTGGGTGACGGTGCCGTCGCGGTCGGTCGCGCCGTAGGTGAAGACGGCTCCTTCGGTGCAGAACATCTCGTCGCCGCGCAGACAGTTCCGGCATTCGCCGCACGAGTTCACCAGGCATCCGACGCCGACGCGATCGCCGACGGCGTGCCGCGTGACCTCGGCGCCGACAGCTGCGACGGTGCCGGTGATCTCGTGACCGGGCGCCAGCGGGTAGGGCTGCGGGCCCCAGTCTCCGCTGACGGTGTGGATGTCTGAGTGGCAGATGCCTGCGAAGGCGATGTCGATGAGCACGTCGAGCGGACCGAGCTCACGACGCTCGATGACGGTCTTCTCCAGCGGAGCGGCTTCGCTCGGGGCTGCGTAGGCGTTGACGCGGATCATTCGGCTCCTCTTTCCGTGGACGGGCGATGCGAGACTAGCCCACCCGCGCCGTTCGAATCGGCGGTCAGTGCTTCTGCAGGTCCTCCAGCGGCTGAGGCTTGACCTTCTTCTCGCGCACCGGGGCGTTGCCCGAGGCGGCGAGGTCGGCGTAGTACGCGCGCGCCTCGTCCTGACGCTCCTTCTCGACACCGCTCGCGATCGGCGCGCGAACGTGCTCCGGCTCATAGCCGAACGCTTCGACGAGGTCGAGGGCGTGCGGGCGCAGTCGAGCGCACAACCGGTCGATGTAGCTCGACACGGCCGCGGCCCGCTGCGTCGACAGCCGTCCGTGGATCAGGTGCCACGCCAGGTGCTTCTCGATCAGCTGCAGGCCGAAGAGGTCGCGCATCCAGGTGAGGACCTTCTTGGTGGCGGGGTCCTCCATCGCCCGCACCGCGTCGGTGAACGCCTCCCACTGCAGAAGCTCTCCGTGCGCCCGGGCGGCTTCGATCAGCTCGGCCTGGTTCTCGTTGAACAGTCGCGCGCCGAGCGCCTTGTCCTTCGCGCCCGGGCGCAGCCGGCCGGCGATGTCCGCCACCATCTGCTGCACGCGGCCGGCGAGCAGGTCGTGCTGCTGCTCTTCCCGCAGACCGTTCTCCACCGAGCGCGAGACCTGACCGAAGTCGGCGACCGCCTGACCCAGCTGACGAAGACCCGCACCGTGGAAGACCTTGCCGGCCGTCATCCCGACGGCGAACTTCGCCAGTGCCGCCGCATCCTTACCCTTGAACTGCCGGGCATAGTCGGTCAGCAGCCGCTTGCCGACCAGCTGCAGCAGAACGTTGTTGTCACCCTCGAAGGTCACGTAGATGTCGAGGTCCTGGCGGAGGCCGACCAGACGGTTCTCGAACATGAAGCCCGCCCCGCCACAGGCCTCACGAGCCTCCTGAAGCGTGTCGAGCGCGTGCCAGGTCGACAGCGGCTTGAGCGCTGCGGCGAGGGTCTCGAGGTCTTCCCGGTCGTCCGGCGTGTCGATGCGACCGGAGAAGACGCCGTCGAATTTCCGCAGGAACTCGTCGTGCGCGAAGATCTGCGCGTAGGTGGTCGCGAGTCGCGGGAGCAGACGGCGCTGATGCTTGCCGTAGTCGAGGAGGACGACCTCTTGTCCGTCCGCACCGTCGAACTGCCGACGCTGGGTCGCGTAGGTGATCGCGATGTGCAGACCGAGAGCGGATGCCCAGGAGGCGGCGCCGTCCAGCGACACGCGGCCCTGCACGAGGGTGCCGAGCATCGTGAAGAAACGGCGACCGGGGCTGTCGATGGCGCTGGAGTATGTGCCGTCGACCGCGACGTCGCCGTACCGGTTGAGCAGGTTGGTTCGCGGGACTCGCACGTGGTCGAAGGAGAGGCGACCGTTGTCGATTCCGTTCAGTCCGCCCTTGAGCCCGTCGTCTTCGCGGCCGATCCCCGGAAGGTCAGCGCCGTTCTCATCGCGCAGCGGCACGTAGAAGCAGTGCACGCCGTGGTTGACGCCGTTCGTGATCAGCTGGGCGAAGACCGTCGCGGCGACGCCATGCAGGGCCGCATTTCCGAGGTACTCCTTGGTTGCCGCGCGGAACGGGGTGTGGATGACGAATTCCTCGGCGTCCGGGTCGTACGTGGCGGTGGTGCCGACGGCGGCGACGTCCGAGCCATGGCCGATCTCCGTCATCGCGAATGCGCCGGGGATCGAGAGATCCATCACACCGGGAAGCCACTTCTCGTGGTGTTCGGCGGTACCGAGCTGCAGGATGGCCGAACCGAACAGTCCCCACTGCACTCCCGACTTGATCTGCAGGCTCGGGTCGGCGACCACGAGCTCCTCGAAGCCGGCGATGTTGGCGCCGTTGTTGTCCTCGCCGCCGAACGATGTCGGGAACGCGCGGTGCACGGCCTTGTTGTCGACCAGCAGGTGCAGTTGGCTGAGCACCCGCTCGCGATGCTCGTCCTTGCCGAGTTCATCCTTGCGCCAGAAGGCCGAATCCTTGATCATCTCGCGCGCCTGTCGACGGACATCGCCCCAGGTTCCCATCAGCGCGTCGTTGAGACGGGCGACATCGATCGGCGGGACGGATGCGGCATCGTGCGGTGTGCGGGGCGGCGTCGAGGGACGGACGGCAGCGTCGACCATGAGCATTCCTCCAGAGGAAGTAGAGATGCCCCCATGGTAGGTCTACGACAAAGCAGCGGGAACTCCGCTGTACCCATCCTCTAACCCGTTCCCGGGGCATGCCCCGCGTCGATTGTCGGCAGCCGACAGGAGGGACTTCCGCCACCCGTCCGGTCGCAGTTCTTGCCGCCTCCCGGCCACCAGCCCGGCCGAAAGTGCGACCGGAACCGGGGCCAGGCCGCGCGCGCACCGTCCGGTCGCAGTTCTTGCCGCTTCCCGGCCGCCAGCCCGGCCGAAAGTGCGACCGGAACCGGGGACACCAGCCAGCCCGGCCGAAGTGCGACCGGAGCCCGCGGACACACCCGCGGCGAGCTCAGGCCGCGGCGATCACGGCGAGGACGCCCTCGCCGTACGCCTCGCGCTTCTTCGCTCCGATGCCTGTGATGCCGTCGAGGTCGCCGAGCGATGCCGGACGATGCTCGGCGAGCGCTCGAAGTGTCGCGTCGCCGAACACGATGTAGGCCGGGACGCCCTGCTCGCGAGCGGTTTCGGCACGCCATGCACGCAACGCCTCGAACACACCCCGGTCGCCGGCGTCCAACGCGTCCGCGGCACTGGCCTTGCGTGCGCGCGGCGATGATGTGGGGCGGCCGATCGTGTCTTTTCGCAGCGGCACGGCTGTCTCGCCACGCAGCACTCCCGCTGCCAGTTCGCCGGGAGCGAGGGTGCCGTAGTCGCCCTGAGCGACCAGGATGCCGCGGGCCAGAAGCTGCCGCACGACACTGCGCCAGTCCTGATCGGAGAGATCGGCGCCGATCCCGTAGGTGGCGAGCTTGTCGTGCCCCTGCTGCCGGATGCGCTCGGTCGAGGCGCCACGGAGGATGTCGACGAGATGCCCGGCACCGAACGACTGATTGCGTTCGCGCTTCAATCGCACGATCGTCGACAGCAGCTTCTGCGCCGGCACGAGTCCGTCGAAGGTCTCGATGTCGTCGAGGCACGTGTCGCAGTTGCCGCAGGGCTGTGACTCCTGCCCGAAGTAGCCGAGCAGATTCTGGCGACGACATTCCACCGTCTCGCACAACGCCAGCATCGCGTCGAGATGCTGACCCAACCGCATCTTGAACGTGCGATCGCCAGGACTCTGGTCGATCATGCGGCGCTGCTGCACCACGTCGCCGAGTCCGTACGCCATCCAGGCAACCGAGGGCTCGCCGTCGCGACCTGCGCGGCCGGTCTCCTGGTAGTACCCCTCCACCGACTTCGGCAGGTCGATGTGCGCGACGAAACGGACGTCTGGCTTGTCGATGCCCATGCCGAAAGCGATCGTCGCAACCATCACCACGCCGTCGTCCCGGAGGAAACGCGATTGGTTCGCCGCCCGCACCTCTGCGGGCAGGCCCGCATGGTAGGGCAGCGCGTCGATCCCCTGGGCGGCGAGGTACGTCGCCGTCTGCTCGACGGACTTGCGGCTGAGCGCGTAGACGATGCCCGCGGGCTGCGCGCCGGAATCGGTCGCCGGTGTCTGGGACTTGATGAAGGCGACCAGCTGCTTGCGGGGGTCGACCTTCGGCACGATCCGGTACTGGATGTTCGGCCGGTCGAAGCTCGCCACGAAGTGCTTCGCCGCGTCGAGACGCAGGCGCTCGGTGAGCTCCCGGTGCGTGGCGCGGGTCGCGGTGGCGGTGAGCGCCATGCGCGGCACTCCGGGGAAACGCTCCCCCAGATCGCCGAGCGCCAGATAGTCCGGACGGAAGTCATGACCCCATTGGGACACGCAGTGCGCTTCGTCGATCGCGATGACGCTGAGTGTGCCGCGCTGCAGGAGCGAGGTCGTCTGCGGGCTGGACAGCCGCTCCGGCGCGACGTAGATCAGGTCGAGTTCGCCGGCGATGTAGGACCGCTCGACGCTGCTTCGCTCCTGCGGCGACTGCGTCGAGTTCAGGTACGCGGCTTTCACGCCGTTGGCGCGCAGGGCGTCGACCTGGTCGTGCATCAGTGCGATGAGCGGACTGATCACCAGCCCTGTCCCTTCGCGCACGAGCGCCGGGACCTGGTAGGTGATGCTCTTTCCGGCGCCCGTCGGCATCAGCACGACGGCGTCGCCACCTGCGATCACCTGCTCGACGATCTCAGCCTGATCACTGCGGAACTCGTCATAACCGAAGACCGTGTGCAGCGCGTCGCGAGCAGTCGGGTAGCGGCTGGGCGTGGCTCTCCGCACCGTCCCCACCGAACCCGACGGCTCAACCCCCGTCGGCCCGGACCGCGGCGACACGGGCGTCGTCGGCCCTGGACCCCAGTCGAGCGGGGGTTCGAAGCCTGCGCCCTGCGGTTCCCAATCCAACGGCTCGGGCGGCTCCGCCGGTTCCCAGCCGTCTCCCCACGGTTCATCGGAGTGGCCGTCGACCGGCTCGGGGACCCATCCTTCGTACGGGTCACGGGAAGTCTGCGGCATCCATCCAGCGTAACCATCCCCGCCGACGTCGAGGACGGCTCTCCACACCCCGCCGCCGACCCGCGCGTCGCCGGCGGGCGTAAGTTTGATCCAGGCGCCCTAAGGAGCATCCGATGACCGACATCACCGTCACCCGCAACGACGATGCCTCGAGGTATGAGATCCGCGCGGACGGGGTTCTCGCCGGTTTCGCAGCGTTCGACATCCGCCCCGGGGCGATCCGCTTCATCCATACCGAAGTGGACGAGGCGTTCCAAGGCCAGGGCCTCGCGAGCAGGCTGGCGTTCGATGCGCTGACGGATGCTGCGGCATCGGGCGCCGCGATCGTGCCGCTGTGCCCGTACATCGCGAAGTATCTGGAAACGCACGAGATCGCCGGCGCGGAGATCCGCCGGCGCACGTCGAACGGATCAGCGACATCGACTCATACGGACGCCGCATCCCGGAGCGAGGACGGCTCGACGGCACCGAGCAGCGCGTCATGATCGGGGCTCGCCGGCTCCTGCTGGAACCGCGAGAGGTTCCCCTCGGCGGCGTCCGCGGCATGAGCGTGCTGCGCGCGCTGCCCCATCGCAACCTCCCCACCATCGGCGCCTGGTGCTTCCTCGATCGGTTCGGTCCCGCCGAGACGCGGATGCGCGTCGAGCCGCATCCGCACATCGGCCTGCAGACCGTCACCTGGCCGCTCGTCGGCGAGATCCGCCACCGGGACTCACTCGGCAGCGACGTCGATCTGCGACGAGGTCAGCTCAACCTGATGACCGCCGGCGACGGCATCTCGCACTCGGAGTACTCGGTCGGAGAGGGCCCGGTGCCGCTCGACGCACTGCAGTTCTGGGTGGTGCTGCCCGACTCCGCGCGCCAGGGAGCCGCAGGCTTCGAACGCCACACCGACCTCCCCCGAGTGACGCTCGCCGCCGACGAGGGCGCGGATGCCGCCGCCACCGTCGTCCTCGGCCAGTTCGCCGGCGTGCGCTCGCCTGCGACCGTGCACACTCCCATCGTCGGCGCTGAGATCGCCCTCTCCCCCGGCACACGCGTACGCGTCCCACTGCGCTCGGACTGGGAGCACGCGCTGATGCTCGTCGAAGGCGACGCCGTGGTGTCGGAGCATCCGCTCGAACGCAACGGACTGCTGTACCTCGGCGACTCCCGTGATGAGGTGGAGGTCTCGACAGGCGAGGGTGCAATGCTGTTCCTCCTCGGTGGCGAGCCGTTCGAGGACGAGATCGTGATGTGGTGGAACTTCGCCGGACGCACGCACGAGGAGATCGCCACGGCGCGCGAGGCCTGGGAGGCGGCATCCGCTCGTTTCGGCGAGGTCGTCGGGCACGATCAGCGCATCCCGGCTCCGCCGTTGCCACCCGTGCGGCTCATGCCCCGCAGTCGCAAGATCTGACGCGGTCCCGCCGCACCACGTCCCCACCCGAGGCGCACGCCCGCCTCGCACCCCGACTCCTCAACGCGGCGTATGCACCCTCGCGAGGAAGCGGTCGGTCCGGGGCGACGGCCCCCGCGGATCCCCGATCGAGACGAAGACGGTGACGGCCGCGGCCAACGGGATCGTCCACGCAGCGGGTTGAGCGAGGTAGGGCGCGGCGATCCCGACGCCTCCGATCGCCGCGTGCACGAGGAGAGCAAGGCCGGCCGCGAGCCCGCCGGACAGCATCCCGGCCACGGCTCCTCGCGCGGTGAGTCCTCGCCACCAGACTCCGAGCAGCACGACCGGCGAAAGCGTCGACGCCGCCACCACGAACACCACGCCGACGCTCGATCCGAGTCCCGCGGGAGCGGTGAGGAGCGCGACGACGAGAGGAACGATCGCGCAGAGGACGGCCGACAATCGGAACGATCGAACCGAGCCGGAGAAGACGTCCTGGCTGATGACCCCGGCGAGGGAGACGACCAGGCCCGCCGAGGTCGCGAGGAACGCCGCGAAGGCACCGGCGACGATGAGCGCCGTGAGCAGCTCCCCGAACATCCCGGGGAAGACGCGGGAGGGCAGCTGCAGCACGACGGTGTCCGCGATGCCGGGAACGGCGAGATCGGGGGCGGCGATGCGAGCGAGCAGTCCCATCGTGCTCGACACCGCGTAGAAAGCGCTGACCATCGCGATGACGATGACTGTCGTCCGTCGCGCGGAAGCTCCTGTCGGGCTGGTGTAGAACCGCACCAGGACATGCGGCAGACCCATCGTTCCGAGCAGCAGCGCGAGCAGCAGGGATGCCGTCTCGTAGGCATCGAACCCCGACGGTCCTGCTTCGGCGGGGAACACCAGGGCAGGGTCGAAGGGATGCGGGCCGCCGCTCAACGCGAATGCGATGCACACGACCGGCACGAGAAGGGCGGTGAGTTTGAGCCAGTACTGGAACGCCTGGACGTAGGTGATCGCTCGCATTCCGCCGGCAGCCACCGCACCGGCCACGAGCACAGCGACCGTCACGGCTCCGACCCACTGGGGGAGACCAGCCACGGCGAGCAGCGTGATGCCGGCGCCGTGCAGCTGCGGCACGATGTAGAGCCAGCCGATGATGAGCACGGCGAGGCTGGTGACGCGTCGCGCGGCGGTCGACTCCAATCGCGCTTCGATGAAGTCGGGAATCGTGTAGGCGCCGCTGCGCCGCAGGGGCGCCGCCACGAACGCGAGCACCAGGAGATAGCCGGCCGCGTAGCCGATCGGGAACCAGAAGCCACGGGCGCCGTCGAGCAGCACGATGCCGGCGAGCCCGAGGAAGGTGCCGGCGGAAAGATACTCGCCGCTGATCGCTGAGGCGTTCCACACCGGACGCACTGTGCGCGAGGCGACGAAGAAATCTCCCGTCGTACGCGAGATGCGCAGCCCGTACACGCCGATGAGCAGGGTCGCGATCACGACGAGGGCGACGCCGACCAGATCCATCGCCGCATTCATTCGCGGTCCCGCAGCGCCCGATAGCGGCGTTCGTTACGCGCGGCAGTCCGCACGAACAGCACGGCGAAGACGAGGATGACCGGGTAGAACGCATACGCCTGCAACAGCCACGAGAGGGGCACGCCCCACACGACGACCAGCCCGATCTCGGGGATCAGTGCGATGGCGAGCGTCATCGTGATCACCACCACCACGAACCCGGCGACAGTGCCGAGCGCCAGACGAAACTGACTGCGCATGAGGGCCCTGGCGTACACGGCATCCGCCTCATCGACCGGCGAACCCGGCAGTGCGATGCCGCGGGTGAACGCAGACGGACGCCGGGCAGGCAGGTCTGACGTCACTCGCACGCGTCGTGGCCTCTCGGTCATCCGGTTGCCTCGCCGCGCACGAGAGCTTCGCGCACCGCCGGGACCAGCCGACGGCTGACCGCGAGCGTCAGGTCGCCCAGCGAGACGGAGGGGTCCGAGCCGGAGAGACGCGCCTGGGTCACGGCCGCCGTGCGGACCAGCGAAGAGCGATGGATGCGGAGGAACCCGGCATCCGTCCATCGCGCTTCCAGTTCGGAGATCGGGATGCGCACGAGATGACCGGCCCCCTCGCCGGTGTGCAACCGCGAGTAGTCTCCCTGCGCTTGAACCCAGAGCACGTCGGCCCGCCGCACGAAGCGCACCGCCGATCCGACAGTGACGGGGAGGATTTCGTCGTCCCCCGATGGCGCCGCGTCGGCGAGTTCGACGGCCCGATCGACGGCGCGACGCAATCGGTCCGCACGCACCGGCTTGAGCAGATAGTCCGCGGCACGCAACTCGAAAGCTTCCACGGCCCGGGCTTCGTCGGCGGTCACGAAGACGACGACCGGTGGCCGGGAGAGCGAGAGCAGTGCGCGCGCCAGCTCGGTACCCGTGAGACCGGGCATGTGGATGTCGAGGAAAGCGATCTGCACGACGCGCGCTGACAGGACGCGGAGCGCCTCCGCGCCGCTGCCCGCGGTCAAGATCTCCCCGATCCGCGCATCCGCGCGAAGGAGATGGACGAGTTCGTCGAGTGCGGGCTTCTCATCGTCAGCGACGAGGACGTCGATCATGGGCGGCCTCAGTCGTTGTCCGGGTCGTGCATCGGCTGTGATTTCGGGACCCGCATGCGCACCAGGGTACCGGCGCCCGTATTGGTCTCGACGACCAGCGCGCCCTCGGATCCGTAGAGCTGACGCAGGCGCGTGTCGACGTTGCGGAGACCGACGTGCAGCCCGTCATCGACGGCGGTCAGCGTCGAACGGAGGCTCTCCGGATCCATTCCGACCCCGTCGTCCTCCACCGTGATGTCGGTGTGGGTGCCGTCGTCGCGCGACACGATGCGGATCTCACCGCCGCCTTCCCCGGGCTCGAGACCGTGCCGCACCGCATTCTCCACGAGCGGCTGCACCGAGAGGAACGGAATGACGGTCGAGAGCGTCTCCGGCGCGATCTGCAGGGTGACCTTCAGTCGTTCGCCGAAGCGCGCCCGCTCGAGTTCGAGATACGAGCGGATGCTGCCCAGCTCCTCCGCGAGCGTCGTGAACTCACCCTGCCGCCGGAACGAATACCGGGTGAAGTCCGCGAACTCCAGAACGAGCTTCCGCGCGCGGGCGGGGTCGGTGAGGATGAACGACGCGATGGCCGTGAGCGCGTTGTAGATGAAGTGCGGGGAGATCTGCGCTCGAAGCGATCGCAGCTCCGCCTCGGCCAACTGAGTCCGCGAGGCGTCGAGCCCGCCGAGCTCCACCTGCGCCGCGCACCAGTCGGCGACCTCTTCGGCAGCGCGCACCAGGGCGGCCCGCACGGGGGCGGCGAAGGCGACCACGACACCCACGATCTGACCGTCGACACGGATGGGTGCCCCGACGCCTTCGAGGTGGTCGGAGGCCTCCGGCGAGGGGAAGACCTGACGCCGACCGGATGCCGTGACACGCTCTGCGATACGGATGGCTGCCGGTTCCATCCCGTCGGATCCGTCGGATGACACCGTCCCGTCGGCACTCACGATCGCCACGGCGGCGCTGCCCAGCAGCACCCGAAGGTGGCGAGCGGCCTTCACGACATCGGGTGCGGCGAGACCGGCCCGCAGGTGCGGAGCGGCCAGACTCGCGTGATGGAGAGCGGCGAGCGCCGCCTGTTCTGCTTCGCTGCCCAGGTCGGTGGTGCCGCGCGCCAGTCGTCGGGCGAGCAGCAGCAGAACCGTCAGGACGATCCCGCCGAGCACACCCAGCACCGCAGCGAGAACGACGTCGGTCATGCCCTCAGCCTAGGACTGGGCTTCGCCAGGCACGTCTGCGGCCGAAGCCCACTCCTGCGGCCCGATTCGGCGGGAAAGGCCGCCGAACATGCGACAGGCCGCAGAAGTTCCGGCCTCAGCAGCAACGAGCGCCCGGGTTGCGGTCCTGGTCGTCCATGCGCTGCCGCCAGAACTGGCGCTCCGTCATCGGCTCCTCGTCCGGATGCTGGCGGTGGTGATGGGCGACATACGTCGCGTAGGCGCTGTCGCCCATCAGATTCGTCATGTACCAGCGGATGCCGCGGCCCACCCGCCCCGCGGCGCCGAACAGCGCACGCAGGGGGGTGGTCGCAGCATCCGCCTTGGTCATCATCGCGTTCTCATCCATGGGCCGACGTCTTGCGGTCGGCTGTGAGGATCGGCTCCCACTCCTTCTCGAGATCGCGCTCCGCGGCCGATGGCAGGAAGCCCGCGGGAGCGAAGCGACGCGATGCCACCGGCTCGTCCTCGGTGTTGTCACCCCCGCCGTTGCGGATGGCCCGGATCGTGACGATCACGGCTGCGACCATCACGATGATCGCGAGCGTGACGAAGATGATCGACAGCGTGCCTTGGACGGCCGTGTTGCGGATGACCGCGTCGAGCACCTCCGGAGCGCCGAGCGACGTGTCACCCGTGTCGCGGGCTTCGACGTAGCGGAAGTGATTGGCCCAGTAGCCGATCGCCGGGACGGGCGAGGCGATCTTGTACAGCGAGGCCGTGATCGTCACGACGGCGGTGAAGGCGAGCGGCGCGGCGATGATCCACAGCCACCTGAAGTAGCTCCGCCCGCGCTTCGCGACGATCGCCAGCACCACGGCGAGCGCGATCGCGGCGAGCAGCTGGTTCGCGATCCCGAACAGCGGGAAGAAGGTGTTGATGCCGCCGAGCGGGTCGGTCACGCCGAGGATGAGGATCGCTCCCCAGCCCGCCACCATGATGGCGGTGCAGATCCAGACGCCGGGGCGCCAGGAGACGTCACGGAACTTCGGGAACCAGGCGCCGATCGAGTCCTGCAGCATGAAGCGCGCGACGCGGGTTCCGGCATCCACCGCGGTGAGGATGAACAGCGCCTCGAACATGATCGCGAAGTGGTACCAGAACGCCATGAGCGCCTGACCGCCCAGGGCCTGCTGCATGATGTTCGCGAGTCCGAGAGCGAGGGTCGGGGCGCCGCCGGTTCGGGACACGATCGACTCCTCGCCCACGGCATCCGCCGTGCCGGTGAGCATCTCCGGTGTGAGGTTCACCCCCGTGAGCCCCAGGGAGTTCACGAACGCCACGGCGCCCTCGACCGTCCCGCCTGTCGCTGCCGCCGGCGCGTTCATCGCGAAGTAGATGCCTTGGTCGATCGAGATCGCGGCCACCAGCGCCATGATCGCGACGAACGACTCCATGAGCATGCCGCCGTAGCCGATGAAGCGCGTCTGCCGTTCCTTCTCGATGAGCTTGGGAGTGGTGCCCGATGCGATCAGAGCATGGAAGCCCGACAACGCCCCGCACGCGATCGTGACGAACAGGAACGGGAAGAGAGGCCCGGCGAACACCGGTCCCATTCCGTTCTCGCCGAAGATGCTGACGGCGGGGACCGTGATCTCCGGACGTACCAGGATGATCGCTCCGGCGAGCATCACGATCACACCGATCTTCATGAACGTCGACAGGTAGTCGCGCGGTGCCAGCAGCAGCCAGACGGGGAGCACGGCGGCGATGAACCCGTAGATGATGATGCCCCAGGCGATCGTGGTGCGGTCGAGGTGGAAGATCGCTTGACCCCACTCGGTGCCCGCGACCCAGCCGCCGCCGATGATCGCGGCCATCAGCAGCGCGAACCCGATGATCGAGACCTCGGTGACCTTGCCGGGTCGCAGGAATCGCAGGTAGACACCCATGAAGATGGCGATCGGGATGGTCATCGCCACCGAGAAGACGCCCCACGGGCTCTCCCCCAGCGCGTTCACGACGACCAGCGCGAGGATCGCGACGATGATGAGCATGATCAGCAGGGAGGCGATGATCGCCGCCGTCCCGCCGATGCGGCCGAGTTTCTGCCGTGCCATCTGACCGATCGTGCGACCGCCGCGGCGCATCGAGAAGAAGAGGACCGTGTAGTCCTGCACGGCGCCCGCGAGCACGACGCCCACGATGATCCAGATCGTTCCGGGGAGGTAGCCCATCTGCGCGGCGAGCACAGGTCCGACGAGCGGACCGGCCCCGGCGATGGCGGCGAAGTGGTGACCGTAGAGCACCCGACGGTCGGTGGGGACGTAGTCCTTGCCGTCCTGTTTGACCTCGGCGGGCGTCGCGCGGCGGTCGTCCGGTCGGGTGATGTACTTCTCGATCACCTTCGAGTAGAAGCGGTAGCCGATGAGGTACGTGCAGACGGCCGCGAACACGAACCAGATCGCGTTCACGGTCTCACCGCGGACGATGGCGAGCATCGTCCAGGCGACAGCGCCCAACAGCGCGATGGCCGCCCAGATGAGGATCTTCGGCCAGGTCCAACGTTCGGCGTTCTCCCGGTGCTCGTCGCTCAGGGCGACTGCGGGGAGGTCGGGGTCGGTGGCGAGGGGGGTTCTGCCGTCGGCGAGTCCGTCGACGTCGCGGCGGCGCGACGAGGGTGCGGTCATGGGGTTCTCCTCAGGATGCGCATCATTGCGTTCCCCCACGATAGAAAGCTGCTCCGGCCCTCCGCGACCACCGTGGCGGATGCTGCGACGAGCGGCGCGGTCAACGCGACGAACGGTCCGACCGGCGCTCCGTCCGGCTCGCTCCGCTCGCTCGACGACCGTTTCCGGTCGCCGAGCGAGCGAGACGAAACGCCGCGATTATCCGGCGTCGACGGTGACGATCGTCCGGACCGCCGAGTCGCCGTACTGCACGAGCCCGAGGTAGCGGGTGCCGGCAGTGAGGCCGGACCAGCTGAGCTCGTAGCTCGTCTGCTCCCCGCGCATCACGGGGAGAGGGTTCGGCGTCGCCGCGAACGCCCCCTCACCCTCGGGCAGCACGTTGGCGTAGGTCATGTCCCATGTCATGGGGCCCGTCGTCGAGTACATGTTGGCGACGACGAGGTACGTGCCGGCGGTCGGCGCGGGGATCGTGACCTGCTCGTCCGCGGAGGCGGTCGCCGACTGCCACCGCTCGTAGTACCTCAGGTCATCCGCGCTCACCACCCGGTACACGGACAGGTCGAGGTCGCTGCCCTCGTCATCCGACGAGTCGAGATCGAACCGGGAGAGCGTCGTTCCTTCCGGCACGGTCACGACCCACGACACGTCCTTGTTCTCGTCTCCCGAGGTCTCGTCACCCGAGTGCCCCTCGACCGGGTTGTCCGGATCGGCGAGCAGTTCGAACGGCGTGAGACCGGATAGGCCGAGCGGGAGCTCGCCGTCGAGACCGGGGGTGATCTCGACGGTGGCATTGCCGTCCACGCCGGTGCCGGCGACCTCTGCCGGAGCATCCGCGGTCACCGGGAACACCGCGATCGGTGTGCGCACCGTGTTCTCGGCGCTCTTCCAGGTCAGCGAACCGGTCGCCCATTCCTCGACGGGCGCGCTGGCGTTGTCGAAGGTGACCGTGAACGACTTCGTCTGCCCCGGTGCGTCGAAGGACAGCGTGGCCGGCTCGACCGTCACGTTCACGCCCGGCACCTCCGCCGCCGCCGTGAACGTCCCCGCCTCCGTGGAGGTCACGGAACGGGTGACGGTCTGGGCGCTGGCGAGTGATCCGATCGAGAAGGAGGCCTGGTTGAGATCGCTGCCGTCGATGGGCTCGACGCCGTTGAACTCCGCCAGCCCCTTGCCTTCGAGGAACGCCGCCCAATCTGCGACTCCGTTGAGGTACAGCAGACCCGGGTTGAGGTAGCGCTTCGGATCGACGTGACCGGCGCCCTGCTCGAACGGGTCGGTGTTCGCCGACCCGTCGGCGAGGACGGTGTCGTACGCGGTGGTCATCATCGCGGACTTCACCTCCGCCGGTGTCGCGTTCGGACGCTCCCCGAGATACAGGGCGCCGAGCCCTGCGACGTGCGGGGATGACATCGAGGTCCCGGAGAGGATGCCGAATGTCGGGTCCTCACCCGGAGCGTTGTGCGTCGCCGCGAGGATCGCGACACCGGGAGCGGAGACGTCGGGCTTGAGCACGTCGCTGCCGTCTGCGAGCATCGGTCCACGGCTCGAGAAGCCCGCGATCTGCGGAGTCGGCGTGGTCACGCCCGTCGTGTTCTCGCCGACGAGGGTGATGGGCCGGTCAGTACCGCCCTGCACGTACGCCAGGACGGCCTCGCGGTGCACAGCGTTAAGGTGCACGGTCGGCACCGCGTGGAAGTCGTTGTCCAGCGAGTCGGCCTCGCCGGGAACGTTCACGAGGACCATGCCGATGCCGCCGGCATCCTTCACGACCTGCGACTTCTCTGCTCGAGCGTTGCCGCCGCGATCGCAGACGACGATGTGGCCGGTGACCTTGGCCGGGTCGAGGGAGCCCGGAGTGCAGAGACGCGGATCGACCGCGCCGGCTGCGGCGGCATCCGCCGCGTAGATCGAAGGTCCGGTGACGGTCTCGCCGAAGGGCACGCTCACCGAGGCGCCCGCCTGCTCGAACCCGTCGAACTGCACCGTGCCCTCCCAGGTGGGGACGGTCGAGGCGGCGACGGTCGTGTACCAGGGTGAGGCGTGGTCGGCGGTGACCGGGTCGGGTCCGTCGTTGCCGGCACTGGTGGCCACGAAGACGCCTGCGGCCGCGGCGTTGAAGAACGCGATGTCCTCCGGGGCGAGCACGGTCTTGGCCGCACCCCCTCCGATCGAGTAGTTGATCACGTCGACTCCGTCGGCGACGGCCTGGTCGATCGCCGCGACGAGGTCGCTCAATGCACAGATGTCATCGTCGGTCACGGCGTCGTCGGGCCCGACGTAGCAGGCCTTGTAGGCCGCGACCTTGGCGCCGGGTGCGACGCCGGACACGGTGCCGAACTCGACTCCGCCGACGGATGCTTCCACACCGAAGTTCCCGGCCGCGGTGCTCGCGGTGTGCGAACCGTGATCATCGCCGTCACGCGGCGAAAGGTAGTCGTACTGGAAGTCGAAGCCTGCCGCCTCGGCGCCGGCGAAGAAGTGCCGGGCGCCGATGAGCTTGGACGAGTAGTCGCTCTTGTCCCATTCCTGGCCCTCGATCATCGCTGCCTGGAACTGCCCGCCGTCGGACTTGTCGAAGAACACCGAGGTGCCGTCGGTGTACGGCTGGCTCCCCTTGTGCCGGTTGGGCTGCTTCTTCTGCTTCTTGAGCTTCTTGCCCTCGAACGACGGATGCTCGGGCGCGATGCCCGTGTCGATGACGCCGACGACGACGCCCTCGCCGGCCTTGTCGACCCCGCCGGTCTGCTGCCAGACGCCGCCGCGGCCCTTGCGGTCGTCGCCGAGGCCGAGGAAGTCGGTCGACGTCTGCGCGTCGGGGTGGCGGACCTCGTCCGGGAAGACGGCGTACACGTCCTTCGAGGCACGCAGCCGGTCGACCTGGTCGCCGGTGAGGTCGGCACTGAACCCGTTGAGTGCGACCTGGTACGTGGTGTCGGGAGTCACGCCCACCTTCGTGGCGAGGTCGGTCTGCTTCGTCTGCAGGTGCTTGACGTAGCGTCGCGAGTCCTCGGACTGGGTCTCGAGCTGCTCACCCTCCGCGGGCTTGGTGGCCTTGAGTCCTTTGACGTCACCTTCGTAGCTGGCGAGCGGGTCGGACTTCATGACCACGATGTAATGGCCCGGCGTGCCGGCGACGGGTGCCGGATGCGTCGCCGTTTCGGCGTCCGCGTAGCCCGCGGCGGCTGTCGATGCGATGAACAGCGTGGCCAGGGTGGCGGCCGCTGCCAATCGGAGGGGTGTTCGACCCATGTGCTTCTCCCGATGATCGGGGTGCGACGGCGTTGCCGCACCACGGCTGAAAATAGTCCGCGTTCGCGGACGACACCATATGCAGCGACGAAACCTAGACGAACGGCCAGGGGGGTGACTTTCGTCGACCTCGGCGCCCGCCCGCAGCCCCGCAACTAGGCTGGAACCGTGGCCCGAACTCCCGTCCTGTCAACCAGAACCCTCCTGGTCTGTGCAGCGATCGGCGTCGCCACCGGCATCGTCGGCGGCATCGCCGGGTGGGTCACGATCCCGGTCCTCGCGGGCCCCGCGTTCCTCTACGGGATCGTCCTCGGCTCGCACGTGCTCCCCGGAATCATCGCGCAGGAGGTGCTGCGTCGACCCCTCGTCGCGCTGATCAGCCATGTGCTCGCGGCGTTGGTGGCGAGCGCTTTCAACCCGGCATGGTCCCTTCGCTTCCTGGGCACCGCGCTGCTCTTCGGCGCGATCCAGGAGGGCGTCGCCGCCCTGACCCGTTACCGGTCTTGGGGTGCCTGGCGTTTCTTCGTCTCGGCCGCCGCGATCGGTGTCGTCGTCGCGATCGTCGTGTTCTTCGCTGCGCATCTGAGCACGATGCCCCTCTGGGCACAGGTTCTGTATCTGGCGATCTCGGTGCTCGGCCCGATCGCCTGGACAGCCGTCGGTCTGGCTGTCGGCACAGCGCTCACCCGCGCGGGAGTGGCTCGCCGCTGACCGCTCCGACTCCTGTGCATGCGCTCTTCGGTGCGGATGGCAAATCAGGTAAGGCTCAGCTAAGTTGAGAGGGTCCGATCCCCGACCTCTGGACTTCGCCGTGCGCCCATCCGCGCCCCTGCTCAGCGTGCGTGAGTTGTCTCTCACCCACGTGGATGCTGCGCGCCCGTCACCCCGCGACGTCACTTTCGACATCGAGCCCGGTGAGGTCGTCCTCCTCCTCGGCCCGTCGGGTTCGGGCAAGTCGACGCTCACGCTCGCGCTGAACGGGCTCATCCCGCACGCTCTCCCCGCCGCCATGACCGGCACGGTCGAGGCGGGAGGCCTCGACACCGCGACGACGCTCCCGGCGACGCTGAGCACGCATGTCGGGATGGTCTTCCAGGATCCGGATGCACAGATCGTCACCGGCAGCGTCTACGACGAAGTCGCGTTCGGGCCGGAGAACCTCCTGCTCCCCCTCGACGAGGTCCGATCCCGGGTGGAGGACGCGCTTCGGCGGGTCGCGCTCTGGGATCGCCGCGACGAGAATCCCGACCACCTCTCCGGCGGCGGGCGACAGCGCCTCGCAATCGCGTGTGCGCTCGCGATGGGATCGCCGCTGATCGTGCTCGACGAACCGACCGCGAACCTCGATCCGCAAGGGATCGACGATGTCTACGCCGCACTCGCGGATGTGGTCGCGACGGGAGACCGCGCCATCCTGCTCGTCGAGCACAACCTCGACGCCGCGATGAGCTTCGTCACGCGGACGATCGTGCTCGACCGTGGGGGCCGCGTGGCCTTCGACGGAGCGGCGGGCGAGGTGATCCGCGAGAATGCCGACGACCTCGTCCGGATGGGTGTCTGGCTCCCCGCAGCGACCTTGGCGGCGCTGAGGTTGCAGGCCGGGGGCCACCGTTTCGATCCTCTGCCACTCTCGCCGGAGGAACTCGCCGCCCAGCTCACACCCCCCACCCGTTCGCCCCGCGAGGTGCGAAACACCGACCCGAAACGCCCGGCCGCGCCCTCATCCTCCGCCCTCCCCCTCATCCGCGCTCGCGCTCGCGGGCTGACGGTACGCCGACGGAACACCCCGATCCTGCACGGCATCGATCTCGACATCGAGGCAGGCAGCCTGACCGCGATCATCGGCGCCAACGGGGCAGGCAAGACCACGCTCATCCAGGCTCTCGCCGGAGTGGTCCCTCCGCCGAAGGGGCAGGTCAGCATCGACGGCATCGACCCCGGGGCGGCATCGCCGCGCGACCTCGCTGCGCGGATCGGGTTCGTCTTCCAGAACCCGGAGCACCAGTTCATCGCCCACACCGTCTTCGATGAACTCGCGCATGGGCTGCGGCTGCGCAAGACTCCGGATGCCGAGATCACGTCGCGCGTCGAAGAGATGCTGATCCGGTTCGGACTCGAGCACAAGGCCACGGTGCATCCCTTCCTGCTCTCCGGAGGCGAAAAGCGTCGCCTGTCCGTCGGAACCGCGCTGATCACGCGCCCCCGGGTACTCGCCCTCGACGAGCCCACGTTCGGGCAGGATCGTGCCAGAGCAACCGAACTCCTCGATCTGCTGGAGAGTCTGCGCACCGAGGGTACGACGATCGTGATCGTGACCCACGACCTGCAGCTCGTCGCGGAGCACACCACCCACACGATCGTGCTGGCTGCCGGGCGCGTGCATGCCGCGGGTCCGACCTCGGAGCTGTTCCAGGACGAGGACCTGCTCGCGGGGGCGGGACTGCGTCTTCCCCCGCTGCAGCGCGTGCTGGCATCCGCAGGCAGGGAGGTCACGCCGTGACGACCGTCACCATCGACCCGTACGCATCGATGACGGTGACCTCTCGTCACCAGTTCCTGTACGCGTTGAACCCGCTCGCGAAGATCATCGGCTTCGCACCGGCGATGATCGTCCTCGTATTCGTGCGAGATCTCACCACGCCGGCAGTGTTCCTGCTGCTGGCGTATGCCATCATCCTGATCGGCGCCCGACTGACTGCCCGCCTCCTCGCCCTGCTGCTGCTCGCCCTGCCGATCGGGATGCTGGCCATCGGCATCGGCTTCTCCCTCTGGGTCGACGCGAGCCTGGTCGCTGAGAGCCCGGCGATCGTCCGGATCGGCACGTGGACCCTGTACGCGGGAGCGCTGGAGATCGGCTTCGCGACGGCGCTGCGGCTGGGATCGATCGTCGCCCTCGCGCTCATCGGAGGGCTCACCACGACCGGCCCCGACCTCGTCCGGGCCAGCGTGCAGCAGGTGCGGGTGCCCTATCGAATCGGCTACACCGCCCTCGCGGCCTTCCGGTTCGTCCCCCGCTTCGGCCATGAGCTCGCCGTCATCCGCGCGGCGCACCGCGTGCGCGGGCACCACGGCGGCCGGGGGCCGTTCGCACGCATCGCGCGGGGGTGGGGGTACATCGTGCCGCTGCTCGCCGGGGCCATCCGCCACGCCGAGCGCGTCGCCCTCGCGATGGACTCTCGCGCTTTCGGCGCGCACGCGACGCGCACCGAGCGCCACCTCGTGCCCTTCCGCGTGCGGGACGCCGTCTTCACCGTGTCGAGCTTCGCGACATCCGTCGTGATCCTCGTCGCATTCTTCCCCTGGCAGCTCCCCTGAAAGGCGCCCCATGGCATACAGCAAACTGGTCAAACCCGAATCGTCGGATCTCCTCCATCTGACGGTCGTGCGCAGCGAACGGCTCTCCGCGCACTGGGCACGGGTGACACTCGGCGGTGGCGACATCGCGAAGTTCCGCCCGATGGGCTTCGATCAATGGTTCCGACTGTTCCTGCCCGTCGGGGGTGATGCGGGCCTCGACCGGGTCCCCGCGAAGGCCAACAAGATGTTCGGCTACCTCAAGTTCTTGCGCATTCCCGAGGGCGAGCGTCCGGTGATGCGCAACTACACGGTGCGCGCCTACCGGCCCGCGACCGCGACGGCCGGCGCCGAGATCGATGTCGACTTCTTCCTGCACGGCTCGGCCGCAGACGGAACCGCGGGCCCGGCATCGCGCTGGGCGGAGACGTGCCAGCCCGGTGAACACGTCCTCATCATCGATGAGGGGCTCACCTTCAACCCGCAGCGGGGAACCGAACGCGTGCTACTCGCCGGCGATGAGACCGCCCTGCCCGCGATCGCCTCGATCTGCGCCTCGCTGCCGACGGATGCTGTGGGCACGGCGATCATCGAGGTGCCGTCCGAGGAAGATGCGCAGGAGTTCCGCCATCCGTCGGGCATCGCGGTCGTCTGGATCGTCCGGCCGCAGGACGTCGTTCCCGGCTCGCTCGCCCTCGAGACGCTGAGCCGGACTCCTCTGCCGGGGGCTCCGTTCCACGCCTATGCGGCGGGCGAGCAGGCCCTCGCATCGGGGGCGCGCAAGCTCCTCGTCGGCGAACGGGGAGTCGACAAGCACGCAGTGAGCTTCTGCGGCTACTGGAAGAGCGGTGCGGCGGCGCCCGCATCGAAGTCCGCTCGCGAGATCGCGGCGGAGCCCTCGGCATGAGCCGGTCGGGTGCCGCGGGCGAATCGATGCCGACGGACACTCGCAGCGACGCCCGGGCCGATATCGGCCGCCCCGGCCGCACGCCACGGTCGCGCTGAGTCCGGCACGGGCGCCCACGCGGTGGGAGGCCACAAACGCATCCCGGACCTCCCGGGGTGTGTTTCTGACCCCCGCACCGGAGGAGAGTGAAGGGTCAGCGGACCTCAGCGCTTGCCGGCGATCTGGCGGCCGACGATCTCGCGCATGATCTCGTTGGTGCCTCCGTAGATGCGGTGCACACGGGCGTCGAGGAATGCCCGGGCGATCGGGTACTCCGTGATGTAGCCGTAGCCTCCGTGCAGCTGCACGCCGGTGTCGAGCACTTCCCACTCGCGCTCGGTCGCCCAGAACTTGACCTTCGCGGCCTCCTCCGGAGTGAGCTTGCCCTCCTTGTAGGCGAGCAGCGCGCGGTCGATGTATGCCCAGAGCGCGTCGACCGTGGTCGCCATGTCGGCGATCTTGAACCGCGTGTTCTGGAAGTCGATGATCCGCTCGCCGAAGGCCTCGCGGTCCTTCGTGTAGGCGACCGTCCAGTTGAGAGCGGCCTGGGCCGCGGCGGCTCCCGCGACGCCGATCGACAGGCGCTCGAGCGGCAGGTTCATCATGAGCTGGATGAAGCCCATACCCTCTTTGCCGCCGATGAGGTTCTCGTCCGGAACGAACACGTCGCTGAACGACAGCTCGGCGGTGTCGTGACCTTGGAAGCCCATCTTGTGCAGCTTCTTGCCGTGGTCGAACCCCTCCATGCCGTTCTCGATCAGCACGAGGCTGAACGCGTCGGGGCGGTTGCCCTCTCCTGTTTTGACGAAGGTGACGACGAGGTCGGCGGTCGCGCCCGACGAGATGAAGGTCTTCGCGCCGTTGACGATGTAGCCGCCGTCGACCTTCTTGGCGGTGGTCTTGATCCCGCGCAGGTCGCTGCCGGCTCCCGGCTCGGTCATCGCGAGCGCGCCGACGACTTCACCGGTTGCCATCCGCGGCAGCCATTTCTCCTTCTGCTCCTGCGTGCCCATGTGCACCAGGTAGGGGATGGCCAGGTCGTCCTGGATGCCGAAGGCCCCGGCGAGCGAACCGGCGCCCACCGCGATGACCTCTTCGTTCACGACCGCGCGGAACCGGTAGTCCTGCAGCATGCCGGCACCGCCGAACTCCTCGGGGACGGACAGCCCGATGATCCCGGCTTCGCCGGCCGCGAGCATCGTCGCACGGTCGACTTCTCCGTCGGCATCCCACTTCTCGATCGTCGCGTTCGTCACGTGGCGCTTGACGAAATCCTTGACGAGGTCCCGGAAAGCCTCGTGATCCTCTTCATAGATGTCGCGTTCCATGCCGTCCTCCTGAACGTCTCATGCATCGTTGCTCCGGCGATTCTAGGGCGCAGCATGGACCCGAGACAGCTCATTGTGAGAATGCATCCCACGAAACGTGAAACTGGGTTCCGTGGTTGTCGGATGCCGCAACCCGAGCATCCGCGCCGATCAGTGGGCGTAGTCGGGCGCCGCCGGCAGCCCGAAGAACTCCTCGAGCGTGTGGAAGCCGCCCTGATGGTAGGCGGCGGCCAGATCTACTCCGACGTAACGCAGATGCCAGGGTTCCGGCGCATAGCCCGTGACCGGGGTACCGGCATCCTCGTAGCGCACGATGAAGCCGTACTCCCAGGCGTGGGCCGCCACCCAGTCGCTCTGCCCCGTTCCGCCGAAACCATCGAGCCCACCGCAACCGGCCCCGCAGGCGACGACGTCGAGCGCCAGCCCCGTCTGATGCTCACTGTGGCCGGGTCGGGCCGAGCCGGCATCCGCACCGCTCTGGCCTTGCGCGCGGACGTGTGACTCATACGTGGTCACCTGCAGCCCGTAGGAGCGGTAGCCGTTGTTGGCCCCGATGCGCCCCACACCTGCGGCCTCCGCCGCGTCCGCCATCTGGCCGACGGCGGCAGCCACCTCGGAGCGCACGCGACCCGAGAGCGTCGTCATCTGCAGAGGTACCGGTTCGAGGCCCGAGGGCTCATAGTCGGGCGGGTCGAGCGGACGACCCTTGTTCACCACGACCCAGACGCGAGCCGGGTCGCTCAGCGAGATGCACGGCGCGTTGCCCGCGACCACAGCGGCGCGGAAGTTCTCGCCCCCACCGAAACCCGCGATGGTCGCCGCGTCGTCACCGGCGGCGAGCGCCTGCTGCACCGAGGGCTCTCCGCACGGGTCGGATGCCTCCGTGGCCTCGACGCGAACAGACGGGACCTGAACGACGGCAACGGGTTCGGGCATCGTCGGTTCCGACGCCGGGGTCAGGGGTGCCGAGGCGATCGACAGCATCATCCCGACGGCGGTCACGGCCACGCCGATCGGGAGCGCCGGCCCGCGGATCGGGGAACGCGGAGCCGCATGCTGGGCGTGCGGCAAGAGGTGCATTGCTTCATTCTCTCATTCGAACGGATGTCGCATGAAGACTTGCCGTTGTTTCGGTTCTATGTTCGAATGTATCGATGAGATGGCAGGGACAGAAAGTCGGGGAGACCGATGCCGCGGCGCTGCCGGGCATGGAGGATCGCAACATCATCCGCTCCGTGACGACGCCGGAGTTCGCCGGGATGACGTTCCATGAGGTTCTCGCCAAGTCTGCGCTCAATCATGTGCCCGGAGCCTCGCGCATGCCGTTCGCCTGGACCATCAATCCCTACCGCGGATGCAGTCATGCTTGTGTTTACTGTTTCGCGCGCGGAACCCACGAGTACCTCGACCTCGACGGAGGAGCCGACTTCGATTCGCAGATCGTCGTCAAGGTGAACGTCGTCGATGTGCTCGAGAAAGAGCTCCGGCGCGGCAGTTGGCAGCACGAGACCGTCGCGTTGGGAACGAACACCGATCCGTACCAACGGGCAGAGGGCCGCTACAAGCTGATGCCCGGGATCATCGATGCACTCGCCGCCTCGGGGACTCCGATGTCGATCCTCACCAAGGGCACGCTGATCCGCCGCGACATCCCGCTGCTGGTGGCGGCCGGCACGCGGGTTCCCGTCGATGTGCAGATGTCGATCGCGATGTACGACGATGAGCTGCAGAAGGCGATAGAGCCGGGGGCGCCGACGACGCAGGCTCGACTCGACACGGTGCGCGCTCTGGCGGATGCCGGGTTCCGCGCGACGGTCTTCCTCATGCCGATCATGCCGCACATGACCGATTCGGTCGAGGCCATCGACGACGCGCTCCGACGCATCAAAGAAGCCGGAGCCCGACGTGTCATCTACGGCGCGCTCCACCTTCGACCCGGGGTCAAGCCCTGGTTCATGAAGTGGCTCGGCGAGGCGCGACCCGACCTCGTCTCCTCCTACCTCGGGCTGTATCCCGGGATGTCCGCCGAAGCCCCGAAGCCCTATCGGCAGTGGCTCGCCAAACGAGCGCGACCACTGATCCGCATGCATGGGCTCGACGGAAGCGACGAGGAAGACCTCACACCATGGCGAGGGAGTTTCGCGCGCACAGCGCCGGCCACGAGATCAGCGTCCGCACCTGCACTCGCGACCGCACCCCAGCCGATGCTGTTCTGAGCCGACACCCGGCGAAGCGGCAGATGGCAGACGACGCGGTGACCGGCGGAGCGCACGCCCCGGCCGTCACTGCCACCGGATGAGCTTGCGGTTCACGAATTCCGCCATTCCGTATTCGCCCAGCTCTCGTCCGACTCCCGAAGCCTTCACGCCACCGAACGGCAGATCGGCCTGGGTCTGCGATGGCGCGTTTATCGACACCATCCCGACATCCAGTCGATCGGCGACGTCGGCGATGAGGCCACGATCCGATCCGAAGATCACACTGCCGAGGCCGTAGGGCGTGTCGTTCGCGAGTTGCACCGCGGCGTCGACCGAGGTGACGCGGTGCACGACGGCGACAGGCCCGAAGATCTCCTCGCGATAGGCGCGGGCCTCCGGGGTGACGTCGACCAGGATGGTGGGCTCCACGAACGCGCCAGGACGGTCGAGACGACGTCCGCCGGTGAGCGCGGTCGCGCCATGGGCGGTCGCATCGTCGACCTGGTCGATGACGGCTCTCGCCGCCGCCTCCGACGACAGCGGCCCGAAGGAAACGCCGTCTTCGAGCGGATCGCCGACGCGTAGCTCGCTGACAAGACGAGTGAAGCGTTCGACGAATGCGTCGTACACCTCATCCGAGATGATGAACCTCTTCGAGGCAGTGCAGGCCTGGCCCGCATTGCCCATCCGTCCGATCACCGCGGCGCGGGCAGCTGCGTCGACGTCGGCATCCGGCAACACGATGAACGGATCCGATCCACCGAGCTCGAGCACGACCTTCTTCATGGCTCTTCCGGCGAGTTCGCCCACAGCACGGCCGGCGCGCTCCGAACCGGTGAGCGAGACTCCCTGCACCGCGGGGTGCTCGATGATGCGTGCGACCTGCGCCTCAGAGGCATAGACGTTCTCGTATGCCCCTTCTGGCAGGCCGACCCGCTCGAACAGCTCGGCGATGGCCGCCGCCGACTCCGGACAGCTCGGCGCATGCTTCAGCACGATCGTGTTGCCCAGCGCGAGATTGGGCGCCGCGAATCTCGCCACCTGGTAGTACGGATAGTTCCACGGCATGATTCCCAGGAGCACTCCGATCGGGGCGGTGCGAACGACCGCTTCACCCTCCGCGACCGGGAGGGGCCGATCCGCGGCGAATGCCGGGCCGTTCACCGCATAGTAGTCGTAGATATCGGCCACGATCCCGATCTCGCCGAGCGCCTCCGCCGTCGTCTTCCCCATCTCCCTTGTGATGATGCGGGCGAGGCGATCACTGTCCGCGCGATACTCCGCGGCGACCGCCGCGAGGTAGCGGCACCGCTCCTCGATGGTGAGCCTGCGCCAGGCCTCGAAGCCCTGCGCCGCCCGGGCGACGGCCGCATCCACGTCGGCGTCGGTCGCTGACTCGAACCGGCGCACCACCTGGTTGGTCGAAGGATCTGTGACGATGTAGTCGGTCATCTGGTTCGCTCCTCAGCAGCGCCGGAGATGGGCGCCAATTCTCCCTGCGCGAGTCGTCTGACGACGTCGGTCAGGACGTCGAGTCCGGCGACCAGGTCCTCGTCGCGGGTGTATTCGCCCTCGTTGTGAGAGACACCGTCCACCGAAGGCACGAACAACATGACCGTGGTCACTTGCCTCTTCATGTTTATCGAATCATGCCCGGCGACGGTGAGGATCTCCTCACGGGAGTACCCGAGCCATTCCGCAGAAGCCCGCGCAAGGTCGACGCCCTCCGGCTGATAGGGGTCGATACCCCATTCGTGGGACAGCACCCGCTGGATGCCGACTCCCGCGATGTCCTCGATCTCGGCAAAGCGTTCCTGCAGCAGTGCGTTCGCTTGGGAGAGGACGGATTCGTCGGCGCAGCGAAGGTCGAGCAGCAATCGGACGTGCGAGGCCACCACGACCGGAGAGTTCGGGTAGACGTCGAGCTGCCCGACGGCCGTGTGCAGCACGCCGGGAAATCTGTCTGCCAGTTCGCGCGCGAACACCACCAGGAGCGACGCGCCGTACAGGGCGTCTCTGCGATCGCCCATCACTGTCGCCCCTGAGTGCGCTTGCGCGCCTTCCACGGTGACGACGTACTTGCTGGCCGCCCAGCTCGCGGTGACGAGACCGATCGTGGTGCCCGAGTTCTCCAGCACCCGTCCCTGCTCGATGTGGATCTCGGCGCAGAACGCGGCTTCCGGACCGTCACCGGCGCCGAGGAAACCCGCAGGCTGCAGCACCTCGGTCACGGTCGTTCCTGCGCGATCCGTCGTGCGCAACGCCTGCTCCAACGGCAGCACACCCGTGTAGACGCTCGAGCCCATCATCGACGGAGTGAACCGCGAGCCTTCTTCGTTGAACCAGTTGACCACGGCGAGGTTGTACCGCGGTGTCGTCGCGCCGTCCGCCGACCACTCGTCCGCAAGCCGGAATGCGGCATGCGCGGCGGCGAGCACACCGTATGCGCCGTCGTAGCGCCCGGCGGTCGGCTGAGAGTCGAGGTGTGAGCCGACGACGACGTATGGCGCCTCCGGGTCGACCACGAGCAGACCGAACTGATTGCCGATCCGGTCGTACTCCACCCGCAGACCATGCGCCTCGAGAAGCGCAGCGAACCAACGCCGCTGGGCGACGTCGGCTTCGCTGCCCGCCTGCCGGTCGACGCCTCCGTTACCTGTCGCTCCGAAGGCGCTCAGACGAGCGAAGTCGGCGAGAAAGCGTTCGGCCTGCACGGCCTGCCTTTCACCGTCGGCGGAGTCTGAAGGGGCCGGGGCGACCGCTCCGTGTTCGATGGGCATGGCGGATCCTCCTCGAATCGGCACGATGTCAGACGGCAGTCGACGGTGCGCGAACGGCCGGGTCTTGGCGCAGATGGAGCACGGCAGGAAGCCTGCTCGCACGGGCCCGCCGGTACGCATCGCGGAATCCGGCGGTGCTCGCAACCGTCTCGCCGTACGCTCCGTACGACCGCGCCAACGCCGCAAAGTCCGGGTTCGTCAAGTGCGTCCCCGAGGGGCGGCCCGGGTAGTGGGCCTCCTGGTGCTCACGGATGGTCGCGTACACGCCGTTGTCCACGACGATCGCGACGAATCGTCCTCCGTATCCGACAGCTGTCGCGAGCTCCTGACCGTTCATCAGGAAGCACCCGTCGCCGGCGATGGACAGCACCTCGCGCCCGGGAAAGACGAGAGAGGCCGCGACCGCGGCGGGAACACCCATACCCATCGCCCCGTTACGGGGTGCCACAAGGGTCGCCGGCGCGTGGTGAGGCAGATAGCGGGCCGGCCAGATCGCATGGTTCCCGGCACCGAAGGTGATCACGGCGTCGGAGGACAATTCCTCGCGGAGCACCGCCATCACCTCGGTGAGATCGACGTACTCTTCGCCGCCGGCATCCGTCCGCGCCTCGTCGACCAGCGTGGAAGGGGTCGAGAAGCGGACGTGAGCCTCGCGTGCCTCGCGAAGACGACTCTCGTCGAACGTCACCCCCAGCGAACGTGGCAGGCGGTCGATGAGGTTCGCGGCGTCGGAGGCGATCTGCTGATCCAGGCGTCCGGAGTGCCCTGTCGGCTCCCCAGGGAGCACGACGACGGTCGTCGCGTCATGTCCGAGCCGGTAGCCATCGCTCAGCACGTCCGTCCTCGAGGTCCCGATGAAGACGAGAAGATCGGCTTCGTCGAAGAGGGCTGCCGCCTGGTCCGCCCGACCGTAACCGAGTGCTCCCACGTACGCCCCGCCGTGCGGAACCGCGTCGTACGCTCGGAAGTCCGACAGAACCGGGATCCTGTGCTGCTCCGCCCAATCGCTCAGCGCCTGACCCGTGTCGGCGGACCAGCCCTCCCCGCCGACCACGATGACCGGGCGCTCGGACCGCAGGAGACGCGCAACCAGCTCATCGACGGCCGTGGCGCCCGCCTCTGCCCCGGCGACCGCGGTCGGCTCGATGGTCGCTGAGCCATCGGCGGAGAGCCGGATCACGTCTTCAGGCAGACCGATGACCACGGGGCCCGGTCGACCGGAGCGCGCGATCCGCATGGCCTCGGTCACGACGCGCGCCGCTGACGACGGGTCGTCGAGTGTGGTGACGTGCTTCGCCGTCGACCCGAACCACCCGGTGAGGTCGAACTCCTGAAACGCTTCGCGTCCACGGTCGGCCACGGGGATGAGTCCGACGAACAACACCATCGGCGTCGCATCCTGCCAAGCGGTGTGCACGGCGATGAAGGCGTTCGCGGCGCCGGGACCGCGGGTGACCATCGCGACGCCGGCACGGCCGGTCAATCGCCCCTCGGCGAGAGCCATGAATGCCGCCCCACCCTCGTGCCGGGTGATGACGGTCTCGATCGACGAGTCGTGGAGGCCGTCGAGCACGTCGAGATACGACTCGCCCGGCACACCGTAGACGCGCTGGACGCCTTCTCGCTCGAGCTGGGCGACGATGAGGTGCCCGGCGGAGCGCGTCACGGATTCCGGCGCGGGGCCTTGCGTGCCCGGCATGTCTGCCACACGAAAGTCGGTGGTCGTCTCGATGGTCATTCAGAGCCTTTCAGAGTGTTTCGATGTCGAGGGCGAGAAGATCCTCGAGAGAATCCCCCCGGCGGATGCGCGCGAGCAGCTCGGGTTCTGCAAGGTCGGAACGGAGGGCGGCATCCAGGATGTCGGCGTCGAGAGCGTCGGAACCGAAGGCGACCACGCCGTTCTCGTCACCGGCGACCAGATCACCATCAGAGAGAGGCACGCCTCCGACGATGACCGGCCGACCGACGCCCGCAGTGGCGGTGCCCAGGCGTTTCGTGGTCAATGCCGTCGCGCCGGTGGCGAAGACGGGCAGCACCGCGGCCGTGGCCTTCAAAGCCGACAGGTCGGTCACGGGCCCGTCCACGACGATTCCCGCCGCTCCCCGCGCGGCGGCGGCTGCGGCCGTCACCGCGCCGACGGGGGCATGGCGCCCACCGTGCACCTGGATCACGAGCACGGAGCCCGGCCGGAGACGCAGCAGCGCATGATTCACCGCGATCGCGTCGGGTTCGGTGAGGTCGACGGTCACCGCTCGCCCCGCCATTCGGCCGACGGCTCCGACCGGACGGATGCGCGTATCGCAGAACCCGTCCTCGAGAAAGTGGCCGAGGGTGGGGAGTTCGACCCGCAGGATCGCGTGGACAAGAGGATCACCGGCCACGGACGATGCCTCAGTCATCCGTTTCGTCCTTCATGAGGGCGACGCACTCGAGCTCGAGGGCGACGCCCCACAGGCTGACGCCCACGGTCGTCCTCGCGGGGAGGTGTTCGCCGAACCACCGCGCATAGATGCGGTTGTATGCCTCGAGATCGGCGGCATCGGTGAGGTATCCGTTCACCTTCACGACATGATCGATGCCGCTGCCGACGCCTTCCAGAAGGGTGCGGAGGTTGTGCAGAGTCGCTTCCAGCTGCCCTTCGAAGTCGGAGGGCATGGTGCCATCGACGCCCGCGGGGATCTGGCCCGAGGTGTAGACGAAACCATTCGCGACGACCGCCTGCGAGAACGGACCGACCGGTCCGGCGAGGCCGTCAACTGTCCGCACCCTTCTGATCGTCATCTCCCGACCGTCTCCGAGAGGTCGCCGCGGATCGGCTCATCGCCGCCGGTCGAGTCATCGGCACCCACGATGTCGATGTTCTTGTGCAGACCCTCCGCGAGGAGGAACAGCGCGATCAGGGAAAGCACAGCGGCACCGCCGACGTACCAGGCGATCGAGGAGCTCTGGCCCGTCATCGACAGCAGCGCGACGGTGACCGCGGGGGTGATCGCCGATCCGAGCAGACCGGAGAGCATATAGGCCACCGAGAGTCCCGAGTACCGCACCTTGGATCCGAAGAGCTCGGCGAGGAAGGTCGCGATCGGTCCGTAGTTGGCCGAGAACGCCAGCATCATCAGGGCGTAGGCGACGAAGACCATCGCGTCGATCCCGGTGTCGAGGAGCCAGAAGAAGGGGAAGGCGAGCACGATCTCGGCGATGATGCCGGCGGCGATCACGGGCTTGCGGCCGACCCGATCGGAGAGGCGACCGAAGGCAGGGATTGCGAAGAGTGCGACGATACAGGCGACCAGCACGGCCCAGAGCATCAGATCGTTGGAATGACCGAGTTCCGAGGTGCCGTAGTTGACTCCGGAGGCCACCAGCAAGGTGAAGGTCGATCCGGTCGACAGGGTCGCGACGCCACCGAGCAGCACCTGCTTCCAGTAGTGGCGCATCAGGTAGGCGAAGGGGAGCTTGGCCTTGGCACCGCGCTCGCGCACCTTGCGGAAGCTGGGCGTCTCCTCGATGTTCAACCGGATGTAGATGCCCACCGCGACGAGGACGATCGAACCGATGAACGGCACGCGCCATCCCCACGATACGAGAGCCTCGTCATCGACCATGGCGGTGACGATGAGGAACGCCATGTTGGCGATGAGAGTTCCCGCCGGCACACCCACCTGCACGAGCGATCCGTACCACCCGCGCTTGGCGGGGGGCGCGTGCTCGACGGTCATGAGAACCGCGCCGCCCCATTCGCCACCGAGTGCGAGACCCTGGATGACGCGCAGCGTGAGCAGGATGAACGGTGCGGCGATGCCGATGGTGGCGAAGTCGGGGATGAGCCCGATCGCGAGCGTCGCCGCTCCCATCGTGATCAAAGAGATGAGCAGCATGGATTTGCGGCCGAGCCGGTCTCCGAAGTGGCCGAAGAGGATGGCCCCGACGATTCGCGCGAGGTACGCGGATGCGAACGTGAGGAACGCGAGGATCGTGCCGACGGCGGGGTCGAGATCGGGGAAGAACACCTGGTTGAACACGAGCGCCGAGGCGGTGCCGAACAGGAACAGGTCGTACCACTCGACCGTGGTCCCGATGACACTGGCGGTCGCGATCTTGCGCATTTTGGCTCGGTCGAGGCGACCTGATTCGGCCGACGACGAGGCCGATGGGGATGTGGCGGACACGGATCCTCCGAGGGAGTGAGGGTGAGTTTTGCGGGTGAGAACTACTCTGTGGGGGCGAATGCCCGGGCGACAAGGGATATATTCCCTCAGTTTCGGTCAGTCCGTGTGCATCTGCACAGTCACGCCGCACCATTGTGCGATGAACAGGGCGATCGACTTGGTAATCCGCCGGACCGACTCCACGTCGACGCGCTCGTCGTATCCGTGGATCGCCTCGGAGACGGGCCCGTAAACGAGTGCCGGAGTATCGGCGTAGAGCGCGAAAACCCGTCCGTCGAGGTATCCGGGTGTGGTGAACGTGCGCAGCTCGTCGCCGAAGACCTCGCGATGCACATCACGCAGAGTCGACTCCGCATCAGTGCCCTCCTCGAGGACGTAACCCTCGGCGTAGAAACCATTGCGGGTCGCGACCGCCTCGACGGGGTTCCCGGATTCGTCGACCTCGATCGAGGCGAGGCACTCCTCGATCTCCGCCCATGCCGCGTCCGCCGTCACACCTGGATACAGCGCGATGCGCACGTCGAGCTCGCACCACGCCGGCACGCTCGACGGCCAGTCACCGCCGCGGATGCCGCCGAGGTTGAAGTTGATGGGGTGGTCGAGGTCTTCGAAGTACCGATGCGCCGACTTCTCGGAGTTCCATCGGGTCTCGACCTCTCGGAGCCGCTCCATCACATGGTGCGCGGCGTCGATCGCGTTGAAACCGGCACTCATCTCGCGCGGATGCGTCGGTCGCCCCGCGACGCGCACCGTGAACCAGATCACGCCGACGTTGGCCCGGACGAGCATGTCCTCCTCGGGCTCAGGGATGATCACCGCGTCGGCACGATAGCCCCGCTGCAGCGCAGACAGCGATCCGTTGCCGGTGCACTCCTCCTCCACCACGGACTGGAAATGGATCCGCCCGGTCGGCTCGAGTCCCGCCGTGCGGAGGGCGTCGAAGGCGAACAGATTCGCGGCGAGGCCCGCCTTCATGTCGCCACTCCCACGCCCGTAAAGCCAGCCGTCGATCACCGGCGCATCCCAGGGCGACCGAGACCACTCCTCGTGCGGCCCCTCCGGCACCACGTCGACGTGCCCGTTCAGGATCAGCGAACGCCCTTCCTCGGACGCGGGCGTGTACGTGCCGACGACGTTGCCGACGTTCTCGTACGACACGGCCACGGGCCCGGCGCCCGGATGCTCGGCGAGTTCGGACGGATCGAGATCCCACCGATCCATCTCGAGTCCGCGTTCACGCATCGCCTCGCACAGGAGGTCCTGGGCCGACGCTTCCCTCGTGCGCAAGGAACGATGCCGAACGAGTTCCTGAGTGAAGGCGATCTGCTGGTCGAAGGCCGCATCGACGGCCGCACAGATCTTTTCGGCGATTTCGCTGGTCAGCTTCATGGGTCTCCGTTGAATGTGTGGATGCCGCCGAGGGGCGCTTCGCAGGCAGCGTCTTCCATGCTGGTAGCGAAATGCTGCGCGAACAACCGATGAACGCCGCGAGATTCGCGCCTACACTGTGCAGATGCATAACCAGCGTCGGACGTTCGCGGCACAGATCGCCGAGTCATGTCTTTCCGAGATCGACGAGGTCGCGTGGCGTTACGTGCACGATGTCCGAGCGATCTCCGGATACCTCGAATCCGTGATCGACGACGCGGAGTTGTTCCGCGCCGCTCGAGCCTCACTGGAGATGCTCTTCGGGCTGATCATCGGAGCCGACCTGGACGCCCAGTTGATGGCGCACTCCGAACGGCTGGGGCGCCGGCGCGCGCGTCAGGGCATCCCCTTGGATTCGCTCCTTCGGGCGGTTCGCATGGACTTCCGGTTCCTGTGGAACGCGATGCGCGGTTACGTGGCGGAAGAGGACCTCCCGGCGTTCGCCGATGAGGTCGTCACGATCTGGGATGCCGTCGAAGTGCACACCATGAACGTCCATGCGGGCTACATGGCCGAACTCGCCGACATGGATCGAGAGCTGGAACTCGCTCGGGCGTTCCTGCTGCGTCGGCTGCTCGAGGATGGCAGCCGCGACGTCCGTCTTCCCCGTCAGGCGGCGGAATCCCTCGGCCTCGATCCGGTCGGCTCGTTCCTGGTCGTGGTGGGCAGCATGCCGTTCGCCGCAGAATTCCGCACCGGCATGCGCACGCTGTTCCCCTCCGTGCCGGTCGACCGTCTGGACGGCTCTGAGTTCGCCATCCTCGACGCCGCCTCGCTGTCGGCGCGGGAGCTCGAGGCGCTCCGCTCCCTGCCCGTGGGTCTTCCCCCGATCGCGCAGGGAGCCGAAGAGATCGGCGCGCTGTGGAGAGTGGCGCGAGACCTCGCCGCACTGGTCGACGCCGCGAACCGAGCCGCAATGCTCGAGCGTCACTGGGATCGTCTCTTCACAGACCGATTCGGCACCGTCGCCCGCGCGTATTCGCGTCAGGCTCTCGAAGCGCTCCACGCTCTACCGGAACGCGAGCAGAGTCTGCTGATCGAGGCGGTGCGCGAGTACCTCGGCAACGGATCCGTCACCCGCACCGCAGCAGCGCTCTACTGCCACCGCAACACGGTGCTGAATCGGCTGACGCGCTTCGCACTCGCCACGGATCTCGACCCGACCGTTCCCGCGGATGCCGGTGCGATCCGCATCGTCCTGAGCAGCACGGACGCCGTCGCTCGCGAAGCCGCAGCGAGATGACCGCGCGCTCGGCGTCAGTGAGCCCCGGCGCGGCGTAGGCTTCTCGGTTATGGCTACCGGCTCCACCATGCACACCTTCGACGTTCAACTGGCTGACATGGATCGCGGGGTCTACGAGGACTACTCACTGCGTGTGGCGCGGCATCCGTCGGAGACCGGCGCGTACATGCTCACGCGCGTCCTCGCCCACGGACTCGAGCACACCGAGGGGATCGCGTTCGGCGACGGCATCTCATCGACCGAGGAACCGGCCGTCCTCGCGCGCGACATGACCGGGCAGATCACCGCCTGGATCGAGATCGGCGCACCCGATGCGGAACGCCTGCATTACGGCAGCCGGCTCGCCGAGCGCACCGTGGTCTACACGCATCGCGACCCCGCGAAGGTGATGGCGTCGTGGGTGGGCAAGAAGATCCACCGGTCCGACGCGATCCGCGTCTACAGTTTCGACCCGGGGTTCATCGACGCGGCATCCGCGCTGATCGAGCGGCGGAACACCGCCACTCTCACGGTCACGGAGCAGGTGCTGTACCTCGACCTGAACGGCACGAGCGTCACGACGGCGATCCATGAGCACGAGCTCGGATAGCCCCGCCGCGCGACTCGACCGCGGCCGGCGGACTCCGCCGCGCCCGCACGACGAAGGAGACCTGCACACGGGAGGCTGATTCCGAAGAATCGGTCCTCCGCAGTGCAGATCTCCTCCGAAGCAGCGCCTCACGGGCGGCGCGAGCGGCCTCTGGCTCAGGCGGTCAGGTCTGCCGCGGTCGGCACGCGACCGGCGATCTCCTCGATGATGTCGTCGTCGAGACGCGCGTTCTCGAACGGCGCATCGATCTCGGCGCGGTCGAGCAACTCGGTCATGCGACGCTGACGCTGGCGCGTGATCAGCGTGACGACGCGACCCGACCGACCGGCACGACCGGTACGACCGGAGCGGTGCAGGTACGTCTTGTACTCGTCAGGCGCATCGGCCTGAACGACCAGATCGATGTCGTCGACGTGGATGCCGCGGGCCGCGACATCCGTGGCCACCAGAACGTTGACGCGTCCCGAGGTGAGCCGCTCCAGGTTGCGCGTGCGCTTCGCCTGGTTCAGGTCACCGTGCAACGAAACCGCGGGGATGCCGGCGTCGTCGAACTGCTCGGCAAGCATGTCGGCGTACGCGCGGGTACGGGCGAAGACGAGCGTCTTGCCCTCGCGATCGACGAGCGACGTGAGGATCTCTGCCTTGTCCCGGTGCTCGATCACGAGAACGCGGTGCTCGATCGTGCTGGATCCCTGGTCTTCGCCGGCCACTTCGAAGACCGCCGGGTCGATCAGGAACTCATCGACGAGAGCCGCGACCTCACGGTCCAGCGTCGCCGAGAACAAAAGCTTCTGGCTGCCGTCGGCGGTGTGCCGCAGGATGCGCTGCACCGGCTCGACGAATCCGAGCTCGCACATGTGGTCGGCCTCGTCGAGCACCGCGGTGCGGCAGTCGGAGAGGTCGAGCTTGCCCTGATTGATGAGGTCCTCGACGCGGCCGGGGGTGCCGATCACGATGTCGACGCCCTTCTTGAGCGCTCCGACCTGGCGCCCCTGGGGCACGCCGCCGTAGATCTGGGTGGTGAACAGGCCGACGCTGCGGGCGATCGGCTGAATCGTGCGGTCGATCTGCAGCGCGAGCTCTCGCGTCGGGGCGAGGATGATCGCCCGTGGGGAGCGACCGAACTCACGACGCTTTCCGGCCTGCGACTGGAGCACGCGCTCGACCAGGGGTGCACCGAACGCGATGGTCTTGCCGGAGCCGGTGCGGCCACGGGCCAGCACGTCACGCCCGTCGAGGACAGCCGGGATGCTCGCCGCTTGGATCGCGAACGGGGTCGCCGCTCCCATGTTGGCGAGCGTCTCGACGATGTTCGCACCCAGCTTGAGGTCGGCGAAGGTCACACCGTCGACCTCGACGGCCTCCACGGACTTCGCCTCGAGGCGGTCGTGCACCACGTCAGCGCCCGGCTCGAACTTCGCGGTCGTCGGCGCGGAGGCGCTCGTCGCGTTCCAGTCGTTGCGGCTCGGACGATCGTTGCGGGCCGGACGACCACGGGTGTCCGAGGTCAGCGGGCGCACGCGATCGGTGCGGTACGCGCCACCGGTCGACGGTCGGGTCCGCTCGCCACCGCGGGAATCGCGATCGAAGCGGGGGCGTTCGGTGCGGTCGGACGAGGTGCGCTCGTCACGACGGGGACGCTCATCACGCGGGGCGTCGAACGAACGCTGGGTGCGGTCGCGGTCGAATGCCCGACGCGCGCGATCAGCGTCGTAGGAGCGCTCCGGGCGATCGGCGCCACCGCGGTTCGGACGGTCGTAGCCGCGACCCTGGGTCCCGGTTCCACGGTCGTCACGACGCGGACGCTCGTCGCGGTCGAAGCGCTGGCCGCCACGGTCGTCGCGGTAGCTGCCGGCACCGGTGGGGCGCTGACCGCCACGCTCGTCGCGGTAGCTGCCGGGACCGGTCGGGCGCTGGCCGCGACGATCGTCGCGAACCGGACGGCCGCCGTCGCGGTGGTCATTGTCGCGGAAGCCGCGACGCTCGGATCCGCCCGTGGACCGCGAACGCTCGTCGCGGTCGGAACGCTGGCCGCCACGCTCGTCGCGGTAGGTTCCCGGACCGGTGGGCCGCTGCCCTGCGCGGTCGTCGCGACGGGGACGCTCGTCGCCCCGGTGGTGCGGCGCCTCACGGCGGCCGGACTCGGCGCGGTTTCGGATGCTGCGGGCCTCATCGCGACCGACGCGCTCGGAGGCCGTCCAGCGCTGCTTGGGCGCACCGGATTCGGCCTCGGCGGGACGGTATCCGCGGTGGCTCGCGCTTCGGCTTCCGGGACGACGGTCGTAGCCGCCGGCCGCAGGTGCGCTGCGACGGTCACCGGTATCGGGCCGTCCGCCGCGCTCGGGGCGCGCGCCGTCGCGGGCGGCACCACCGGCGTGGCGGTCATGGAAAGAGGTCTTCTTCGCGCCGTAGCGCGGTTCGAAGTTGGCGGCCGGACGGCCGCCGCGGGGCTTCTTGCTCTTGGGCATTGCAGTTGTCCTTCTAGGTTCTCAGCACGAGAACAGCGCTGCGCACGCGCGCAGACACCCTCCGACAAGCTCGGGGTCCGGACTGTCAGCGGCCGGGGCCATTCATGTGATGGTTGATTTACGTCGATCGACGTTCACCATCGGCCCCTGGACTCACACTTCTTACACAAAAACGTCCGCGCTGTGCGCGGGTGTCCGAAGCCGACCGAAGGAGTCTACCGGTCGCGCCTGAGAGAGTGCTCCGCGCGCCGTACGATAACGAGGTGAACTCCCTCTCTCCCACCGGCACTCAGGTGCATCTTCGACGAGGCGACGTGTCGGCTCAGATCGCTCAAGTCGGCGCTTCTCTCCGCGGGCTGCGCATCGGCGACGTCGACCTCGTGACGCCCTACCCGCAGGATGAGCCGACTCCGTCCGCCTCGGGCGTCGTCCTCACCCCCTGGCCGAACCGTGTCCGCGACGGCGCCTGGGACGACGAGGGGACCACCCGCCAGCTGGCGGTCACCGAGCCGAAGTTCGGCAACGCCAGTCACGGGCTGCTGCGCTTCACCGCCTACGAGATCGAGCAGACGGATGCTGCCGCCACCCTGCGCGCGACCGTCGTGCCCCAGACGGGCTACCCGTACCTGATCGAGACATCCGTCACCTACTCCCTCACCGACACCGGCATCACGGTCGAGCACGTCCTCACGAACCGCTCTGCCACCGCAGCCCCGGTGGCTCTGGGCACGCACCCGTTCGTCGGCATCGGCGACGTCGACACGCACGACCTCATGCTGCGGGTCCCGGCGGCGACGGCCATCGAGACCGACGAGCGGATGCTGCCCACGGGCGCCCATCCGGCCGATGCCGCTCTGCGCGAGGGCGTTCGCGTGGGGGACGTCACCCTCGACACGGGATTCACCGACCTCACCCGGGACGCCGACGGCTCGGTGCGGACCACCCTGACGGCGCCGGACGGGAGACGGGTCACGCTGTGGCAGGGCGAAGGGTTCGACTTCGTGCAGGTCTACACGGCGACCAATTACCCGGGGCAGGATCTCGCGATCGCGATCGAGCCGATGACCGCGCCGGCAGATGCGTTGAACAGCGGCATCGGCATCCGTCGACTCGCCCCGGACGAGTCCTGGGCCCTCACCTGGGGCATCTCCCTCGACTGAGTCGCCGCGCTTCGAGTCGCACAAAGGGCCCCTTCCGCGGTGCGGAGGGGGCCCTTTCTGCGATCGGCGACCGGACGGTCAGTGACCGGTGCGGAGTTCCCGACGGGTGAGGTGATGCTCCTCGGAGGAATCCGCGGAGACGGCGGCATCACCCGATCCGGAGGGGCCCTCGGGTCCGGGGCCTTCGGAGGCCTCCGTTGAACCGTCGCCGCCGCCCTTGCGAGCCCGCCGACGCTCCTTCGCCCCCTCCACGAGGTTGTAGAGCGTCGGCAGCACGATGAGGGTCAGGACGGTCGAGGAGATCAGGCCGCCGATCACCACGATGGCGAGCGGCTGCGAGATGAAGCCGCCGTGCCCCGTGATCCCGAGTGCCATCGGCGTGAGCGCGAAGATGGTCGCCAGTGCGGTCATCAGGATGGGACGCAGACGCTTCTCGCCCCCGGCCTTCACCGCCTCGACGGTGGACAGCCCCTTCTCCCGATACTGGTTGACCAGGTCGACGAGCACGATCGCATTGGTGACCACGATGCCGATGAGCATCAGCACACCGATCAGCGACGCGACACCGAGCGGCACACCGGTGACGATCTGCAGCAGGATGGCGCCCGTCGCGGCGAACGGCACGGAGATGAGCAGCAGCAACGGCTGACGCAGCGACTTGAAGGTCGCGACCATCACCACGTAGACGATCAGGATCGCGGCGAGCATCGCCAACCCGAGCTGGGAGAACGAGTCGGCCTGCTGCGAGGCGACGCCCCCGACCTCGGCGGAGGCGCCGTCGGGAAGTTCCGCGGCGGCGAGCGCCTCGGTCACCGACTGGGTCGCGACGGCGAGGTTGTCGGATGCCGGCGGCACGGTGACCGTGGCGGTGCGCAGACCCTGCTCCGTCGTGATCGAGGTGGGGCCGTTGCGCTCCTCCACCGTCGCGATGTCCTGGAGCTGCACGACACCGAGGGGCGTCGGGATCTCCAGGGTGCGCAGCGCGTCGACGGTGGTCGGCGGCTCCGGCGTGACGATGTAGACGGTCAGCGCGGTGTCGTCGATCTCGACCGAACCCGCCTGCTGCGGACGCATCGTGTTGGAGACGATCGAGCCCACGGCGACCTCGGAGAGACCTCGCTGCGCGGCGGCGTCCCGGTCCACGACCACGGCGATGTACGGCAGGGATGCCGCCAGGTTGTCCGTGACCTGGCCGATGCCCTCGCCGCCGTCGAGCTCTTCGACCAGCGACGTCGTCGCGGTCTGCAGATCTTCGGCATTGGAAGCGGACACCGTGATCTCGATGTCGCTGGAGCCGAAGCCTGCGGATGCGGCCACCGAGACCTCCCCGACCTCGTCGCCGAGGCCGTCGATCGCGTCCTGCACATCGGCGCGCAGCTTCTCCTGGTCGGCATCGCCGTCGGTCAACACCGAGTAGGTGACGCCTGCGCCGCCCGAGAAGGCGTCGCTGAGCGCGGAACCGCTGGTGCCGATCGAAGCCTGCACGTGCTCGATGCCGTCGATGTCGAGCAGTGCGTCTTCGACCGAGACGGCCGCGTCGGACTTCGCCTGCAGGCTCGCGGTGGGACCGAGATCCTGGGTGACGGTCATGGTGTTCTGACCGGAGTCGCTGAGGAAGTTGACCTTCATCAGCGGAGCAGCGGCGATCGTGGCGCCGAGCACGACGACGGCGAGCACCACGGTCACCCCGGAGTGCTTGAGCGTCCACCCCAGGATCGGGCGGTAGACGCGCTGAAGCGGAGTCGGCGGAGCATCCGGATGTTCGGGATCGATAACGTTGCCGGCGTCGTCCCGCAGCTCCTTGCCCGGGCGCAGGAACCAGTACGCGAGCACCGGCACGATCGTGAGCGCGACGAGGAGCGACGCGACCATGGCGATCGTCACGGTCATCGCGAACGGTCGGAACAGCTCTCCGACCATGTCGCCCACGAAGACGATCGGCAGGAACACCGCGACGGTGGTGATCGTGGATGCGGTGATCGCCATCGCGACCTCGCGCACCGCCAGCCTGATCGCATCCCCCTTGTCGGCATCGCCAACGTAGTGACGCTTGATGTTCTCGATGACGACGATCGAGTCGTCGACCACACGACCGATGGCGATCGTCAGCGCTCCCAGGGTGAGCACGTTCAGGGAGTAACCGAAGGCCTGCAATCCGATGAACGTGATCAGCACCGAGGTCGGAATGGAGATCGCCGTGACCAGCGTGGATCGGATCGAGAGCAGGAAGACGAGGATGACGATGACGGCGAAGACGAGGCCCAGCAGGCCCTCGGTCGCGAGCGTCTCGATGGACTGCTGGATGAACGGCGCCTGGTCGAAGATGATCGTGAACTCGGCATCCGGGAACGCCTTGCCGATCTCATCGAGCGCCGCGATCACGCCCTGCGAGACCTCCACGGTGTTGGCCGCGGGGAGCTTCGTGATCGAGATCGAGAGAGCGTCCTCACCGTCGACCCGAGAGATCGAGGTGACCGGATCGGACTCCTGGGCGACGGTCGCCACGTCGCCGATGGTCAGGGGCGTTCCCACCAGCGGAAGGGCAGCGATCTCGTCGACCGAGGTGATCTTCGCTCCGGTCTGCACCGTGAGCGTCTGGCCGTTCTCGGTGATGTCCCCACCGGGGAAGAGGGTGCCGTTCTGGTCGAGCGCCGAGGTGATGGCCTGGGTGCTCTGCCCTTCGGCAGCGAGTTTCGCCACGTCGGGGGTGATGGTGATCCGTTGCCCCACCCCGCCGACGATCTCGGCGGCGTTGACGCCGTCGACGTCTTCGAGTTCGGGGATCGCGACAGTCTCGAGCTCCGCCTGGGCGTTCTCCGCGTCCTCGAATCCGGTGATCGCGACCTGGATCACCGGGAAGTCATCGATGGAGACGGAGAGGACCTGCGGGTCGACGTCTTCCGGCAGCTGCGAGGAGATGCGGTTGATGGCCTGCTGGATCTTCTGCTCCGCCGTGGCGAGGTTCGTGCCGTAGGCGAACATCGCCTGCACGATCGAAGCGTTGGTGGTGCTCGTCGCGGTGGTCGATTCCAGGCCGGGCACGCCCTGGATCGCCGACTCCACCGGCGTCGACACGTCGTTCTCGACCACTTCGGGCGACGCTCCGGGGTAGGTCGTCATGACGACGAGCGCCGGCAGCTCGAGCGACGGGATGAGCTCCTGCTTGAGGTTCGTCAGCGCCAGACCGCCGAACACCGCGGCGACGATCGTGACGAGGGCGATGAGAGCACGGTTCTTCAGGCTCAGGACGGCGAGATTCGACAAGGCGGATTTCCTCGGTTCAGGGTGCGGAGGACGCTGCGGTGCGACCGGAGGTGTTATCAGTCTCGGGCACGCCGAGGATCTGGGTGAGGACGGTTTCGATGAAGGAGCGCTCGAGCACGGTGTCACGCATGTGGGTACTCCACATGACGCCGTCGATGAAGATCGTCGCGGCGACGGCACGATCCGTGCCGTACGTGGGTTCGAGGAAGCCTTCGAGCTGCTCGGAGAGGTGCCGGGCGAGCTCGCGCAGCTTCGGATCGTGAATCGCCGCGGTGACGACGGCGCGGTCCGCCTTGACCGCACGGGCGTCTTCGAGCCCCGCGGTGATCAGCTCGGCGATGACGGCGGGGGTCACTCCACGCTCGGCGAGGGCGGCGCGCACTCCCTCGAGCCGGGCGTCGACCTCGTCGGCGAGCACGCGCAGCGCAGCGGCGCGGAGGTCGTCGAGCGTGTCGAAGTACTGGGTCGTCGCGCCGAGCGGCACGTCGGCTCTGGCTGCGACCAGTCGGTGGGTGAGGGCATCGGCGCCGACCTCGACGATGAGCTCGGCAGCGGCGGTCACGATCTCGCGACGGCGCGCTTCGGGATCACGTCGACGACGCGTGCTCTCCCCCATCAGCGACCCCCTGAGATCCGTACATGTACATTTGTACATTTTCGGATTGTGAGGATGCTGAGAGGTGCCGGTCCGGCTCAGATCACCGATCCGACGAGCAGCCCCACAGCAGCCGCGACCAGCCCCAGCAGCAGCATCCCGACCGCATTGAAGGCAGCCCCTCGACGCTCGTCGTCACGCCAAAGGGCCACCGTGTCGAGCATCGCCGTACTGAACGTCGTATAGCCGCCCAGGAGTCCCGCCCCGAGAAGGAATGCCGCATCGGGCAGCGCCGTCGTGATCAATCCGAGCGCGAAGGAACCGCTGATGTTCACGAGCATGATCCCCCAGGGGAAACGGCGTCCGGCCAGCCGCGCGACACCGAGATCGGCCAGATAGCGCAGCATCGCACCGAGGCCACCGGCAACCGCCGCCAGAAGGAAGAGGCCCGGGTTCACGGCACCTCCAGCGAACTCGGGCGCGGTCGTCCGAGGTGCAGCCCGAAAGCGGCGGCGGCGAGCCCGAGCGCGAGACTCCCGACGGCGTACACGCTGGCCAGCAGGGGAGCGTCGAGCCAGAGCGACACCGTGCTCGTCGTGAACGCGCTGTACGTGGTGAATCCGCCGAGCATCCCCGTGCCGACCAGGAGTCGGAGATCCGCCGCGGCGGGCTCGTCGAGCGCTCGAAAGGGGCGGGCGGCCAACACGCCGATCAGCAGAGCGCCGACGACGTTCGCGACGAACACCGCCAGCGGGAAGCCGTCGGTCTGCGGGATGGCGAACCCCAGCCCCAATCGCGCCGCCGTTCCGACGGTGCCGCCGGCGGCGACGAGCAGGAGGGCGCGGAGTCTCACGTTCGTCACTGTAGTCGCCCGTGCCAGCGCCCCGACCGAATGTCAAGGCAGTGGGTGGAAGCCGTCTCGCCCCGTTGAATGACAGCATGAAGCCTCTGTGGAAGATCGACCCGACCACGCCCCTCGGCTCTCCGTTCGAGCCGGGGGCTCACCACGACGTCGTCGTCGTCGGCGCCGGACTCACCGGGCTCTCGACGGCTGTGATGCTCACACGCGCAGGCCTCGATGTGGCTGTCGTCGATGCCGGACGGGTCGCCGAACTCTCGACGGGTGGGAACACGGGCAAGCTCTCGCTTCTCCAGGGGCAGACGCTGGCGAAGATCAGGGCGCAGCATCCGGCCTCTCTCGTGCAGGCCTACGTGGATGCCAACCGCGCGGGCATGGACTGGCTGACCGCTTTCGCCGACACTGCCGGCGTGCCGTACACCTGGCGCACCGACCATACCTATGCGCAGACCGCCGAAGGGGTCGACACGGTGCGATCGCAGCACGACGCGGCGCGAGAAGCGGGTCTGCCGACGCGGATGCTGGCGCCCGCCGATCTGCCGACGGCGCCGTTCCCGATCGTCGGAGCCGTCGCCCTCGATGACCAGGTGACGATCGACCCGGTCGCCGTGGCACAGGCCCTCGCCAGAGAACTGCTCACCGGGGGCGGGACTCTGCACACCGGCGTCCGTGTCACCGGCGCCCATGCGCTCGGGGAGTCACGCGTCGACACTGCGGCCGGACCACTGTTCGCCGATCACATCGTCCTTGCGACGGGAACCCCGATCCTCGACCGTGGACTCTACTTCTCCAAGGTGCGCGGCAGTCGGTCGTACTGCGTCTCGTTCCGCGTTCCCGGCGACGTACTGGAAGGGACCTTTCTCTCCGTCGACAGCCCGTCGCGCTCGATCCGCCCGGTCTCCGCGGCCGACGGACCGGCAGGAACCGCGCAACTCATCGTCGGCGGCAACGGCCATCCGGTCGGGCGCTCGGACAGCGAGACTGCCGCCGTCGAAGACCTCGTCGCGTGGACCACGCAGCATTTTCCCGGCGCGCAGGAGACACATCGCTGGTCGGCGCAGGACTACGAGTCGCACAACCTCATCCCGTTCGTCGGCGCCCTGCCGCGAGGGCTCGGCGTCATCCGCGTCGCCACCGGATACGCCAAGTGGGGACTCTCGAATGCGCCGGGCGCCGCGTTGAGGATCACATCGGAGATCCTGGGCACGGACCGTCGCGACCGGGCGAGCTGGATGACCGCTCTCGGCACCCGCATGACCCGGCCGTCCGACATCGCCCGTGCAGCCACCGAAGGAGCGAAGGTCGCCGCGGCGGCGGTTTCCGGGTGGGTGGATGCCGAGACTCGGGCGGTTCCCGTCGAGCGTCCGGCTGAGGGCAGCGGTGTGGTCGCCCAACGCGCAGGCCACCCGGTGGGAATCTCGACCGTCGACGGCATCACCCGCGCGGTCAGCGCCGTGTGCACGCATCTCGGTGGCGTGCTCGACTGGAACGACGCCGAATGCACCTGGGATTGCCCCCTGCACGCCTCCCGCTTCGCCCCGGACGGTACCCGCATCGAAGGACCTGCGGTCCGCAACCTCGAGAACCTGCCGCGGACCGGCGACTGATGGTTCGCGTCGTCAGGTCGTGACGTCCCAGCCCTGCTGGGGCGTGTCGCAGTCTTCCCGGAAGACGTACTGGGAGACGAGCTTGCGCTGGCTGCTCGACCAGTCGATGGCAGGACGACGCTGCTCGGGTGGCAGGTAGCCGAGCCGATACACAGCCATCAGCTCGAGGTCGTCCGGCACGTGCAGAAGGTTCACGATCTCATCCCAGCGCCCGGGAACCTCCATCGGGAAGGAGATGAACTGGATGCCCATGCCGAGCTCGACGGTCGTGAGCCAGATGTTCTCCATCGCGGCGCCCATGCTGAAGACCGAGTAGAACGACGACAGCTGTCCCGGACGGTATTCGCTTCGATCGAGCATCACGCCGAGCAGCAGCGGCGACCCCGCGACCAGCTTGCGGTTCTCGCCGCCGAGCGTCTTGGGGACGCCGAGTGCATTCATGAGGCTCTGGCCGCGCTTGGTGAATACCTGCCCGGTGAACGGCCGAAGGGGCGCGGGAAGCTTGTCGAACAGCATCCCGCTGCGCTTCTCCTCCATCTCGGCCTGGCTGAAGCGGAAATACGGCTTGTAGCGCTCGAAGAAGGTGCCGTTCGACATCGCTTCGCTCATGCTCTCACCGGAGATGCGGGCGATCTGATCGATGGTCTCGCGGTTCTCGATCACGACGAAGCGCCACGGCTGGCTGTTCAGCTGCGAGGGCGCTCTCCCGGCCGCTTCCAGCAGGATCCGCTGGTGCTCTTCCGACACCGGATCGGGCAGGAACGCCCCGTTCGTGGTCTTACGGCGGCGGATGGCGTCGAGGAGCTCCATGTGGTCACTTCCGATTGGCGGGGCGGGACGCGAGGATCAGGCCCGCGATGACGAAGGGTGCCGCGGCGAGCGCGACGAGCGGATGGCGTCTGCCGCGGGTGCCCGCATACGGGATGACGGCGAGCGGCACCACGGCCGGCACGAGGGCGATCGCGGCGGGGCGGGAGGGCGACACGGGCGAGCCCCACCACCCTGCGCTGACGGCCGCGACCGTGAAGGCGCTGGTGGCGATGTAGAGCGCGTGGTGCACCCAGCGGAAGTCGCGGGTGTCGATGAGCTTCAGCGCGACCGCCGCCCCCAGCATGCAGTTGGCGCCGTAGCTCAGAGCCGTCGCCGCGAACAGTGGCGCCCCGCTTCGGGGGGTACGACCGGAACCCATGAAATCGACCTTACGCCCGGGGGCGGGTCTGTCCGCGGAGCCGAGCCTTCGACGGCCGGATCGGGGTGGCGCTGAGTCTTCCCCAAGCCCCGAGCGCCACCCCGTCCGTGCGTCAGAGGTTGCGCTCTGAGCAGCTGTCAGTCGGGAGGTGCCGTCCGAGGAGAAGAACAGCAGGTCTGACAACAGTTCCAGCGTGCCCGGCCCCCGCCCTCCGCCGGCACCCCGGCCGACGATTGAGTAGGGATTGGGGCGCGCATTGAGCGTCTACCCGGCGCGGTTGAGTAGCCGCGTCATCTCCGCCGATGCTTTGCCACACTCACCGAGTGGACAGCGAGGCAGACCACGGCCAGCACGAGCGACGTGATCCGGAGCGAGTTGCCCGTCCACCCTCGCGCCGCGAGCAGAATCGCCGGCTCCCGCGAATGAGCCGTCGTGCCGGATGACGTGGCGAGAGCCGTTGCAAGCCACCGACGCGCGATCCGCAGGTCGTCCTGGCTGATCGCCGTGAGCGACGCCTCGAGCGGGAAGTCCAGGTCGAACTCCGTCAGGCCCCGTGCCGCGACCGCACCTGCTGCTCCGAGGATCGTTCCGTTGAGCACGTCGACACCGTGGCCTTCCCCCAGCAAAGAGATCCAGGTGTCCTTGTCGAAGAAGTCCAGCAAGCCGTACGTGCCTCCGGGGGCAGAGCGCACGATCCGCGCCGCGGTGAGGCCGGCGGACAGTTCCAGGTCCTTGCCCCGATCGAGGGGTTCAGCGGTCTCGATCGGCGCTGCGCGCTTGGCGGTCTTGGTCGACGTCGTCACGGACGGCCTTTCTCTTCGGGAAACGGGATGGGCAACGGCCCGGGATTCGTGTTGCGGGGTGGCGTGGGACCACCCCGCAACAGGGGAGGGACCCGAGCCCTCCCCGAATCCGCGGCGAGCGCGGATCCCGTGTGCAGTCTTTCGCGGTCATCTGCGTCCGCAGCCCGTGGGACCCGAGATTGCGTAGCCTCCGGCGGTGGATGAGTATGCGCGCCCCTCGACTAAGTGGTCGCCGTTCCTCCGACGGAGCCCTAGCCCTGGGCGGGGTCGGAAGCGGGATCGAGGAGGTCCGCCCCGATGATCACGGCGTCCTCGTCGCCCGGGTTCCGCCACCAGTGCTCAGCGGCGGGTACGACGACCGCGGGCGCCACGTGCTCGACGGCCTCCTCACGATCGGTGCGGAACTCCAGAAGCCGCCCCGTGGAGATGTAGACGATCGCCGGGCGGTTGGCGTGCGGGTGCGCGGCGATGACGCCACCGGGCCCGATGACGACCCTGCGCATGCGCAGCTCGCGTCCTTCCAGCGGAGTCGCGCCCTGCGGAAGGTCGACACCCGCGAGCGCGATGCGCGCGAGTACGTCGATCTTCTCCCCTGCGGAATGGAAGGGCCTGTCGATGCTGGTGTCGACGAAGTGGGAAGAGGCGACTGCCCCCTCCCACTCAGCGCTGTCACGACGACGTCACTCAGAGGTTGCCCTCCGCGTAGATGCGGAGCGCGTCGCGGACGAACTCGGCACCGCGGGTGCCACCGTCCGATGTCACGTAGTTCGCACCGAAGCGCGGGTCTGCGACGTACATCTCGCCGAGCCCGATCACGTAGTCCTTGACGTCACCGCCAGGGACGGATGCCGGGGTGCCGGGCACGCTCGTCAGCCACTCGACGTGGCGCCGGGCGATGCCCTGAGCCTCGGCGGATGCCGGGTCGATGCCGCTCTCCGCGGCCCCGGCCCAGTCACGACCGAGGTCGGACACGCGCTTCTGCCAATCGGCGCGCTCGGTGTCGGTCATGCCGCGCCACCAGCGGTCGCTGTCGGCGTAGGCCTTCTTTCCCCAGCGATCTTCGACCTCCTCCTTGTACTGGGTGTGGTCGAAACCGTCAAACATGTTCTCTGCCATGAGATTCTCACCTCCTCTCAGTGCTCTGATGGTCGATTCGACCGACGCGATCTGTCGCGCCAGCCGGTCTTGTTCCTCGCGCAGCAGGGCGAGGTGGGTCTCCAGGGCGGAAGCTTCGCCAGAGGCAGCCCCGGCCGAGCCTTCCGAGGGCCGGAGCACCTCGGCGATCTGCGGCAGCCCCAATCCGAGTTCGCGCAGCAGCAGGATGCGCTGCAGACGCACGAGCGACTCTCCGTCGTAGTGGCGGTAGCCGTTCGGCGCGATGCGCGACGGTCGCAACAACCCGATGTCGTCGTAATGCCGCAGCGTCCGGCTCGTCGTTCCTGCCAGCCGCGCGATGTCTTGGATCGGCCAGTCGTCCGTGTGCACAGCGTCCTCCCTCCGTCATGGATATCTCCCACCGTAGAAGTTGACGCTGCGTCAATGTCAAGCGCTGTCCAGATCCCCCGGTCGGGGGGGGGATCATCGATCGTGCAGTGACGTAGCTGGATGTTTGCGGCGAGAACGTGGAATCGGCTTGACAGGGTCGAGATATATCGTGTTACTCTCTCTCGCACACGATATATCGTGATCCCCCACGAACCAGGAGAGCAGACATGACCGAGAAGTGGCTCATCGCCCCGGGCGAGGAACGCGTCATCGACATCGAATCCGTCACCCGTCTCAAGGTCGGTCTTGTCGGCGGACAGGTCGACATCATCGCCCACGACGAACCCGGCATCCGCATCGAGGTGCACGGGGTGACCACCAAGGACCTCCGCATCGAAGCGCGCGACGGTGAAGTCGAGATCGACCACCCGCAGCTCGGCTGGGACAACTTCCTCGAGGTCTTCCGCAACTTCGGCTCCGGCGGTCCGCGCGCAGAGGTCAGCGTCGCCGTCCCCCGCTCCATCGCGCTGAACCTCGGCGTCGTCAGCGCCGGCGCCCTGGTCTCCGGCATCCGCAACGACACTCGCCTCAACACAGTGTCCGGTGACATCATCGTCGACACCCTGATCGGCGACCTCACCGTCAACTCCGTCTCCGGCGACGTGCAGGTCCGCGGACTCACGGGCTCTCTCAGCGCCAACAGCGTCTCGGACGACGTGGCCGTCACCGGCACCATCCGCAAGGCGACGATCGACATCGTCTCCGGCTCGACGCTGGTGGATGCCGCGGGCGACGTGAACACGATCACCGTCAACTCCGTATCCGGTGGGACGACCGTGCGCCTCGACGAGTCACTCGCCGCGAACTACGTCGTCCGCACGCTGAGCGGTCGACTGCTGATCGACGGAGTGGAGCGCAGCTCTTCAGGCCCCAGCAATTACAACGGCACGACCGGTGAGCTTTCGGGCCGATTCGTCGACCTCCGGGCGAACTCCGTCTCCGGTGGCGTCACTGTGCTCCGCCGCTCCCCCGCATCCATCACGAACGACCCCGAATGGGAGGAAGCATGAGTCCCGCAGTGTTCTCCCACGGCGACCTGCGCCTGTACCTGCTGTCACTGCTCGCTGAAGCACCGCAGCACGGGTACGGCATCATCCAGTCGCTCACCGACCGCACGGGAGGCACCTACACCCCGAGCGCCGGCACGATCTATCCTCGCCTGGCAAAGCTCGAGGAAGAGGGCCTCGTCACCAAGACCGTCGACGGCCGCACCACGATCTATGCGATCACGGATGCCGGTCGCGCCGAGCTGGCATCGCGAGAAGGCGACCTGGCCGGTATCGAGGCCGGCCTCACCGACTCGGTCCGCCTGATCGCCAACGAGGTACGCCAGAGCGTGAAGGACGCGATGAAGAGCCTCCGCGCCGATCTCGCATCCGCAGCTCACGATGAACGCCAGTCGGCGAAGAACCGACCCGCGTCCGCCGCCGACGACGCCAGGGCGACCAGTCGCGAAGAGCTCCACCGCGCTGACGCCCTCATCAACGCCTTCCGCGCGCAGGTCCGCACAGACCTCCGCACTCATGTGGCGAAGGGCGGAGTGCTGCCGGCATCCGTCGTGACCGATCTGGAGAATGGCTTGGATGCTGCCGCTCACGGAGTGGTCTCCGCTCTCGACGGGCTGCGCCCCGCGCGCTGAGCGACAGCACTCGTCGGACGGCGAGTGGGAAGACGAGACGCCTCTCGGCGTTCGACCTGCGGGTCGAGTCGAGGGGCGTTTCGTCGTGCGCACGCCGCCGCCGCCGATGACACCGGAACGGACGGCACCTGCCGTCAGCCGATGTGAGCGCGAGCGATGACGATGGCTTCGGCGAGCGGGGTTCCCTGGGCGACGGCACGGCCCACGAGGTAGGTCGTCAACGGCCCCGCGGGACGCGTGACCCCGTGCGCGGCCTCTCTGGTGAGATTCAGGAGGTCGTCGACCGGGACCTCGCCCTCGACACCCAGCGCTACGGCGAGACCCTCGACCCACGCCGACAGTTCATCGGGCGCGTCGACCATGTGCGCGCCCCTCCGCTGGCGTCCTGACCGAACGGACCGTCATTCCGGCCAGATCTCCTTCTGATCATCCGGGACCGACTCGCCCAGCGGCACCACGAGAATCGAACGGTGCTGACGGTGTGCCAGCCGAGCCGCCACGGATCCGGTGAAGAACTCCCGGATCGATTCCCCGATCCCGCGCTTGCGAGTACCGACGACGATCAGCTGCGCATCGAGCCGCTCCGCGAGCTTCTTGATCGAAAGGGCGGGATCGCCGACCAGCTGACGAGCGGTCCAGGTGATCCCTGTGCCGTCGAGCAACGCAGCGGCAGACGCCTGAACAGCCTCGAATTCCGCGGTTCCCGCATCGAAGTTGATGTCGATCGGGGCGGAGTGGACGTACCCGTCCGGGTCTTCGTATGTGACGAATCGGGTGACGTCGACATGGACGACCACGAGCGGAGCGTTCAGCAACCGCGCGTACCGCGTGGCCTCGTCGAGGACGCGAGGATTCTGATCGGGCTGCATCCCCACGATGACGGCTTTCTGCAGCATCGCGTTCTGTGCAGCCTCATCGGACGGAGTCGAGGTGCTGTCGGTCATGAGGATCGCTCCCTTCTCCAGCCTGGCATCAGCCGAAGGGGCTGACGCGCGTGCTATTCTGAATGCTACTCTTACCGGCCTCGAACCGGTGTCGTGAAACGCGTGGGCTCCTGCCGCCCGCAGCTAAACTCGTGAGGGGGTCTCGCGCATGGGCCGTGGCCGTCAGAAGGCGAAACACACCAAGATCGCCCGCGAACTCAAGGCGTACAGTCCGTCGGTGAACTATTCCGCGCTCGAGCGCGAATTGGCTCATCCGACCGATGAAGACGCCTATGTCGATAAGTGGGCCGACGACTACGCAGACGAAGACGAGGACGAGCTGGAGAAGGCCTAACCGCCCCTCCGCCCAACCTCTCCCCCGTGCGACCCACGGGGGTTTCGTCGTATCCGGGCGGCGCGGATGGGCCTCCAGGACTCGGCGATCAGCGCGCGCGTCACCAGCGCCCGTAGCGGCGCTCCCACTCTTCTTCAATAGTGCGCCGACGCCCGGCGACGATGCCCGCGGGGATCGACACCACGAGCACGGCGGCGACCACGACGAGCGGAACCCGCCAGCCTCCGGTCGTCTCATGCAGCAAGCCGACCAGCAGCGGGAAGACCGCGGCGATCGCGTACCCGATGCTCTGCACGAATCCGCTCAGCGCCACAGCGCTCTCCGGGTTGCGCGCACGGATGCTGAGCAGCACGAGGCTCAACGGGAACATGATGGCCGTGAGACCGAAGATGCACACCCACAGCGGCAACGCCACGGTGGGCACGAACAGCAGACCGGCGAGGCCGACCAGCCCGCCGGCGACGGCGACGAAGAAGAGGGGTCGCGTCGCCTGGAATCGCACCACGAGGATCGGCACGATCAGCGAGCACGGCAGACCGATCAGCGCGAACAGCGAAAGCAGGAACCCGGCGGTGGCGGGGCTGACACCTCCGACATCGACGAGGAGGGTGGGCAACCAGGCGAATGAGACGTACGCCATCGTCGACGACGTGCCGAAGACGAGCGCGAGCGCCCACGCCAACGGCAGACGCCAGAGGCGGCCGAAGTATCGCGGGTTCGCCGGGGCAGTCGATATCGGGCCGGTGGCGACGGCCACGGCATCCTGCACGTCGTGGTGGCCATCGTCGGGATCGTCCTCGACCACGCGGGGCGAGGCCCGGACGACCGGCGCCGATCGCTCGCGGATGAGCAGCGTCACCCAGGGAACCAGAGCGACGGCGGCGACGACGCCCCACATGCCCAACGACACCCGCCAGCCGAGGGAGTCGGCGACCGGCACCGCGACCAGCGGCGGCAGGAATGTGGACACCGCCAGCGTCGTCGAATACACCGTCATCATGACGCCGATGCGGTCGGGGAAGTACTTCTTCACCAAGGGCGGCAGGAGTACGTTGCCGGACCCGACGCCCGCGAACACCACCGCGGTGGCCGCGAGCAGGCTCACCGAGTCGAACGCCAGACCGCGCAGCAGCAGACCCGTCGCCATCAGTGTGATGGCAGCGATCGCGACGCGCTCGAGCCCGAACCTCCGCTCGAACAGCGGGGTCAGCAGACCGAAGACGGCGAAGCACACCGGCGGCGCCGCGCCGATCAGCCCCACCACCACCGACGACACGGCGAAGTCCCGGGCGATGTGGTCGATCACGGGCGACAGCGAGGCGACGGCCGAGCGCAGCGAGAACGCGACCAGGATGATCCCGACCATCGCGAGGCCGCGGCCCTGCCAGAGCGGCCGGCCTGCCGACAGACCGGAAGACCCGGCCATCAAGAGGTCTGCGACCCCTCCACCCAAGCCAGGTATTCGTCGGAGACGGTGCCGGTGACGTAGTGGCCGTCGAAGCAGCTCATGTCGAGATCGGTCAGAGCGGACCCCTCGATGATCGCCGCCTTCAAGTCGTCGACCTCCTGATAGACCAGGTGATCACAACCGAGCACTTCTGCGATCTCAGGGATCGTCCTTCCGTGCGCGATCAGCTCGTGACGCGACGGCATGTTGATTCCGTAGACGTGCGGATGCCGTACCGGCGGCGCCGCGGATGCGAAGGTCACGGAGGCCGCCCCGGCATCCCGCGCCATCTGGATGATCTCCTTGGACGTCGTCCCGCGCACGATCGAGTCATCGATGAGGAGCACGTTCTTGCCCTGGAACTCCGTCGACATGGCGTTCAGCTTCTGTCGCACGCTCTTCTTGCGCACCGCCTGGCCGGGCATGATGAAGGTGCGACCGACGTAACGGTTCTTGTAGAAGCCTTCGCGGTACTCGATACCGAGCTTGCGGGCGACCTCCATCGCGGCCGGGCGGGACGAGTCCGGGATCGGCATCACGACATCGATCTTGTCCATCGGCACGTGCTTGGCGATCGTGTCGGCGAGACGATCCCCCATCCGCAGACGCGACTCGTACACCGAGATGCCGTTCATGACGGAGTCGGGACGTGCGAGATAGACATACTCGAACGCGCACGGCGCCAGCAGGGTCGAGACCGCGCACTGCTTGGTGAACAGCTCGCCCGCATTGGAGATGAAGACGGCCTCTCCTGGTTCGACCTCGCGAACGACGTCGTAGTCACCGTTCTCGAGAACGAGCGATTCACTCGCGACGACCCACTCGTCTTCGCCCTCGGCGCCCGGCACGGTCGACGGACGACGTCCGAGGATCAGCGGGCGGATGCCGAAGGGATCACGGAATGCGAGGAGACCGTACCCGGCGATCACCGCGATCACGGCGTAGGCGCCTTCGATGCGCTCCTGCGTGCGCGCGACCGCCTCGAAGATGCGCTCCGGCTCCAGGTCGACGGCGGACGTCGTGTTCTGCAGCTCGCCCGCGAGGACATTGAGCAGCAGCTCGGTGTCGCTGGAGGAGTTCAGGTGGCGGCGGTCGCGCTGCGCCATGTCGGCGGTGAGCTCACGCGTGTTGGTGAGGTTCCCGTTGTGGATGAGGATGATGCCGTACGGCGCGTTCACGTAGAACGGCTGCATCTCCTCCTCGTTGGATGCCGTGCCCTTCGTGGCGTAGCGCACGTGCCCGAGTCCGACGTTCCCCAACAGGGCGCGCATGTCGCGCGTGCGGAACGCCTCGCGCACCATGCCCTGCGCCTTCGCGTTGTGCATGACGCCGTTGGCCTCCGCCGTGGCGATGCCTGTCGCATCCTGGCCGCGATGCTGCAGCAGCAGGAGTGCGTCGTAGATGTCCTGATTGACCGGGGCAGACCCCACCATTCCGACGATGCCGCACATGGGCTCTTACTTCGCTCCGTCCGCGTACGCGCCGACCAGGCGCACAGCTCCACCCTCGACGCCCTTGGCGCCTTCTTCGAATTCCCCTGCCGGGCGCCCACCGAAACCGACGGTGGCCACCTGCCAGGCCGGCATTCCCTCTGCGGCGAGCGCCGCGATCGCCGCATCCTTCTGCTCTGCGGCGATCACCGCGAGGAAGCCGATGCCGAGGTTCCAGGTGCCTTCGGCGGACTCGAGCGTCGAGCCCGCGATGTCACTGAGCACGCGGAAGACGGCGCTCGGCGACCAGGTGCTGCGGTCGACCTCGGCCCAGCTCCCCTGCGGAAGCACTCGCGAGAGGTTCGCCGCGATCCCACCGCCCGTGACGTGGCTGAGAGCATGCACCGAACCGGGAAGGTGCTCGATCAGCCGCAGCAGCGGAAGCGTGTAAAGGCGGGTCGGCTCGAGGAGGGCCTCACCCCAGGTCGTGCCGAAGTCTGCGGCGGTGTCGGCATAGGTGATGCCGGCGCCGGTGACGATGTGGCGCACCAGGGAGAAGCCGTTGGAGTGGAGTCCACTGGAGGCGATCGCGATCACCACGTCGCCGTCTTGGACGCGCTCAGCACCCAGGATCGCGTCGGCTTCGACGACTCCGGTGGCAGCGCCGGCGACGTCGTAGTCGCGCGGGCCGAGGAGCCCCGGATGCTCGGCGGTCTCGCCACCGACGAGTGCGGTGCCCGTGTCCGCGCATGCTTCGGCGATGCCGCGGACGATGTCGGCGATGCGCTGAGGGAACACCTTGCCGCACGCGATGTAGTCGGTCATGAACAGCGGCTTCGCGCCGACCACGACGATGTCGTCGACGACCATCCCGACGAGGTCTTGGCCGATCGTGTCGTGCTTGTCGATCGCCTGAGCGATGGCGACCTTCGTGCCGACGCCGTCGGTGCTGGTCGCGAGCAGCGGGCGACGGAACTCGCGCAGCGCACTGGCGTCGAAGAGCCCGGCGAAGCCGCCGAACCCGCCGAGCACTTCGGGGCCGTGCGTCGCGCGCACGGAAGACTTCATCAGCTCGACGGCGAGATCACCTGCAGCGGTGTCGACGCCGGCTTCGGAATAGGGATTGGTGGGGGAGGCAGCCACCCGTTCAGCCTACCGCCCGGAAGGAGAGCAACTCTCCGGATCTGCGCGCGCACCTCACGGATGCAGAAGAGGGGTACAGCGAGTGCGCCTCGCTGTACCCCTCCGTTCGGTGTGGCGACCTAGCTCCCGCTGAGGTGGTCCCGAGCCTGCTGCGCGTCACCCGAGACAGCCTGGGCGGCATTGGTGGCTTCGTCCTTGACGTGAGCGGCGGCATCCGTCGCCTCGTCCTTGACGGCTGCGACCGCATCCTGCGCGGGCTGCTTCAGATCCTCGCCGACCGTCTTGGCGACCTCGGTCGCTTCGTCGATCAACGGCTGCGCCTTGTCCTTCAGATCGGAGGCGAGCTCCTTCTCCTTGTCGGACGAGGGGATCAGCGCAGCGACCACGAGGCCCGCGGCGAACGCCATGACGCCCACTGCGAGAGGATTGCCCTGCGCCTTCGCCGTCGCGCTGCGGCCGGTGCCGCTCACGGCGGATGCGACGGACGAACCTGCCTCGCCGATCCGGTCACCCGCGTCATCGGCCGCGCCCATGACGCGGTCGACGACCGAGCGGGCGGCGCCCTTCATCTTCGCGGTCTGCCTGTGCATGACCTTGGACGGCGTGACCTTGTCAGCGAGAGCGTCGACATCGCTGCTGAATTCTGCGCGGGTCCGCTCGATGTCGGCGCGGATGGCCTCCGGTGAATCGCTCATTTGTTCTCCTCGTTTCTCTTCACTGCATCAGGGATGCGCTTGAGGGTGTCCACTGTGCGCGGCGCCCCGTCGACGCTCTTCAACTGCTTGCGGCCGTTCAGGAACAGAACCAGGGCGATGATGCCCCAGATGACGGCCACGATGACCGCCGACCAACCGAGACCGGTCAGGTACCCGATGGCCCACCACAGCGCGACGGAGAGGAAGAAGATCGCCATCATGGCGGCGTATCCCGCTCCACCGAGCATCCCGGCTCCGCGGCCCGCCTTCATGGCCGACTGCTTCAGTTCCGCCTTGGCGAGCTCCAACTCCTGACGCATCAGCGTCGAGAGGTCCGAAGTCACCTCGCCCAGCAGGTCGCCGAGCGACGTCGTCTCCGCTTTGTGCTCGGACGGTGTCGTGGCATCGGTCATGGTCGCTCATCTCCGAACGGAGTGCGGTTCGCGCCGCCCGTCTGGTCGAAGACGGGGGTGTCGCCGTCAGCCGGTGACGTGGCGGTGCCGGCCTGCTGCCCGCTGATGCCGTCGGGCGCAGCGGGAACGACCGGGGGTGCGGGCGGCGGCGGCGCCGTCCACTCGTTCGCGGTGGGGGGCACGACCGGCGGGGCCGGCGGTGCCGGCGTGGTGACGGCGGGGACGCTCGTCGCTCCGACACCCGTTCCGGATGCTTCGGTGGACGAAGCATCGTGGGCTTCCTTCGCCCCCTCGGACAGGGCGCGCGTCAGGCGTCCCGCGACCAGTCCCGCCAGAGCGGCGACGGCGATGAACGTGCCCGGCTTCGCTCGAGCGTACGACTTGACCTCCGACAGCAGGGCGCCGGGGTCGCGGTCGCCGATCCAGCCGGCGACACCTTCGACCTTCTGCGAGACCTGGCGGACGAGGTCCGCCCCGACTCCACCTTCCTCGGAGTTGTCCGCCATCGTGCCGAGTTCCCCTCCGACCGCGCGGAGCCCTTCAGCGACCCGGCGCTGCTGCACCGCCGCCTGCTCCTTCAGTTCGGATGTGGTCTGGGCGTAGAGATCCTTCGCCTGGTTCTTCGCCTCATGGGCGACGGCGCCGGCCTCCGACTTGGCGGTCCCGACCACGTCACCCGCGTGCTGGGTGACGGAGTCCTTCAGTTCCGCAGCATCCTGCTTGGCCGTCTCGATCGTCCCGGACGACTGGCTTCCGGCGTGCTCGACGCCGGGTGCCCCTTCTCCATAGCTCTGCGACATCGTTATTCCCTTCCGGTGCTGCCGGCGGAAACCGGCCTGGAGCCCAGATTCCCGCCGTTGCCGACAGATGTCGCGAGGGTTGACGATATGGCGCGACGGGGCTACCGTTCTCGCGCGCAGCCACCCTCCGCCCGCATACGATGGGGCCATGGCCGACAAGCCGCAGTGGCTCATCCGTGAAGACGCGAGCGTTCCGGTGCTCGTCGCGCTCGCGCTGCGCCAGACGTTGGGCATCCGGGAACCCGAAGACCTGCCGAGCCTGCGAGAACTCGCCGTGCGAGCGCCGGATGCCGCAGACGCGACGCCCGCGATCGAGGCGCAGTGGCGAAGCTACTGGGACATGACGGTGGAGCCGCGCGCGCACCCCGCGGACGGACCTCTCGAGCTCGTCGACGGCTTCGACACGCTGGTGGCGCTGCCCGCCAGCGGCGCCGAGGAACTCACCGCGGCGGTCGCCCCGCACGGTGAATCCGTCCTGCGCTACGCGCGCGCTGCGCATGACCGTTACGTGAACTCGATGAAGAGCCACACCGGCGGTGACGCCTACCGCGCCTACGCGAGCGCCATCGCCGAGTTCGAGCGGGACATCGGACGACGAGCGCATTCCTTCGAGTTGAACGTGCAGGTGCTGCCGTTCACGCAACGCGGCATCTGGTGGATCGGTGCACTCACCGTGGCTGTGACCGACGGCCTGCGCCGCGATGTCGTGGCGTTCGACGCCGCGATCCGCCCGGTCATCGCCGAACTGGCGTAGGGGTCAGTCTTCGACGACCGTCTCCCGGTCGACCTGGACGACACGATCATGGCGCCGGGCGAGCCTCTCGAGAACGATGCCCGTCACACCACCGAGTGCGATGCCGATCGGCACCGTCCACAGCAGCAGGAATCCGAAGACCTGCTCGGGCGGGTAGACGACGTCGAGGGCCTGCGACTCATCGAAGCTGCCGGTCCAGGTCAGGATCGCGGCGGCGATGATGCCCAGCACGACGCCGATGCCCATGAGCACGCCGTACCGCGGCACGCGACGCATCGTCGCCTCGACGGTCTGGTGAGTGTCGGTGGGGGCCATGCATCCATTGTCCCACCGATCCGTGTGCCCGCGCCCCGGCTTTCGCGAGGGTGAGTTCGCAGCCTGTTACGGCCGAAGTGGCAGCACGCCGTAGAGGTCTGCGCGGGTGCCGGAGGCGTGAATGCGCCCGGCCGCCGCCGCATCCGCCCATGCCTCTTCGCCGGTGGCGACGGCGATCCAGGTCGCGGCATCCATCTCGACGACGTTCGGAGGCGTACCGCGGGTGTGGCGGGGTCCCTGGATGACCTGCACCGCACCGAACGGCGGCACCCGCACCTCGACGCTGTTTCCCGGGGCCTTCTCGTCGAGGAGCTGCAGCAGATACCGCACGGTCGTGGCGAGGTCCGTGCGCTGCGGCGGGGTGGCTGCGGCATCCGCGGCTCGCACGGCGTCGAGAGCCGCACGTCCGTCGATGATGTCGATTCTGCGGGAGGGCATGGAATCAGGCTACGCCTCGCCGCGCGCACGAATCCGTGGAAACCGCACCGCCCCGGCCCCATTCCGCAGGCATAAGCTCGAGCTGATGAGTCTCGATCCCGACACCCTGCAGGGCGCACGCGCCGAACTGCTCGCTGCCGCGCAGCGTGACGCAGGGTGGATGCCGTCGCTCCCGCCGATCGCCGGCATCACCCATTCCGCTGCCGTTCTGATCCTGTTCGGCCGTCTCGACAGCATCCCGACCGATTCCGATGGGCTGACGGTCGCCGCCGACCTCGACGTGCTGCTACAGCGGAGAGCTCCGACCCTCTCCTCGCACCCCGGGCAGGTCTCCTTCCCCGGCGGGCGCACCGAGCCCAGCGATGCGGATGCCGTCGCGACGGCTCTCCGCGAGGCCGAAGAGGAGACCGGCCTCGACCCGGCCGGCGTCGAGATCCTGGCCACGCTGCCGAAGATCCCACTCGCCGCGAGCAACCATCTGGTCACGCCCGTGCTTGCGTGGTGGCGCTCGCCGTCGAGCGTCGTCGCCGTCGATCACGCGGAGACGGTCGAGGTGTTCCGTGTGCCGGTGGCACAGCTGCTCGATCCGCAGACGCGCTTCACGTCCACACTCCACCGCCTGGGCCAGACTTTCCGCGGGCCGGCGTTCGATGTCGACGGCACGATCGTCTGGGGTTTCACGGCGATGGTGCTCGACGCGCTCTTCGACGCCGCCGGCTGGACCGTGCCCTGGGATGCCGAGGTCGAGCGCCCGATCGAGCTCTGACCCACCCCGGAAGCTCGGGCGGACACGCGCCCCGAAATCCCGGACGCCGCCTCGGTAGGCTGGACGGGTGAAGATTCTGGTCCTCGGTTCCGGTGCCCGTGAGCACGCGATCATCCTCGCCCTGCGCGCCGAGCAGACGGAGCACGAGATCCTCGTCGCCCCGGGCAACGCCGGCATCGCGCGGCACGCGACCCCGGTCCGCGTCGACGCGCTCGACCCGGCGGCGGTGACCGCGTTCGCCAACGAGCACGCGATCAACCTCGTCGTGATCGGCCCGGAAGCCCCGCTGGTCGCCGGTGTCGCCGACGGACTGCGCGAGCGCGGGATCCCGGTGTTCGGGCCGGGCAGGGCCGCCGCGCAGCTGGAGGGCTCGAAGTCGTTCGCCAAGCGGGTCATGGACGCCGCGGGCGTGCCGACCGGTCGCGCGGTGCGCGCCACGACCGTCGCCGACGTGGAAGCCGCTTTCGACGACCTCGGTGCCCCGTATGTCGTCAAGGCCGATGGCCTCGCCGCGGGCAAGGGCGTCATCGTCACCTCCGACCGGGCTGAGGCTCTGGCGCACGCCGAGCACTATCTCCCGTCGGGACCGGTGCTCGTCGAAGAGTTCCTGTCCGGCCCCGAGGTCTCGCTGTTCTTCCTGAGCGACGGCGACACCGTGCGCGCGCTCAGCCCCGCGCAGGATTTCAAGCGCGCACTCGACGGCGACGCCGGCCCCAACACCGGCGGCATGGGCGCATACTCCCCCTTGCCGTGGCTCACCGAGCAGTTCGGGAGCGAGCAGGCTTTCGTCGACGAGGTCACGCGCGACGTCGCCGTCCCGGTGATCCGCCAGCTCGACGCCGAGGGCACCCCGTTCATCGGGCTGCTCTATGCCGGGCTCATCCTGACCCCCACGGGCATCCGCGTGATCGAATTCAACGCCCGCTTCGGCGATCCGGAGACCCAGGTCGTGCTGCCCCGATTGGTGACCCCGCTGTCCGAACTTCTGTTCGCCGCAGCATCCGGAACTCTCGAAGACCAGCCCGCGCCGACCTTCAGCGACGAGGTCGCCCTCACGGTCGTGCTCGCCAGTGAGGGATACCCCGAGGCTCCCCAGACCGGGCGGCCGATCGACGGGCTGGCGGAGGCCGCCGCCGTGGAGGGCGTCCGACTCGTGCACGCCGCCACGGCAAGCGCTGACGCTCCGGGTGGATCACTGATCGCGACCGGCGGCCGGGTGCTGAACGTCGTCGCCGTGGCATCCGACTTCCGCACCGCCCGCGACCGCGCGTACGAGGCGATCGGGCTCATCCGGCTCGAGGGCTCGCACTACCGCACGGACATCGCAGCCCGCGTCGCCGAGTAGCCGCACACTTCTTCGGAAGGGCCCACCGTCTCCGGATGCTCCGGGTCGCCGAGGCCGCAATTCGTGGGGTTGCCCGCAGAAATTCGTGCGCTCCCTCGTTACAGCTCGATCCAGTACCGGCGCAGCATCGCGTGGCCGCGCTCCGACTGGTCGCTCACGTCCTGCAGCACGCCGCCAGCCTTCTCGATCGTGCGGGCCGAGGCGACGTTGTCGTCGTCGCAGGTGACGAACACACGATCGAGACCGATCTCCCTGGCGCGCTCGAGGCCGAGAGCGAGCGCCGCCGTGGCGTACCCCTGACGCCGATGCGACGAGCGCACTGCGTAGCCGATGTGCCCGCCGGCTTCGCGCAGCCAGTCGTTCAGCGTGTGCCGAAACGAGAGGAAACCGATGACTTCGTCGTCGACGACGATCCAGTACAGGTCGTTGTGCACGAGGCCCTCGGGCGGCGCGACCGTGGTGTCGGCGAACAGCGTCGCCTTCTCGATCAGCGCGTCGAGCGTCGCGCGATCCGGAGTGACCGGCGCCTGGAGACCCGATCCGTCAATGTGCAGATCACCGAACTCGGCGACGGCCTCCGCCCAGCTGTCGAAAAGATCGGTGGTGGGTCGGATGAGGTCGATCGTCATCACCCGATGAGATCATGCGGATGCCGCGCACGCAAAACCGTGGGCAGCACCCGCTCCGAGGTCGCAATTGGTCAATCGGCTCGAGTCGCGTCGGGAACGCCATCCGCTTTGTCGTACCACCCCAGGAACAGGGCGGCGACGAGTGCCACGACCATCGCGCAGGCGGGAAGCAGGATCGCCTGTGACATTCCCGCGGCGAATCCGTCCGCCACCTGCGGGGGCAACGTGCCGCCGCTGATACCGGAGGGTGCCTCATCCAGACCCGGGATGTTCGCTTCGAGGCGCGACTGCATGAACGCGGCGATCGACGCGGAGCCGATGACCGATCCGATGGTTCTGGTGGTGTTGTAGATGCCCGCTCCGGCACCCGCCTGATGCGGCGGGAGTTTGCGGGTGGCCGTGGTGGCGAGAGGGCCCCACATGCCCGCGTTGCCGATTCCCATCAGCGCCGAGGGCAGCAGGAACATCCAGATCGGGGTGTCCATGCCGATGAGCACGGAGTACCAGACGAGCGCGCCACCGACGCAGAGCAGCCCGGGGATGAGGATGATGCGCGGGTCGACCCGATCGAGCAGTCTGCCCGCGACAGGCGCGAGAACCCCCGAGAGGACGGCCATCGGAATCAACAGCAGCGCCGCCTCGGTGGGGGTGAGCGATCGGGCTGTCTGCAGGAAGAACATCAGCGGCAGCGACATGCTCGTGACCGTGAAACCCACCGCGGCGATGGCGACGTTGGCACCGGAGAAGTTGCGGTCGCGGAACAGATCGAGCGGGACCAGGGGCTCGCTGCGGGTGCGTGCCTGCTGCACGACGAAGATCGCGAGCACCACCAGTCCGGTGACGATGAGGCCCCAGACGGAGATGGGTCCCCAGATCACGCCCCAGTCGAACTTCTCGCCCTCCTGTAGGCCGAAGACGATCAGGAACAGTGCCACCGCGCTCAGAATGACCCCGAGGACGTCGAATCGGTGCGGGTGCGTGGCGAGCTTCGGGACGAGCATCCAGGCCAGCACGAACGCCACGATGCCGACGGGGAGGTTGACGAAGAAGATCCACTCCCAGCCGAGGCTGTCGACGAGCAGGCCGCCGACGAGAGGGCCGACGAGAGTCGCGACACCGGCGGTCGCGCCCCACAGCCCCATCGCAGCGCCCCGCCGATCGGGCGGGAACGTGCGCGTGATGACGGCCATCGTCTGCGGCGTCATGAACGCGGCGCCCAGCCCCTGCACCGCGCGAGCGGCGATGAGTCCTTCCAAACTCGACGAGAGTCCGCACCACAGCGACGCGAGGGTGAAGATCGCCAGACCGATGAGATAGATGTTCTTCGGGCCGAAGCGGTCACCGAGACGCCCGGTGATCAACAGCGGCACCGCGTAGGCGAGGAGGTATGCGCTGGTCACCCACACCACGTTGTCGAGGTTGTTCGTGTCGGGATCGAGGGCCACCTTGATGGCGGGATTCGCGACCGAGACGATCGTCGTGTCGACGAGGATCATGAAGAAGCCGATGACGAGGGCCCAGAGTGCGGGCCACGGGCTCTGGGGGCGGTCGCCCACGGCGAAGGTGCCCGTGGACGGGCCTGCGGACTGGCGTGATTCTGTCATCGAGCAGCTGCCTTTCTGGCGACGCTGGACTATACGCCCAACCTGCACGGAGCACCAAAAGCGAGCGCCGGGCACGCCTCGATGTCGGCCGGCGGATTCGATCGTTCAGGCACCCGCGATAATGGGCACGTGAGCACTCCTTCAGGCACGGCACAGAGCATCCCCGGCTGGCGGCACATCTACTCCGGCAAGGTCCGAGACCTGTACGCCTCGGAAGACGCCGAAGACACGCGCATCCTGGTCGTGGCATCCGATCGAGTGAGCGCCTTCGATTCCGTGCTCTCCCCCGGCATCCCCGCCAAGGGCGCCCTGCTCACCCGGCTCAGCCGCTGGTGGTTCGCACAGCTCTCCGACGTGCCCAATCACCTCGCCGAAGGCGATATCCCGGATGCCGTCGCCGATCGCGCCATGCTCGCACAGTCGCTCCGGATGCTGCCCATCGAGTGCGTCGTGCGCGGCTACATCACCGGCTCCGGATGGGCGGAGTATCAGCAGAGCGGCACAGTGTGCGGCATCCCGCTTCCGGGCGGTCTGCACAACGGCGACCGGCTGCCCGAGCCGCTGTTCACCCCCGCATACAAGGCCCCGATGGGCGAGCACGACGAGAACATCACCTTCGAGAAGACCGTCGAACTGGTCGGCGCAGAGCGCGCCGCGGAACTGCGCGACACCTCGCTGGCGCTCTACACCCGCGCGGCCGCGATCGCCGAAGAGAAGGGCCTCATCCTCGCCGACACCAAGTTCGAGTTCGGGACGGATGCCGACGGCACCCTGCGGCTGGCCGACGAGGTGCTCACCAGCGACTCATCACGGTACTGGGATGCCGAGACGTGGCGGAGCGGCACCACTCCCGAAGAGCGGATGGCGAGCTTCGACAAGCAGATCGTGCGCGACTGGCTGGCCGCGAACTGGGACAAGCAGGGAGACGCGCCCGCGCTGTCGGACGACGTCGTCGAGCGCACCGCCGCCCGCTATCGGGAACTGATCGACCGACTCGGGGCGTGAGCATGCGCGGCCCGCTGCCCTCCTGACCTGCGCGTCGGATGCTGCGCGCCCAGGGAACACTCAGGAATCGGTAGTGTTGCTCCAGCACTCCCGACATCCCCCGAACCTGAGGAGCCCGCATGGCCCTGTGGAAGCTGCACGGAAACGGCCGCACGGTCGAACCCGGCGCCGTCGTCCGTCCCGATGAACGACTGAACTGGCCGGCCACGATCGCGATCGGCGTGCAGCACGTCGTCGCCATGTTCGGTGCGACCTTCCTGGTGCCGATCCTGACCGGGTTCCCGGTGTCGACGACCCTCCTCTTCTCCGGCTTGGGCACGCTGCTCTTCCTCCTGCTCACCCGGAACAAGCTGCCCAGCTACCTCGGCTCCTCCTTCGCTTTCATCGCACCGATCACCGCACTCAACGGGGGCAACGCGCTCGAGTCCGGCGAACAGATCACACAGGCGCTCCTCGGTGTCGTCGCCGCCGGAGTCCTCCTCGCCGCGATCGGCTTCCTGGTGCAGGCCGTCGGCACGGGCTGGATCGACAAGCTCATGCCGCCGGTGGTGGCGGGTTCGATCGTCGCTCTGATCGGCTTCAACCTGGCGCCGGCCGCGTGGAACAACTTCAAGCTGCAGCCGGAGCTCGCCACGGTGACCCTCATCGCGGTGGTGCTGTTCAGCGTGCTGTTCCGCGGATTCCTCGGCCGCATCTCGATCTTCCTCGGCGTCATCGTCGGCTACATCGTCGCCCTCTTCACGGGGCAGGTGACATTCGACGGTGTCGCCGAAGCCGCCTGGATCGGTCTCCCCGACTTCCACCTCGTGGCCGTCGGCGACCCGGTCGCCTGGGGGCTCGTGCCGATGTTCCTCCCCGTCGTGCTCGTGCTGATCGCCGAGAACGTCGGACACGTGCGCGGAGTCGCGACGATGACGGAAGACCCGACGATGAACAAGCACACGGGTCGTGCGCTGGTCGCCGACGGGCTCGCGACGACCCTGGCCGGCGGATTCGGCGGATCGGGCACGACCACCTACGGCGAGAACATCGGAGTGATGGCCGCGACGCGCGTGTATTCGACCGCGGCCTACTGGATCGCCGGCACCGTGGCGATCCTGCTCGCCTTCTCCCCCAAGATCGGCGTGATCTTCAACACGATTCCCGCCGGGGTGCTCGGCGGCGTGACCACTGCTCTGTACGGTCTGATCGGCGTCATCGGCATCAAGATCTGGGTCGACAACCGCGTCGACTTCTCGCGCCCGGTGAACCAGTACACCGTGGCGGTGTCGTTCGTCGTCGCCATCGCCGGCTTCGCGATGAGCTGGGGGAGTTTCCAGCTCGGGGCCATCGTCCTCGGCACTGTGGCAGCACTGCTGATCTACCACCTGGGCAACGCGATCGCCCGCTGGCGCAAGAGCGGCGCCGACGACGGCGGGCCGATCCCCGCGGTCGGACCGCTCGGCGGCGACCCGAGGTAACGCCGCTGCTCAGGCGATGACGGCGAGCACGCCGTCGGCCGCGACCGACGAGCCGACCTCGACGCGCGGAGACACGGCGCCGGCGCGATGGGCGGTGACGGTCGTCTCCATCTTCATGGCGTCGAGCACGGCGACGGAATCGCCGACAACGACGTCAGCCCCTTCGGAGACGAGCCAGCGCACCAGCGTGCCCGGCGCAGGCGCGCGAAGCTCTCCCGGGTCGGACCCGACGGCGGGTGCCAGGTCAGTCGCACCCTGCGCGAAGCCCGCGAGCAGCGCGGCCGGGAGACCGAGCATCACCCGACGGCCGTCGATCTCGACGGGGAACCGCTGCAGCGCCGCCTCCGTCGAGGGGCTGGGGCGGAGTTGAGGCTCCAAGCGCGGGAGGAGCGTGCTCTCGATCCACTGCGTGTGGACGGCGAAAGCCCGTGTGGCGAATGCCTCCTCCTCGAGCGCGAGCCGGGCGAAGGGGACGACTGTCGCCGGCCCCTCCACCACCAGTTCGCGGAGCGCCCGACGCGATCGCACGAGAGCGGCGTCACGCGTGTCCGCGTGCACGATGAGCTTGGCGATCATCGAGTCGAACGCGGGCTGCACCTCGTCACCTGCCTCGATGCCGCTGTCCCAGCGCACGCCCGGACCGCCCGGTACACGCAGGATGTCCACTCGCCCGGGACTGGGCAGGAATCCGCGTCCTGGATCCTCGGCGTTGATGCGGAACTCGAAGGCGTGCCCCCGTGGCTCGGGCGTCTGCGACAACGACATCCCCTCGCCGAAAGCGATCCGGAACTGCTCTCGAACCAGGTCGACCCCGGTGACCTGCTCGGTGACCGGATGCTCGACCTGCAACCGGGTGTTCACCTCGAGGAACGAGATCGTGCCGTCGGCGGCGAGGAGGAACTCGACGGTGCCCGCTCCGCGGTACTGCACCTCGGCACAGATCGCCTGTGCCGCGGAGTGGATCTGTGACCGCTGATCGGCGGAGAGCCCCGGTGCCGGTGCCTCTTCGATGAGCTTCTGGTTGCGGCGCTGCATCGAGCAGTCCCGGTCGCCCACGACGACGACGCCTCCTCGGCCGTCACCCAGCACCTGCACCTCGATGTGCCGCGGGCTTTCGAGAAATCGCTCCACGAAGCACTCGCCGCGACCGAACGCAGCGATCGCCTCACGCGTCGCCGCGTCGAACGCGGCAGCGACGTCGGACAGTTCACGGACGACCTTCAGACCTCGCCCACCCCCACCGAACGCGGCCTTGATGGCGATGGGCAGGCCGTGCTGCTCGGCGAAGTCCACCGCTTCCGCAGGACCGGCGAGCGGCTCATCGGTGCCGGGGGCCAGCGGCGCTCCCACGCGCAGAGCGATCCGCCGTGCGGTCATCTTGTCGCCGAGCGCCTCGATGCTCGCCGGTGCCGGTCCGATCCAGACGAGGCCGGCGTCCTCCACGGCGCGGGCGAACTCCGCGCTTTCGGAGAGGAATCCATAGCCGGGGTGGACGGCGTCCGCCTTCATCCGCTTCGCGGCGTCGAGCAGGGCCTCGACCGAGAGGTAGGTGTCCGCGGACGTCGTGCCGCCCAGGCCGGTGGCCTCGTCGGCCAGCCGCACGTGCAGAGCGTCGGCATCCTGATCCGCATATACCGCGATCGACATATACCCCGCCTCCGCGCAGGCTCGGATGATGCGCACAGCGATCTCGCCGCGATTGGCGATCAGCACCTTCTTCATGGGGTCTCCTTCACAACGAGGCGGATGCGCACTCCCGGTGCCAGCTGCCCGGCGATGTCCAGGCTTCGATCGGTGACGGCGGCGATGATCGGGTACCCGCCGGTGAGCGGGTGATCCGGCAGGAACAGCACCGGCTGGCCGTCGGGCGGGACCTGGATCGCGCCGGTGATCGCGCCCTCACTCGGCAGTTCCCCCGTGACAGCGCGCTCCAGCGGAATCTCCCCTGCCAGCCGGATGCCGACACGGTCGGAGCGCGGCGTGACCTCCCAGACCTGACGGGTGAGAGTCTCCAGCGCCGACGCGGTGAACCAGTCGTCGCGTGGGCCGAGGGTGATCTCGAGTTCGACGGTCTCGCCCGGTCCCGGCAAGGCTCGGGGGATCGAGAGCGGTGCCACCGAATGCGGGGCGGTGCGGGGGTCGCCGAGCTCGACGACGTCGCCGGCGGCCAGCGGTGCCGGTCCGAGTCCGGCGAGCGTGTCTGTGGAGACGCTGCCCAGAGCCGACAGTGCACGGATGCCGCCGCGCACGGCGACGACGTAGCGCAGGCCCCGTTCGGGGTGCCCGAACAGCAGTTCGTCGCCATCGGCGAGCGCGAACGGCGCACCATGCGGGACAACACGACTGGCTCCGTCGCGATCGGTGAGCGTGAGCGCTCCGGTCGCCCCGGTCACCGTGGCGACTTCGGCCCCCTGGAACCGCAACAGCATCCCCCCGACGCTCTCGAGAACCGCCGTGTGGGCATCGTTGCCGACCGCTCGGTTCGCATCGCGCATCGCCGTGCGGTCGGCGACACCGGATGCCGAGACGCCGAGGGCCGCATGACCCGGTCGCCCGAGGTCCTGCACCAGCAGTTGAAGCGACGAGCGGACGACCTCGATCCGGCGCGGCGCGTCGAAACCCAGCCCATCCCCTTGAGCCGCAGCGCTTGGGGGCATGGCATGCGGCGGAGCCGCGGAGTCATCGGCACTTTCCGATGCGGCCGACGAGGCCGACGCGGCACCCCGACCCGACGCGGCTGACACGGTCTCGGGGCCGAGGCGCTCGAAACGAGCCAGGGTGCCGGGAGAGAGCAGCGCGGGAGGGTCGCGTTCGATGTCCCACATCACCGCCTCCGTGCGTCCGATCAGCTGCCACCCACCCGGGCTCTCCCGGGGGTAGACCCCCGTGAAGTTCCCGGCAAGGGCGACCGACCCCGCCGGAACCCGCGTGCGCGGCGAAGACCTCCGCGGAACGTCGAAGAGGGGATCCGAAGATGCCGCGTACCCGAACCCCGGTGCGAAGCCGGAAAACGCCACCCGCCACTCGGCCGCGAGGTGCCGCGCGACGACCTCTTCCGCAGAGACGCCGAGCAGCGCGGCCACCTCATCCAGATCTTCCCCGTCGTAGTGCACCGGGATCGTGACTTCTCGCACCACGGGCGCATGCTCGGCGTCGACATGCGTCTGGGCGAGCACCGCCCCGAGGTCCGCGGCGGAGATCTGGAGCGGGTCGAACCGCACCAGCACGGTACGGGCGCCGGGGATGAGCTCGACGACACCCGTGACACCACCCCAGGCGAGGTTCAGGCGCATCGCCTCGTCGAGGTCCGCCGCCTCGATGAGGAGCGCTCGATCCGACGCCGTGAGGATGCGCATCAGGTCACCGGGCGAACGGGGCGACGGTGATTCCTGCCGCCTCGAGCATCCGCCGGGTCGCTGCAGCCATCTCGACCGACCCTGGACTGTCGCCGTGCACGCAGATCGACTGGGCGCGCACAGCGACGTCCGTGCCGTCGATCGCCCGGATGACACCCTCGTCGGCCAGGCGCACCATGCGCTCGGCGACCGCCTCGGCATCGTGCAGCACGGCCCCCTCCTGCGTGCGCGGGACCAGCTGTCCGTCGGGAAGATAAGCACGGTCGGCGAACGCCTCGGCCGCGACGGCGAGTCCTGCACGTTCGGCGACCTCGAGGACGACACCCCCGGCGAGACCGAGCAGGACGAGACTCGGGTCGATCGCGCGGACGGCGGCGACGACGGCCTCGGCCTGTCGTTCGTCGCGCGCGATCGTGTTGTACAGCGCGCCGTGCGGCTTGACGTACGCGACGGTGCCGCCGACGGCCGCGGCGAGACCGCTGAGTGCCCCGAGCTGATACTCGACGTGAGCCTGCAACGTGGCCGAGTCGATGTCCATCGCGGTGCGCCCGAAATTGTCGTAGTCGCGGTACCCGGGGTGGGCGCCGATCACCACCCCGCCACGCACGGCCGCGGCGAGGGTGGATCGGATGCCCTCCGGACTCCCGGCGTGGAACCCGCAGGACACATTGGCGCTGGTGACGATGGCGAGCATGCTCTCGTCATCGCTGACGATCCGGTCGGGGACGTTCTCTCCGAGATCCGAGTTGAGGTCGATGGTTGCCACGGCTCAGCCTCCGATTCCGAGGAAGGCGAAGATCGGTCCGATCGACACCGCACCCATGTACCAGGTGAGCGCGGTCACGAGGGTCCCCGCGATGAGGAGCCACATCGGGTATTTCGCCGTGCCGAGGAGGTCGCGACGGAACCAGCCGATGTACATGAACACGGTGAGCCCGATCGGAAGGATGAGGCCGTTGAATCCACCGACGAAGACGAGGATCGCTGCCGGTGCCGTTCCGATCGAGAGGTACACGATCAGCGACACGACGATGAACGCGACCGTCGCCAGCTGCAGCGGCCATCCGCCGGCGAGCTTGCGGGTGAACGTCGAGAGGAAGGTCGCCGAGGTGTAGGCGGCACCGATCACGGAGCTGATCGCCGCTGCCCAGAAGATGGCACCGAAGATGCGCAGCCCTGCGTCGCCGAGCACCGAGCCGAAAGCCTGCCCCGCGGGGTTGGCAGCCTGGCTGGAGAGGTCGAGCGCGACACCCGACGCGACGACGCCCAGGATGGCGAGGAACAGCACGTAGCGCATGATGCCGGTGATGATGATGCCGTTCGCCGCCGCGCGCATCACGGGTCCGGCATGCTCAGGGCCGGTGTGACCGGAGTCGAGGTAGCGGTGAGCACCCGAGTAGGTGATGTAGCCGCCCACGGTGCCGCCGACGATGGTGGTGATGGTGGCGAAGTTCAGCTCGTCAGGCACGAATGTCTGGCGCAGTGCTTCGCCGATGGGCGGCTGCGCGATGACGGCCACGATGACGGTCATCACGATCATCGCGATCCCGAGCACGACCAGCACCACGTCCATGACGGGGCCGGCCTTCTTCAGGAGGAAGATGACGATCGCCAGGGCGGCGGTGAGCATGCCGCCGATCTTGGCGTCGATCCCGAGCAGCGCGTTCAGCCCCAGACCGCCGCCGGCGATGTTGCCGATGTTGAAAGCCAGCCCGCCGATCACGACCAGGACGGCGATGAGGTGGCCGGAGAAGGGGATGGCGCTGTTGGCCAGTTCACCCGCGCGCTTGCCCGACGAGGTGATCATGCGCCAGACGTTCAGCTGCACGGCGATGTCGATCAGGATCGACACGAGGATGGCGAATGCGAATGCCGAGCCCATCGTGGCGGTGAACGTCGCCGTCTGCGTGATGAAGCCGGGACCGATGGCACTGGTGGCCATGAGGAAGATCGCGCCGATGACGGCGCCGCGTCCGGCGCGCTTCTTGGCTGAGGCGAGGCGAGCGTGGTCCTCCGGTGACAGGGAGGCAGTGGACTGCTCGGACATAGGGTGTTCCCATCGTCGTTGGTGGGTGTCGATTGACACCCAGTGTAGAGCGGATTGACTCGTATTGTTCAACAATGATGTTTCCGCCGTGCTACAACGAGATTGCCGTCGTGTGATTCATCGAGAGCTTCCGTAGACGATCCACCTGCTCCGCCACCTACGATGAAGGCATGAATCAGCAGGGCATGCTCGCCGACGTGCTCCGTCAGCGGATCATCGACGGCGATTTCGCACCGGGCTCACGCCTGTCGGAAGCGGCCCTCGCCGAGCAGTTCGACGTCTCGCGCAACACCCTTCGCGAGGCGTTCCGGGTACTTGCCGAACAAGGCCTGGTCGAGCACATCCCGCACCGCGGGGTCTCGGTGGCCTCCCCCTCGATCGCCGACGTCGTCGACATCTACCGAGCGCGACGCGTCATCGAATGCGCCGCGCTGCGGCAGTCCGAGCCGGAGCATCCCGCCGTCCAGCGGATGCGCGCGGCGGTCGAGGCCGCAGAGGCGAGCAGCTCGGGGGCCGCAGGACGTGACGACGGCGCCTGGCGCGGCGTCGGCAGCGCCAACATGGCGTTCCACGTCGCTCTGGTCGATCTCGCAGACAGCCCCCGGCTCGCCCGCACCTATCGCAACGTGGCCGCCGAGCTGCGGCTCGCATTCCTCACCATCGACGATCCGCGATCGCTGCACGAGCCGTTCGTCCGCAGGAATCGTGCGGTGCTCACGGCCTTCGTCGAGCACGGGCCGGATGCCGGAGCCGACGAGCTCGAGCGATACCTCGTCCAGTCCGAACGCGCCGTACTCGGCGCCTTCTCCCGGATGGGCACGGCCTGACGGACTGACCTTCTGCGGCCAGGTCGAACTTCGGCCGAAATGCGAGCGGATGCTACGCCGACGCCCGCACCACGAGCTCCGTCGGCAGAATCGTCGTGTTCGGGGCGTCGCCCCCGGTGAGCCGCGACAGCATCACACTCGCCATCGCCTCCCCCTGGGCGTACATCGGCTGACGCATCGTCGTCAATTGCGGGTCTGTGCTCACCGCGACCGAGGAGTCGTCGAAGCCGACCAGCGCGACGTCGTCGGGAACACGCAGTCCGGCCGCGCGGATCGCCGTGAGCGCCCCGCGAGCCATGAGGTCGCTCGCGACGAAGATCCCGTCCGGGCGACCGGCCGCGAGGATGCGTCGCGCGGCATCCGCTCCGCTGCTCTCGCTGTAGTCACCCTCTTCTTCGGCGAACGGTGCGAGGCCGGCATCCGCCAACGCGTCGCGGAAACCCTGGACGCGATCGACCGACGACACCATGGTCAGCGGTCCGGAGATCGTCGCCACCCGCGTCCGGCCGATCTCGACGAGCCGGCGGGTGGCGTTGCGGCCGCCCGTGACGTTGTCGACGTCGACGACGTAGTCGCCCTCGCGCCGACGCACCGGGCGCCCGCCGTACACGACCGGCACCGCCTCGGCGATCCGGTCGATGAAGGCGTCACTGGTGTGGTGCGACACGATGAGGGCGCCGTCGACGCCGCCGTTGCGCACGAAGCTGTTCATCTTGTCGCCCGGGTCGTCGCTGGCGATGAGCAGGTTGAGCAGATATTCGGAGCCGCCCAATGCCCCCGTGATGCCGGCCACGATCGAGGCGAAGAACGGGTCACCGAAGAAGCGCGTGGTGTCTTCGGGAACGATCAGCGCGATCGCGTGCGTCTGACGCGAAGCGAGCGATCGGGCCGCCCGGTTGGGAACGTAGTTCAGATCATCGATCGCCTTGCGAACGGCTGCCAGCGCCTCCGGGCTCACCGCCGTCGAGCCGTTGACCACCCGTGACACCGTCGACCGGGAGACACCGGCGGCGGATGCGACCTCTTCGATGGTCGCTCGTGGCGACATCACCGGACGTTCTCTTCCATCGACCCATTCTGTCTGTTCGGCGGGGACTCGCGCGCCACCGCCGTTTCGAGTCGCGCAGACGGTCCGGGTTTCGACGTTAGCTGCGGTCGTTCACGCGATTTGAACGGCGAGAGCGTCTTTCTCTGTGAGAGTGCGGGTCGCGATGATGCGAGCGTACTCTCGGCCCGAGTCCTTCAGACTCCGCTCCTGAGTGTCGTAGTCGACCCGCACGATTCCGAAGCGCTTGTCGTACCCCCATGCCCACTCGTAGTTGTCGAACATCGACCAGTAGAAGTAGCCGCGCACGTCGACGCCGGATTCGGCGGCATCCAGCACCGCCCCCAGATGCAGGCGGAGGAACTCGGTGCGCTCGACGTCGTGCACGCGCGTCTCTCCGTCTTCGACCACGGCGACGTCGTCATAGGCGGCGCCGTTCTCCGTCATGTACAGCACGGTTCCGGCGGGCTCGGCGTACTCCGTCCACACCCGCTGCAGCACCCGGGTCAATCCTTCCGGCTGCACCTCCCAGTTCTGCGCGGTCCGTGGGAGTCCGCGCTCGACCGAATGGATGCCCTCGCTCGACGGGTACGGGCTGCGTCCCTTCCGCTCGGTCGCGGGGCCCCCGGACGCGGGCCGGAGCGCGGGCGCCGTTCCCGACAGGAAGTCGCCGTGGTAGTAGTTCACGCCCTGGGTGTCGATCGGCTGCGAGATGGTCGCGAGGTCGCCCTCGTGGATCGCGGCCTCGAACAGGGCCACGGCATCCGCATCCACCGCCCGGATGTCCTCGACGATGTCCGCCGGATACGCACCCCGGTAGATCGGGTCGAGGAACCAGCGATTGAACTGCCCGTCGACGCGGCGGGCGGCGTCGACGTCGGCGGGGTCCGCGGGATCGGCCGGGTCGGCGACCGTGTGGTTCAGGGTGATGCCGAGGTTGAGCGACGCATCACGGCTGCGGAGTTCCTGCACCGTCGCGCCGTGCGCGAGCAGCAGGTGGTGGGAGGCGAGGAGGCCCTCCGCGACGCTGGTGTGACCGGGGGCGTGCTCGCCGCCGGTGTACGACAGGAACGACGAGCACCACGGCTCGTTCAGGGTCGTCCACACGTTCACCCGATCTCCGAGAGCGTCGTGCATGGTGCCCGCGTACTCCAGGAAGCGGTCGACCGTGTCGCGGTTTGTCCACCCCCCGGCATCCTGCAGCGCCTGCGGCATGTCCCAGTGATACAGGGTCAGCCAGGGCAGGATGCCGGCACCGAGCAGCCGGTCGACGAGGCGCTCGTAGAAGTCGACTCCGGCCGCGTTCACGGCCCCGCCGTCGGGCCGCACCCGCGACCAGGACGTGGAGAACCGGTACGTCTGCAGGCCGAGCTCGGTCATCAGCGCGACGTCATCCGCGTAGCGGTGATAGTGGTCGCACGCGACATCGCCGGTGTCGCCCCCGATGACCGCGCCGGGAACCCGCGCGAAGGTGTCCCAGATCGAGGCGGTGCGGCCGTCCTCGAACGCGGCACCCTCGATCTGATAGGCGGCGGTCGCCGCGCCGAAGAGGAAGTTCGAGGGGAAGGAGCGCGTCATGAGGGTCATCCTTTCACCGCGCCGGCCATGATGCCACTGACCAGCTGACGTCCCGCGACCACGAAGAGCACGAGCAGCGGGAGAGTGGCGAGCACGGCACCGGCGAGCACGATGGAGTAGTCGACGTAGTAGCCGGACTGCAGTTGGCTCAAGGCGGTCTGCAGGGTCGGGTTCGAAGGGGAGAGCACGATCAGCGGCCACAGGTAGTCGGTCCACGCGGTCATGAAGGTGAAGAGCCCGAGGATCGCCATCGCCGGCCGGGCCGCCGGGATGCCGACGGTCAGGAAGGTGCGGAACTGATTCGCGCCGTCCATCCGGGCCGCCTCGATCAGCTCGTCCGGGATGACATCGACGAGATACTGCCGCATGAAGAACACGCCGAACGCCGTGACGAGCGTCGGAATGATCACCGCGCCGATGGAGCCGGTCCATCCGAACTCCCGCATCAGCATGAACAGGGGAATGATCCCGAGCTGCGTCGGGATCGCCATAGTCGCGATCACGAAGATCATCAGGCCATCGCGGCCCTTGAAGCGGAGCTTCGCGAACGCATAGCCCGCCAGGGTCGAGAAGGTCACCACCGAGATCGTGATGATGCTGGAGATCAGAAACGAGTTGCCCAGGGCCAGCCAGAACGGGATCGCGTCGAACACCTTGGCCGCGTTCGCCAAGAAGTTCCCGCCGGGGATGAGGGGCAGCGTCTCACCCCGGGTGGAGTTCGTGCCACTGGCCACCACGACCGACCACCACAGCGGATAGGCGCTGCCGATGATGAACGCGGCGAGCAGGCCGTAGGTCAGGAATCCGGGACGGCTGCCGATTCCGGCGGTCCCGGCGGACGTGCTGCGGCGGCGGATCTTCTCCGGAACGCTCAGTGCCTGGGTGGCGGTCATCGCGCCTCCTCCTTGCTGGTCGGGCGGGCGCGGCGCCGAGCGGCGCGGTTTCGCCGGTCGTCTCCGGTGGAGATCCTCCGAGAGATGAGGAAGTTGATCACGCCGATCCCGACGATGAGGAGGAACAGCAGGATGGCGACGGCGGATGCCTCACCGAGGTTGAGACGGAAGAAGGCGAGCTCCCAGAGGAACAGCACCGTGGTCTGGAACTGCCGGTCGCTGCCGCCGATGCCGCCGGCGGTGGACGCATCGAACAGCTTCGGCTCGGCGAAGATCTGCAGACCGCCGATCGTCGAGGTGATGATGACGAAGATCAGGGTCGGACGGATCGTCGGGATCGTGATCGAGAAGAAGCGCCGCGCCGACCCTGCCCCGTCGAGGGCCGCGGACTCGTAGAGGTCACGGGGCACGGACTGCATGGCGGCGAGCAGGATGAGGGCGTTGTAGCCGGTCCAGCGGAAGTTCACCATGACGGCGATCGCGATGTGCGACAGGCCGGTGTCCGTCTTCCACTGCTGGTCGGCGATGCCGATGAGATTCAGCAGGTTGTTGGCGAGGCCGTCGGCCTCGTTGAAGATGCTGGAGAAGATGATGGCGACCGCCACCGGGGTCACGACGAAGGGGATGAGCACGCTCATCCGCCAGAACGTCGGAGTGCGAAGGCCTCGGTCCAGCAGGTAGGCGATGAACAGGGCGACCGCGAGCTGCGGGATCGCGGAGAGCAGGAAGATGCTCAGCGTGTTGAAGATCGAGTTCCAGAACATCGGGTCGCCGAGGATCTCGACGAAGTTGCCGATGCCGACGAACTCGCCCTGCCCCTCGAGGAGATCCCACTCGTGGACGGCGACCCAGACGGTGTACAGCAGGGGAAACAGGCCGACCAGCCCGAAGAGCAGGAAGAACGGCGAGATGTAGAGATACGGGGACGCGTGCTGGTCGAACCGCGAGACGCGGTGACGCCAGGGGCGCTTGGGGGGAGCATCCGCCTTCTTCTGTGGAGCGGATGCTGCGTCACTGCGCTCCGCGGGGGGTGCGGTGAGAGTCATGAGTCGTCCTTGTCTCGGGCGGGAAGTGGCGGATGCTGCGGGGGAGGGTGGGGCGTTTCGTCTCGCTCGGCGACCGGAACCGCTCGTGGAGCGGGCGAAGCGAGACGAAACGCCCCGAGGGTCAGTCGACCAGCTGGTTCAGCAGGTCGACCGCCTTGTCCCAGGCACCCTGGGTGTCGACCTCACCGAGATCGAGGCTCCGCAGAGCGGGGCCGAACACGTTCTCCTGGATGATGGAGTCGTCCGGTCCCTTGAACTGCGCCACGACGCCCTTGGCACGCTCGGCCAGGATCGCACCGGTGGGCGCTTCGTTGAAGAACTCGTTCGGCGTCGCGTCCTCGGCGAGCGTCTCCTGCGCCTTCACGGTGGACGGGAAGTTGCCGGCAGCGGCGGACTGCTTCACCTGCTGCTCGGACTCGGTCAGCCAGCTGGCGAGCTCGGCTGCGGCTTCCTTGTGCTCTGACGTCTCCGGGATCGAGAGGAACGCGCCTCCCCAGTTCGTCGGGCCGTTGGGGAAGACGTCGGCGAAGTCCCAGCCGGTCGACGCATCGCCGCCACCGGTCTCGACCTGACCCTGAACGATGCCGAGCATCCATCCGGGGCAGACGAACGTCGCGAACGAGCTGTCCACGAACGACTTGCCGCCGTTCCAGTCCCACGCCTTCTGCGCGGCGGACTGTCCGCCCTCGGTGGCTGCTCCGAGCAGTTCGAAGCGCTCCATGAGCTCCTTGTTGCCGTCGACGTTCAGCTCGCCGTCGGCGGTGTAGTAGCCCTCTTCGAGCTGGTTGACCATGGCGTTCCAGACGAAGCCGGAGTGGTCGTACCAGGCTTTGCCGGTCTTCTCGGTGTACTCCTTGCCGACGGCGAAGTAGTTCTCCCAGTCGCCGTCGAGCAGCTCGGCGACGCCCTCTCGGTCGCTGGGCATCCCGGCCGCCTCGAGAGCGGGTCCGTTGTAGCAGATGCCGCTCGGGCCGATGTCGGTGCCGTAGCCGATGACTCGGCCTTCAGGATCGGTGGCCTGGTCGTACTTCCAATCGAGCCAGTCGCCCTTGCGGTCTTCGATGCCGTGGTCGCGGAGGTCGACGAACGTGCTGGAGTTCTTCATGATCGCGCCGAGCCAGCCCTCCTCGACGGCGACGATGTCGCTGAGACCGCTGCCTGCGGCGATCTTGGTGAAGGCGTCGGTGCGGGCGTTGCCACCGGTGTCGATGTTGGTCGCCTCGATCGTGACGTTCGGGTTGGCCTTCTCGTACTCCTTGTACAGCTCTTCGTAACCGAAGGTGCCGAAGGTGGTCACCGTCAGTGTGACGTCCTCGTCGGCGCTGCCTTCGGCGGCGTCGCCGGAGCTGCCGGAGCAGCCGGCCAGGGCGAGGGCGGCGACGGATGCGACGGCGGCAGTCGCCAGGATCCGGGTGCGGGCACGTGTATTCACAAGTCACTCCTTTGTGTGCGGGGTCGTGCGGGATCGTGCAATGTGATGCGCGGGACAAGTCGTGGGAGCGCTCCCACGGCTTGACCAGTCACTCTATGAGAGCGCTCCCATGAAAGTCAAGAGCGGGTCTGAGTTAGCCTTGCTCGGTGCCTTCCGCCCCGCTCTCCCCCGCCCTCACCCGCGCCGCGACCCTGATCCGCAGCATCCCCGACTACCCGCAGCCGGGGATCGTCTTCCGCGACATCACGCCGTTGCTGGCGGATGCCGAGGCTCTCCGCGCCACGACCGAGGCGATCATCGAGCCCTTCGCCGGCCAGTTCGACGTGGTCGCCGGCATCGAAGCGCGCGGGTTCATCCTCGCCGGCACGGCTGCCATCGCCGCGGGGGTGGGGCTGATCCCGATCCGCAAGGCAGGCAAGCTTCCGCGGCCCGCGGCATCCGTCGACTACGCCCTCGAATACGGCACCGCGACGATCGAGATGCACGACGACCTGCCCGCCGGCTCACGCGTCCTGCTCATCGACGACGTGCTCGCCACCGGCGGCACCCTCGCGGCAGGGCGAGAGCTGGTCGAACGTCTCGGCAGCCACGTCATCGGCATCTCGGTGCTGTTCGAGATCGACGGGCTCGGCGGGCGCGCGGCTATCGGCGACCTGCACACGGTCTTCCACGCCTGAGGCCCACGTCTACCGCGGCTTTTTCGCGCGGGCTGGTACTCACCCGCCGGTGGCGGTGCGGATCGCGGCCGCGGTGTGCGCGAGCTGGTTCATGGCCACGAGGACGCGATGCTGCGCTGCGGCCGCGACGAGCACGTTGCGCGCGACGACGTCCCGCGTGCCCTCCGGTTGGATCGACCCGATGTCGGCCATCGCGATCGGCTCCAGCGCCTCCGCATAGTGCACCAGATCGTCGAGATCGTACGCATAGCCGACGCGCGCGGAGCCGGCGAGCGCCCGGATGAGCGCAGACGACGCGACGCTGCGAAAGCGCAGCCAACCCATCCGCTCCTGGAGCTCGCCGATCAATGCGGCCTGCACGTCGTCGGGCTCCGTCGAGACGACCATCCCGGTCGCGAGCACCTGGCACGCCTCCATGATGTCGAGCAGTGTCGCACCGGGATCGTCGACGAGGTCGGTCAGCGCGCGGATCCCCTCGGTCGACGCATCGAACTCGCTGCGGAGCGTCTGGATGAGGGCGATGCGTTCGACGTGATGCTCGCCGTAGACGGCGGTGGTCTGGTTGCGCAGCTCGCCCGCGGGAAGGACGCCCGACCGGATCCAGAACTTGATCGACGCAGTGCTCGCTCCGGTGCGGCGTGCGAGTTGACTCAGCTTCATCGGATCGTCCGTGGGCCCTTCGCTATCCAGGATGCAGGGTTTGGATAGCGACCTTATCTTATGAGACATGGACCCCCTGCACATCCTCATTCCGATCCACGCCGTCGCCGCGTCGTTCGTGATCCTGATCGGCCCGGTCAACTTCCTGCGCCGCCGGAAGGATGCTGCGCACCGCCTGCTCGGACGCACCTTCGCTGTCATGATGTACTTCGTCTGCGTCTCCGGCCTGCTGATCTACGAAGGCGGCGGCTTCGGGATCTTCCACGCTCTGGCGATCTTCACTCTGATCACCACCACGCTCGGCATTCGCGCGATCATCCGAGGTGACGTGAAGGCGCACCGTGCGAACATGATCGGCTCCTGGGCTGGAACCGTCGCGGCCGGGACCTTCGCCGCTGTGGCGCCGGGGCGGGCGATCCCGACCCTCGCCGTCGATGATCCGACACTCTTCTGGTCGATCGTGGCGGCGATCATCGTGGCGACCACCCTCTGGGTCGCGGCAGTGCTCTCCCCCGCCGGGCGGCGGATGCTCGACGCCCGAGCGCGCGCCCGCGCGTCGCGGAAGCGGGCGGCGTCGAAGGCGAACGAAGGGGCAGCCGCGCCGGAGATCGCCCGAGCAGCAGGGCAGTAGACTGGACGCGCCCGTCCGCCCGCGACTCCCGGCGTTTCGACTCCTCGCTGCGCTCGTCGCTCAATGACCACAGCTGCGACCTGCGGCCGCCAGGAGGATCACGATGCCCACCATCGTCGTCGACGTCATGCCCAAGTCCGAACTGCTCGACCCGCAGGGGAAGGCCGTCTCCGGCGCTTTCAACCGCCTGGGTGTCGAGGGCTTCAGCGACGTCCGCATCGGCAAGCGCTTCGAGCTCACCGTCGAGGGCGAGGTCACCGACGAGCTTCTCGCCGAGGCCAAGCGCGTCGCCGACGAGGTGCTCTCCAACTCCGTGATCGAAGACGTCGTCGGCATCGAGGTCGTCGAGTGAGCGTTCGCGTCGGGGTCATCACCTTCCCCGGTTCGCTCGACGATCGCGACGCGCAGCGGGCCGTCCGCCTCGCCGGCGCCGAGCCGGTCGCCCTCTGGCACGGATCGCACGACCTCCAGGGCGTCGACGCCCTCGTCCTCCCCGGCGGATTCAGCTACGGCGACTATCTGCGCGCAGGGGCCATCGCCGCCCTTTCGCCGATCATGGCCGAGGTGAAGGATGCCGCGGCATCCGGCATGCCCATCCTCGGCATCTGCAACGGCTTCCAGATGCTCGTCGAGGCACACCTGCTGCCCGGCGGCCTGATCCGCAACGATCACCAGCATTTCGTGCGCCGCGACCAGAGGCTCGTCGTCGAGAACGCCGACACCGCCTGGACCAACGCCTTCCGTCGTGGCCAGGAGATCGTCATCCCGCTGAAGAACGGCGACGGCGGCTACATCGCCGACGACGAGACGCTCGACCGCCTCGAAGGCGAGGGCCTCGTCGCCTTCCGCTACGCGGGCGTGAACCCGAACGGCTCGCTGCGCGACATCGCGGGGCTCACCAACGAAGCGGGCAACGTCGTCGGCCTGATGCCTCACCCCGAACACGCCACAGAGCCGGGATTCGGTCCCGACACGACCGTGGCGATGCGCAGCGGAATCGACGGACTCGATTTCTTCACCAGCGCCGTCGCCGCGATCGCGCGCGTCGCCGCGTAACTCGGGTTCAGTCGCTCGGGTCCGGTCGCTCGGCTCAGTCGCCCGGGTTCAGTCGCCCGGAAGGGCGAAGGGGTTGTCCGCCGCCGCGGCGAGCAGGTACCAGGCCGTCGTTCCGGTGTGCAGACTCGCGTAGTAGAGATCGCCGAAGCCGGAATCCAGGCCGTCCTTCGACGTCGCGACGATCCCTCTGCCGTCGCCGTTCGGCTGTTCGCGCTGCGCCAGACGGATGCCGGCGAGGAACGTCTCGGCCCGAGCTTCATCACCGTCTGAGCCGCGAAGCCGGAGCGCCAACGCCATCTGGCCGCTGCCCTCGAACCACACCTTCGAGACGTCGGTGTCGCTGATCGACGGCCCCTGGTACGGTCCGTCCGTGGCGATCAGGTGCCCGAGCGTCCAATCCAGAGCAGCGCCGTAACGGGCATCGCCGGTGGCGAGTGCCGGCCAGGTCTGCGCGTCCAGCGGGATCGGACGCGTGTTGATCGTGCTTCCATCGAGCAGGGTTCCCGTGTCGACGTGGCCGTCGGCAGACTGCATCGCCGCCACGAAACCGGCTGCGACCTCGGCGCGCTCCGCCCAGACCCGGTCGCCCGTGAGCTGGGCGAGCTGCGTGAAGAATCCTGCGAGGTCGGCATTGTGCTCGGTCGACTTCCATGTCAGCGACGTGCCATCGTCGACCTGACCGCCGGTGTAGCCGTAGGGAGCGCGCACCATATCGGCAGTGTTCGTCTGAACCCACTGACCGATCCGCACCGCTCCGTCGAGGTACTTGGTCTCGCCGGTCGCGTGGAAGAGCCGCGCAAGGGCCATTCCCACCCACGCCTGATTGCCGGTGAAGGTGCCCGGTCCGGTGATCTCCACCCGTCCCTGACGGATTCCGTGCGGTTCGTACGACGTGCGGACTCGGCCGTCGGCGATCGGATCGTTCTCCTGCACGAAGAGCAGGGTGTCGCCGATGGCCTGCGCCCGGCGGATGTCCTCCGGCAGGCCGCGGGCCGTGTAGGCGATCACCACCAGAGAGTCGTCGTAGACGAAAGACGGCGTGAAGTCCCAGCTCGGAGTCGTGAAGAATCCGCCCTGATAGCTCCGGGGAAGGCAGCGGCCGGCACTGTCGCAGAACTCGTCCACGCGATCGTCCAGGAAGTCGTATGCCCCCTCGACGGACTCCGCCTGACCGGGTGCGGTGGTTTCCGGCGCCGCACTTCCTGACGGCGCGCTGTCACCCGATGCCGCGGGCGCCGCGCTGGCGAGCATCGCCGCCGAGACGACAGCGGCGAGCACCGCCGAAAGTCCGGATCGACGCATGGAACCAGGCATGGGACCCCTTCGATCGGACCGCGTCCGAGCCGATCTCGTGCGGGCGACACACGTCGCAAAAGCAGCCTCGCATGGCGCGCGAGGCTGGAGAAGTGGCGAAAGTCCATAGTTCTCTGACCTTCGGCGAGCGCCGGCACCGAACCTGCGGATCAGCGGATGCCGAGCTCCTCGGCGACGACCAGCGCGGTACCGCCGAGCAGCACGATGTCGTCTCCGCGCACCGCGACGCGGATCTCGAAGTCATCGGTGACGATCGCCAGCGCGTCGTGCTCGATGGCGTCCTTCGTCGCCTCCAGGAACACACCCCCGACGATGTCGAGCGGCCCCGACAGGACCACGTGCTCGAGCCCCAGTGCCGCGACGACCGGCGTGAGGACGCGGCCGAGGGCTCGCCCTGCCGTGGCCAGGACGGCGTCTGGCGATGCGCCGGGCTCGGCCAGACGTCGCCGGATGTACGGAACGGCGGCGACAACCTCGAGGCACCCGCGCCGGCCGCACCGGCAGACCTCGCCGTCGTCGTCGACGAGGACGTGCCCGATCTCACCCGCCGTGAATCGGCGGCCCGTGACGAGCGCGCCGCCGACGATGACACCGCTTCCGATGCCCTGCCCGATCCGGACGAGGGCAAGATTGTCGACGCCAGGCTGGCCGTACGTGCGGGCAGCAAGAGCCGCGGCGTTGGCGTCGTTGGCGACGTGCACCGGCACCGAGACCGCTGCGGCGATCGCCGCGGCGACATCGAGGTCGTGCCAGTCGAAAGCGACCGCCTCGCGCACCACGCCCGCCGCGTTCACGACACCGGGTGAGCCGACGCCGACTCCGAGGACCCGCACGGTCGACCGCTTGACGAGCGCGGCCGCGAGAGCGCAGACCTTGTCGAGGAGCGCGATGCCGCGAGCGCCGCCGGTCGGTACGGTCCGCGAGTGGACGACCTCGCCGGCGAGGTTCATGATCGCACCGCTCAGCTCCGCATACGCCGACAGGTCGAGCGTGACGACGTGATACGAATCCGGATTCAGCGCGATGAGCGTGCTGGGCTTGCCCACCCGGCCTTCCGGACGGGGTCCGCTCTCGCGCACGATCCCTTCGGCGGATACCTCATCGACGATCCGCGACACGCTCACGCGGGTCAGTCCTGTCGCCCGCGCCAGGTCAGCGCGACTCATCGCGTCAGCACGGAAAAGCGTCCGGAGGATCAGCGAACGGTTCACCTGACGGGTGTGCTCGGGCAGAGCCTTCTCCGTGCCCCGCGCGGTGCTCACGAGATGCCGAGTTCTGCGGAGAGCACGGCGACGAGCGGCCCCTGGAGGGCCAGCAGCCCGCCGTCGGAGGCGATGTCGACACCGATCGAGCTCGTCGTCGACGGGAACGTGCGCTCCGCCAGGTGCTCTCGCGTGCGTCGGGCGAAGTCCTCGTCGTAGACATCCTCCGGGCCGACGATCACCACGTGGGTGGCGCCGAGCAGCGAGATGATGGGCGCGACGGCGGCCGCGAGCGCATCCGCGGCATCGTCCATCACCACCTGGCGATCCTCCCCGGCGTCGAGGCGGCGCCGGATCGCGGGAACGGCCACGATGGAGTCGAGGCATCCCGCTCGCCCGCACAGGCAGTCGGTCTCCCGACGCGGGTCCACCACGACATGGCCGATCTCGCCTGCAGTGAAATCCATCCCGTCGATGAGGCTCTCGCCGACGATCAGTCCCGCGCCCGCACCGCGCTGGATGGTCACGATGAGGATGCTGCGGCCGTCGTTCTCCCGGAAGGTGTGGACGGCCAGGGCCATCCCGTTGGCATCGTTGACGACGTGCACGGGAAGGCCGAACCGCTCGCTCAACGCACCGCGGAGATCAGCGTGGAACCATCCCAGGTGCGGGGCGAAGCGTACGACTCCCGTGCGGTCCACCACGCCGGGGCTGCCGACGCCGATGCCCAGCACCGGAGCGGGGGCCTGCGCGAGCAGTTCCTCGGCCAGCGCCATCACGCGCGCGATGGCGGCATCCCCCCGCTCGGTGCGGACATCGACCTGCAGCTGGTGCGATGCCCGGCTGCGCAGGTTCATCACCGCTCCCCGGAACGACAGAGCATCCGACAGGTCGAGGCTGATGACCGAGCGCGAGTCGTCGTCGATGGCCACGAGCGTGGCCGGCTTGCCGACTCGGACATCGGTCGAGTGCCCGGCCTCCACCAGGATGCCCTGCTCGATCAGATCGCCGACGATCGCCGAGACCGTGACCTTGTTCAAGCCCGAGCCGCGTGCGATGTCCGCCCGGCTCCGTGGCCCCTCGTGGAACAGGGTCTGCAGCAGCATCGCGCGGTTGCGCCGGCGGTTGTGCTCGGGGAGCGCCTTGGTCGTGATGCGGAGATCGGCCACAGCCCATTGTCTCCCGCGCCCCGGATCCGGGGGCACTGTTTCCTCGACGGGCGGATCGGGCACCGCGCGGCTGCTCGATCCGCTCGTGTGATCAGCGGACATCCACGCGCGCTCAGCCCTTGACGGCGCCGGCGGACATGCCGGTGACGAGGTTGCGCTGGATGATCATGAAGAACACCACCACAGGCAAGGAGAACAGCGTCGCCGCCGCCATCTGTCCGCCGTAGTCCGTGCCCATCTCGCCGCCGACCGAGACGGTGAAGGAGTTCAGCCACACCGGGAGCGTGTAGTTCACCTGGTCCTTCATGAAGGTGAAGGCGATGATGTAGTCGTTCCAGGCGGCGATGAAGGCGAACACGCTGCTGGAGATGATCCCCGGCATCACGAGCGGGAAGAGCACTCGTGTGAGCACCTGCCAGGTCGAGGCGCCGTCGATGCGCGCCGCCTCGTCGATCTCGATCGGGATGGCGAGGAAGAAGCCGCGCATGACCCAGATCGAGAACGGCAGCACGCTGGCGACGTAGGCGAAGATCAGGCCCCAGTAGGTGCCGAGCAAGCCCATCGAGTTGAAGATGAGGAACTGCGGGATGAGCAGGGCGGTCCCGGGAAGCATCTGCACGATGAGGATGAGGACGAGGATCGAGCGGCGCCCGCGGAACCGGAACCGCGAGAGCGCGGCGGCGGCGAAGATGCCGAGCACGATCGCGAAGACGACCGCTCCGGTGACCACGATCACCGAGTTCTGCAGGTAGACCAGGAACTGGCCCTTGCCGATCGCGGTGAAGAAGTTGTCGAGTGTCGGCGCCTCCGGAAAGAAGTGGGGCGTGCTGCTGAGCATCTCCGACCGCGGTTTGAAGGCGGTGTTGACCATCCAGTAGACGGGGAACGCCCAGACGATGCAGAACAGGATCGCGATGGTGCTGCTGATCCAGGGGACCCGGCGCAGACGGCGAGTGCGAGTGGTCATGTCAGAGGTCCTCTCCCGAGCGCACGAGGTGTCGGATGTACACGGCACTCAAGGCCGCGAGGATGATCGTCGAGGCGACCGCGATCGCTGAACCGGCACCGATCTGGAGGTTGCCCGAGAAGGCGGTCGTATAGGTGAAGACGCCGAGCGTCGAGGTCGCGCCGTCGGGGCCGCCCTCGGAGATGAGCCAGATCTGATTGAAGACGTTGAAGTCCCAGATGATCGAGAGCATCGTCACCAGCAGGATCGTCGGCGCGATGGAGGGCAGTACGACCACGCGGTAGACGTGCCACTCGGAGGCGCCGTCGAGGCGGGCGGCCTCCTTCAGCTCGACCGCCACCTGCGTCTCGGCGGCATAGAGGGTCAGAGCGATGAACGGCACCGCCTGCCACACCACGAGGAGCCAGATGCAGACCCACACGAGGACGGGGTCGGATGCCCAGTCGCGGCTGGTCATGTCGCCGAAGACGCCGAGCTGCGTCAGCATCCAGTTGATCACGCCGTACTGCGGCTGGAACAGCCAGGACCACACGATCGATGACGCCACGTTCGGCATCGCCCACGCGAGGATGAGGACCACCGTGGTCAGATGGCGGATGGCCGAGGGGAGGCGGGTCATGAGATGCGACATGCCCGCACCGATGGCGACACTGCCGACGACGAGGGCGGCGGTGAAGATCATGGTGCGGGTGAGTGAGAGCCAGAACTCCCGGTCCGCCATGACCGCGGCGTACTGATCGAGGCCGACGAACTCGAAGGCGCCGGTGAAGAGCGTGCGCTGGTTGTAGTTGGTGAACGATGTGAAGATCAGGAACCCGATCGGCAGCAGCGTCACGAACACGATCATCAGACCCGCAGGCGTCAGCAGCCAGAACGGTGCCGATGAACGGGTGAGACCACCGGCGCGGCGCGTCCGCGGCGGTCGCGGCGGCCGCGGGGAGAGAAGAGGAGCCGTCGGCGGGGGCTCCGTTGAAGTGGTGACCAAGGTCTCGCCTTTCGTCGGGTCGCGGCGCTGCCGCACGAGGGCAGTGCCGGAGAAGTTCGGACGCGAGAGGGTGCCGCGCGATGGGCGCGATCGCACGGCACCCGCGGCGCTACGGGGTGTTCAGCGTCTTGTCGGCATCGGCGTCGAAGTCGCTCGCCGCCTCTTCGGCAGTCTTCGCGCCCGACGCGATCGACGAGAAGAGGTTGTTGATGGCCTTGTTGCTCTCGATCGTCGTCCAGTTCGCGTTGGCCGGGGTGGCCTTCGAGCGAAGTGCGGCCGTGAAGAAGCTCGCCTTGACGTCGTCCAGCGATTCCTGAGCGAACTCGATGCCTTCGACGCTGTTCGGGATCCACCCGTCGACGCCGAAGACGTGATCTTTCTGAATCTCAGGGCTCGCCGCGATCTTCACCCAGTTCAGGGCGAGGTCGGAGTTCTTCGACTTGACCGGGATCGCCCAGTCCGACCCGCCGAGCATGACCGGCTGAGCTTCACCCGAGATTCCGGGAAGCGGGAACGTGCCCAGGTCGGTTTCGAGTGCCGGGTTGATCTTCAGGATCGCTCCGGTGTTGGTGTTCAGAATGGCGGAGGCCTTCCCGTCGGCGAAGAGCTGGCTCTGGTTCGGCTCGAAGGTGTCGAGCGTCGCGGATGCGGCGGTGGAGTATTCGTTCTGGAACTCCTGGAAAGCCTCGAGCCCCTCGACAGCCTCCGGGGAGCCCAAACCGGAGGCCCATTCGCCGTCCTCCTCGGTGGCGATCTCCCCACCGGCATCCCAGACGAATTGCATCCCGGCGTAGAAGTACTGTCCCGGCAGGTAGAAGGCCGAGAAGTCCGGCGTCTGCGCGTTCGCGGCCTTGACCTTGTCCAGCGCCGCGGTGAGTTCTTCGTACGTGGTCGGCGCCGCGGTCACACCCGCATCCGCCCACATCTTCTTGTTGTAGATGACGGCTCTGGCACCGGCGAATCCGGGCACCCCGTAGAGACTGCCGTCGATCGTGGCAGGGTCGACGAGTCCGTCGAGCCACGTCTGCCCCTGCGCGAGATCGTCCTGATACGGCGTGAGATCGAGCAGCCCGCCGTTGGCGGCATAGCTGGCGATCTGGGTGTTGCCGACGTCGAGAACGTCGGGTGGGGTGTCGGTCGCGAGGGCGGTGGTGATCTTGGTGGTGATGCCGTCCCACGTCTGCGACTGCACGCTGACCTCGGCGCCGGTGATTTCGGTGAACTCGGCGTTGATGGCGTCCAGCGTCTCGGCGGTGTAGTCGTTCTCCATGACCCAGACGGTGAGCTTCTTGCCCTTCCCGTCGACCTCGGGCACCTTTCCGTCCGTGGGGGCAGCAGCGTTGCCTGCGCCGGTCGAGCCTGAGCATGAGGTGAGTGCGAGGACGGTGACGATGCCGAACGCACCGATTGCCGTCGATTTTCTGATTGCCACTTAACTCTCCTTGGTAGGTGGGATACCGCGGTCGGATACATCAATGTGTCGAGCGGTGAAATTAGTACACATCTGTTGCATATCCTTTGTCAATCATTATGTTGGTAGATGTTGCACTGCAAAGTTTCCGCGTTGTGACGGCGATGTTTCGACATTGCGGCCTGACAGGACGCCTGCAATTAAGTCACATTGTTTACTAACTATTAGGACATGTAACCAACGAATTCATGTCCCCCTCGAAATGACTAGGGAGTCACCGGATGCCGACCCTTCTGCCTCGACCCGCAATTCAGACGACCGCACCCGGAGAGTTCGAACTCACCGGAGACAGCCGGCTGTCCACCCATCCCGATCTGATCGAACCCGCCCTGAGACTGCAGGAGCGGCTGCGAGCAGCGACCGGCTTCGTCCTGCCGCTGAGCGTGACCGAGAACGCATCGACGGATGTGGCCGACGGAGGCCCGAGCATCCGTCTGGACGTGCGTCCGACGCTCGCCGATGAGGCATTCGAACTCGACACGACGCCGGGGTTCGTCCGCCTCTCAGCGTCGACCGGACGAGGGGGACACTGGGCCGTCCAGGCACTGCTGCAGCTCTTCCCTGCGGCGGTGCACCGGCGCTCCCCCGTCTCGAGTCAGCGGTGGACGACTCCCGTGACCCGCGTGGAGGATTCGCCGAAGTTCTCCTGGCGCGGCGCCATGCTGGATGTCGCCCGGCACTTCGCACCGACCCGCGATGTGCTGCGCTTCATCGATCTGCTCGCGATGCACCGTCTCAACACACTGCACCTGCATCTCACCGACGATCAGGGCTGGCGCATCGAGATCGACCGATACCCGCGTCTCACCGAGGTCGGCGGATGGCGGCCGGAGACCCAACTCGGGGCCCAGCCCGGATCGCCCGCCGACGGACGGCCCCACGGCGGGTTCTACACGCAGGACGACATCCGCGAGATCGTGGCGTACGCCGCCGCGCGTGGGATCACCGTGGTGCCCGAGATCGAACTTCCCGGTCATGCGCAGGCCGCGGTGGCCGCATACCCCGAGCTGGGCGTCGGCGACAACGCCCCGCCCACACCGTGGACGCTCTGGGGCGTCAACCCCGTGATCTTCAACGTCGAGGAATCGACGATCCGCTTCCTCTGCGACGTACTCGACGAAGTCATCGACCTCTTCCCCTCGGAGTACATCTGCATCGGCGGCGACGAATGCCCGAAGATCCAGTGGGTCGAGGATGAGCGAACGCAGGAGCGCATGCGAGAAATCGGTGTGCACGACGAGGAGGAGCTGCAGAGCTGGTTCGTCGGTCGCATCGGCCGGCATCTGGCATCCCGCGGACGTCGGCTTCTCGGGTGGGACGAGATCCTCGAGGGCGGGCTGGCGGACGGTGCGACGGTCCTGTCCTGGCGCGGGCGCGTCGGAGCCCTGGCCGCGGCGCGTGCCGGCCACGATGTCATCGCCTGCCCTGAGGACACGGTCTATCTCGACTACCGAGAATCCGATCTCCCGTCCGAGCCGATCCCGACCGGAACTGTCACGACGACGGAGACGGCGTACTCCTTCGATCCGGTGCCCGCGGAGCTCGACGTCGAGCAGGCGCGGCACGTGCTCGGCGGACAGGCGAACCTCTGGACCGAGCACATCGATTCGATGCGTGGCCTCGACTACCGCGCCTTCCCCCGACTGTGCGCTGTCGCCGAAGCACTGTGGACCGCGGGCGACCGCGAGTATGCCGAGTTCGCCCCGCGGCTGAGCGAGCACCTCGCCCGTCTGGACGCTGTCGGCGTCGAGTACCGTCCCGCGGATGGCCCGCGGCCCTGGCAGGAGCGTCCCGGGGTGAGCGGACGGACGCGGTCCGCCGAGCAGGCGGCGGCCCACCTGGCGAAGATCACCGCGAACATCGGGTGACGCACGCGCGGGGCAGGGCCTTGTAGCAAAGGGATCGCGACCTGGCAAGGCTTTGCCCCACTGCGGCGACTCTGCGCAGGATGGGGGCCTGCCATCCGCTCGCTCCGCTCGTTCGGTCGCGTTTCGAAACGCAGCCGCCGACCGGGAAAAGGAAAGGACACACCATGGCCCGCGACCAGTACACCTTCGTCAATCCTGCCGAGCTCTACTCGGACATCGAGCCCGAGAAGCAGCACATGCCCGAGCCCGGCCTCGACGCCGATCTCGCCCCGAAGGCCGACCTCGGCGAGGAGAGCTACCGAGGCAGCGGCCGCCTGAAGGGCCGCAAGGCCCTGATCACCGGCGGCGACTCGGGCATCGGCGCCGCCACCGCCATCGCGTTCGCCCGCGAGGGTGCCGATGTCGCCATCTCCTACCTGCCGGAGGAAGAGGAGGATGCCAGCCGCATCGCCGGGATCCTCCGGGAAGCGGGCGCGAACGTCGCCACGCTGCCCGGCGATCTCCGCGATCCTGAGTACTGCCGTGCGCTGGTCGCCGACGCCGTGGCCGCCCTGGGGGGAATCGACATCCTCGTGAACAACGGCGGGAAGCAGATCTTCCAGGAGTCGCTGGCCGACATCACGGACGAGCAGTTCGACGACACCTTCAAGACGAACGTCTACGCGATGTTCTGGATCACGAAGGCCGCGCTCCCGCATCTCCCCGCGGGCTCCGCGATCATCAACACCACGTCGATCCAGGCCTACTCGCCGTCTGACATCCTCGTCGACTACGCCTCGACCAAGGCGACGATCAACGCCTTCACGAAGGGTCTCGCGCAGCAGCTCGCGCCCAAGGGCATCCGCGTGAACGCCGTCGCGCCCGGACCGATCTGGACGCCGCTGCAGCCCAGTGACGGTCAGCCGCAGGAGAAGATCGACAGCTTCGGCGAGGACACGCCGCTGGGTCGGATGGGGCAGCCGGCGGAGCTCGCTCCCGCCTACGTCTTCCTCGCCTCGGCCGAGTCGAGCTACGTCGCCGGCGAGACGCTCAACGTCAACGGCGGGATGCCCACTCCCTGACCCGGCATCCACCGGACCCCGTCCCCACTTTGGGGGCCGACGCGCCAGATGTCGGATGCTTCGCCCCGTTGCGTCCGACATCTGGCGTTTCGTCCGACAAGGAGGAGTGCCACCGAGGGATGCAAACGATCACCCGGAAGGCGATCCGATCACGCCTCCGAACCGATTCGATCCGCGATCTGGCAGGACTGCAAGCGTTTGCACTAGTCTCGTCCCATGGCACAGCTTGAGCAGATCGCAGCCCCCGGTTCCGAGTGGTGGCGCACCGCCGTCATCTACCAGATCTACCCGCGCTCCTTCGCGGATGCGTCAGGAGACGGCATCGGCGACCTGCCGGGGATCACCGCGCGGCTCGACTCGCTCGCCGACCTCGGCGTGGACGCCATCTGGCTCAGCCCGTTCATGACGAGCCCGCAGCGCGACGCCGGCTACGACGTCGCCGACTACCGCGATGTCGACCCGCTGTTCGGCACGCTCGCCGACTTCGACGAGATGCTCGCGGAAGCGCATGCCCGCGACATCCGCGTCGTCGTCGACCTCGTCCCCAACCACTCGTCCGCTCAGCACGCCTGGTTCCAGGAAGCGCTGAAGGCGGCTCCTGGCAGCCCCGAGCGTGCGCGTCACATCTTCCGCGACGGCAAGGGCGAGAACGGCGAACTCCCGCCCAACAACTGGGAGTCCGTGTTCGGCGGTGGAATGTGGGAGCGCGTCGTCGAAGCCGACGGCACACCCGGCCAGTGGTACCTGCACATCTTCGATCCCACCCAGCCGGACTTCGATTGGAACAACGAAGAGGTTCGCGAAGAGTTCCGCTCGATCCTGCGCTTCTGGCTCGACCGCGGCGTCGACGGGTTCCGCGTCGACGTGGCGCACGGCATGATCAAGGCCGACGGACTCCCCGACTACACGCCTCCGAGCGATGCCGACTCGATGGGCGGCGGCGAGGCGAACGTGCCGTATTGGGGTCAGGACGGCGTGCACGACATCTACCGCGACTGGCACGAGGTGCTTGCGGAGTACGACGGCGACCGCGCCCTCTGCGGTGAGGCGTGGATGCCGACGCTCAAGCAGACCGCTCTGTGGGTGCGTCCTGACGAGATGCACCAGACGTTCAACTTCCCGTACCTGATGACCGCGTGGGACGCGAAAGAACTCGGCGACGTCATCCGCGAGTCCCTTGACGAGTTCGGTGCCGTCGGAGCCCCGAGCACCTGGGTGCTGTCGAATCACGACGTCGTCCGCCACGCCTCCCGTCTCGCCCTCACGGCGGACAACCCGCAGGGCGAGGGCATCGGACCGAACACGGCAGACAAGCCCGACACCGCGATCGGCCTGGCCCGTGCGCGCGCGGCGACGACCCTGATGCTGGCTCTGCCCGGCTCTGCCTACCTGTACCAGGGGGAGGAGCTCGGACTTCCGGAGGCGATGGAGATCCCCGACGCGTTCCGCCAGGATCCCACCTGGTTCCGCACCGAGGGCAAGCGCTACGGACGTGACGGATGCCGAGTGCCGCTGCCCTGGACGGCAGAGGGCACGGCCTTCGGGTTCAACGACACCGGGCGCTCGTGGCTGCCGCAGCCCGCCGAGTGGGCGGCCTACGCGCGCGACGTCGAAGAGGCCGACTCGTCCTCGACACTCACCCTCTACAAGCAGCTGCTGGCCGCTCGTCGCGAGCACGGCTTCGGTTCAGGTTCACTCGTCTGGGAAGAGGCCGGAGCCGATGCCGTGGCCTTCCGTCGCGGTGACGTGCACGTGGTCGCCAACCTCGGGACGGCGTCTCTCGAGCTGCCGTCCGATGCCCGGATCGTGCTGTCGAGCCAGCCGATCGAGGGCACCTCCCTCCCCGTGGACACCACCGTCTGGTACACCACGGCCTGACCCATCCTGTTCCGGTCGCGATATGTCACGGGAAACGCCCCGGCGGGCCTGACATCTCGCGACCGGAGCACGCAAAACGGAGAACTCATGGCGAGCATCGACGAAGTGGCCCGGCTCGCCGGCGTCTCCACCGCCACCGTCTCGCGCGCCCTGAGCGGCCGCGGGCACGTGTCCGAGTCGGCCAGGGAACGCGTGCAGGCGGCGGCGCAGTCGCTGGGCTACGTCGTCTCGTCACGCGCGTCCAGCCTCGCATCCGGCCGCACGCGGAACATCGGCGTGGTGGTGCCGTTCCTCGACCGCTGGTTCTTCAGCACGGTGCTCTCCGGCGTCTCCGCCGCGCTGATGCGGGAGGGCTACGACATCACCCTCTACAACATCACCGCCGACAAGGACGTGCGCCGACACGTCTTCGACACCTTCCTGCGCCGTCAGCGAGTGGACGCCGTCATCGCGGTGGCGATCGAGCTCGATGAGGCGGAGACACAGCACCTGCTCGACCTCGGCCTGCCGGTCATCGCGATCGGCGGGCCGAACCCGAAGCTCGACACGCTCACGGTCGACGACATCGCGGTCGCGCAGTTGGCCACGGAACACCTGCTCGGACTCGGACACCGCGACATCGCACACATCGGCGCGAACCCCGAGTTCGACATCGACTTCCACATCCCGACCAACCGGCGGCTGGGTTTCGAGCGGGCACTCGCGAAGGCCGGCATCCCCCTCAATCCGGCATTCCTGGAGCCCGCGGACTTCACCGTGGAAGGCGGATACCGGGCGGCGAAACAGCTGCTCGGTCGCCCCGGTCCTCGCCCGAGCGCGGTGTTCGCGGCATCCGACGAGATGGCGATCGGCGCTCTCCTCGCCGCCCGCGATCTGGGGTTCCGGGTGCCGGAGGATCTCTCGATCGTCGGCATCGACGGTCATGAGCTGGGCGAGTTCTTCCGCCTGTCGACGGTCGATCAGTTCCCCCTCGGGCAGGGCGAGCGGGCGGCCGAGGCGGTCCTCGCCAAGCTCGCGGAGCCGGATGCCGTGCGCATCCCCGCAGCTCTCCCCTACGAATTGAACGTGCGCGGGACGACCGCTCGCGTCTGATCCCCACGCAACCGGCCGAATGGCCGATGTGGCGACGGCGCCGAACCGCGAGCGTGGGGGGATGCACACCACACGACCCGCGCACCGCGGGGAATGGCTCATCGCCGCCGGACTGATCGCCCTCGCCCTCATCCCCTCACTCGCCGGCGGCGTGCGCCTCGGCGAACTCGCATCCGGCGCCGCCGAGACGGCGCAGAACGCCCGGTTCGTCCGGATGCCGCTCCCGGTCGTGCTGCACATCATCGGCGCGCTCGTCTTCTCTTTCGTCGGCGCTTTCCAGTTCCTGCCCGGGCTTCGTCGACGGCACATCGGGTGGCACCGTTTCGCGGGACGCTACCTGCTGGTGCCCTCGGGGCTGATCGTGGCGGGCACCGGGTTGTGGATGACCGCGTTCTACGATGTCCCGCCCGTCGACGGAGTCGCTCTGCAGCTTTCCCGTTATGTCGTGGGGATTCTCATGGTCGCGTTCATCGTCCTTGGGCTCACCGCCATCCTGCGCCTCGATGTCGCGAGCCATCGCGCATGGATGATCCGCGGGTATGCACTGGCACTGGGCGCGGGCACGCAGGTGCTCACCTCGGCGCCCTTTCTGATCGCCTTCGGAGCTCCCGACGAGTTCTGGCGGCTGGTGCAGATGGATGCCGGCTGGGTTCTGAACATGGTCGTCGCGGAGGTGGTGATCCGCCGCCAGAGGGTAGTCCGGAGCGTTCGGCGGCCGCGCCCCGTCGCGGTGGGTGGGTAGCATGCCCCGTGTGGGCACTGCGACCGTGCGGCTTCGTCCGACGACCGGGAGACAAGCTCTGCCGCGCCTTCGGGAGTCGGTGGTCGTCGCCGTCCTGATCGTCGCGGCGATCGTCGAGGGCTCGCTCCGTGATGATCTGTCTTGGCCGGCAGCGACGGTCGTTCTCACCGTGGTCATGCTGTCCGGGCTTCTCTGGCGGCGAAGCCACCCCCTCGCTGTCGTTCTGATCGTCACCGCTCTCACCGCCGCTCTCGACGTCGCGCAGTTCGCCGCCGGGGTCCCCGGAGACGGAATGGCCACGATGTTCGCATTGATCCTGGCGCCGTACTCCCTGTTCCGCTGGGGAGCGAGGAACGCGCGCGTCATCGGGGGTGTCGCTCTCGCCGCGGGAGTCCTGTCCTCCGCGGCTCTGGGGCCGGAACCTGCCGGAGACGGCGTCATCGGCGCGCTCGCCGGTGTACTGTTCGTCGGCTGCGCCTGCCTGCTCGGGGCACTCCGGCGGGAGCGCGCCGAGCGCCGGCAGAAGGAGATCGCCGTCGCACGGTCCCAGGAACGCGAAGCACTCGCACGGGACCTGCACGACACGATCGGTCACCACGTGTCAGCCATCGCCATCCGCGCCCAGGCCACTGCCTTCGCCGTCGACGATCCGTCGGTGGTCGCGGATTCGCTCCGTGTCATCGAGACCGAGGCCAAGACCGTCCTCGACGAGATGCGTTCTCTCGTCCGCACGCTGCGCACCGCGGCGGAGTACGCGCCGGCGACCGGGCTGTCGGACCTCGCTCGACTCGCGACGGTCGGGCCGCCTCGGGTCACGGTGGAGATCGAGCAGATGGATGCTCCGTCCGAGCTCCATGCGGCAACGCTGTACCGTGTCGCTCAAGAAGCGGTCACGAATGCTCGTCGGCACGCGGATGCTGTCACCGAGGTGTCGATCACTCTGCGCGCCGAGGGAGAAGACCTCGACCTCAGGGTGCGCGACGACGGGAGAGGACCGGCGACGGCCGCATCGGAGGGATATGGATTGGTGGGCATCGCCGAGCGCGTCGCGCTCTTGGGCGGCACGGTCGATGCGGGCCGGCAGCCGGAGGGCGGCTGGCTGGTCCACGCGCGGATCCCTCGGAGGGCCCCATGATCCGTGTCCTCGTCGCCGACGACCAGGAGCCGGTGCGCACGGGCCTGCGCATGCTGCTGAACGCCCTCTCGGACATCGAAGTCGTGGGCGTGGCGGCCGACGGACTCGAGGCGGTCGCGCTGGCTCGGACCCTGCGCCCTGACGTGGCCCTGCTCGACATCCGCATGCCTCATCTCGACGGCATCCAAGCCACGGCGCGACTCGCAGGGCCCGGTGTCGAGGACCCCCTTGCGGTGGTCATCATCACGACGTTCGACCTCGACGAGTACCTGCACAGAGCCCTGCGCGCGGGGGCCAAGGGGTTTCTGCTGAAGGATGCCGGCGCGCAGCTCATCGGCGAAGCCATCCGCGCCGCGGCGTCGGGGGAGTCGCTCGTCTCGCCGCAGATCACGACGCGCCTGCTCAGCGCTTTCGCCGCTCCGCGTCCCGACATCGCCGCGCCCGCGGAGCGGCTGACGGGTCGTGAAGAAGAGGTGCTCGTCCTCCTCGCCCAGGGGCTGACGAACGTCGAGATCGGGGAGCGCCTGTTCCTCTCCCTCGGCACGGTCAAGACCCATATCGGGGCGATCCTGACCAAGCTGGGGCTCCGCAACCGCGTGGAGGCCGCCATGTGGGCCTTCGACACGGGCCGTGTCGGACCCGGGCGTTGACCCCTCGGGCTGTCTTGGGTCAGCAACAGGGCAGCACGCCGACTCGCGCGCGAACTGACCCGCCGCCATACTGGGTCGATGGACGCGCTCAATGACTTCGTAGTGTTCGCCGGGGACAAGTTGTGGACGTGGGCAGTGCTGCCCCTCCTCCTCGTACTCGGCCTCTACTTCACCTTCCGATCCGGTGTGGTGCAGTTCCGGATGATCCCGGAGATGTTCCGCACTCTGACTGACAAGACCCCGCGCAAGGAGAACGGCGAACCGCAGTCGGTCTCGGCCTTCCAGGCGTTCACCATCTCCGCGGCATCCCGCGTCGGCGTCGGCAACATCGCCGGTGTCGGCACCGCGATCGCAATCGGCGGCCCGGGCGCGATCTTCTGGATGTGGACGATGGCGTTCATCGGCGGAGCATCCAGCTTCATCGAGTCGACCCTCGGCCAGGCGTTCAAGGTCCGTGACAGCGAGGGTTTCCGCGGCGGTCCTGCGTACTACATGCAGCACGGACTGAAGGCGCGCTGGATGGGCATCGTCTTCGCGGTCGTCCTGATCCTCTGCTTCCCGCTGTCCTTCAACTCGCTGCAGGCGAACACCATCGCCGCCACCATCTCGGGCAGCTTCGGCGGCGAGATCACCTGGATCCCCTGGGTCGTCGGCGGCATCCTCGCGATCCTCACCGGTCTCGTCATCTTCGGCGGGCTCCGTCGCATCGCGACCGTCACCCAGTCCGTCGTGCCGGCGATGGCACTGCTCTACCTCCTTCTCGGCCTCGTCATCGTCGGGATGAACATCGAGCGCCTGCCCGAGGTCTTCGCCTCGATCTACACGCAGGCCTGGGGAACGCAGGAGGTCGTCGGCGGCACCATCGGCGCGATCATCATGGTCGGTGCTCAGCGCGGCATGTTCTCGAACGAGGCCGGTCTCGGATCCGCTCCGAACGCCGGCGCCAGCGCAGCCGTCACGCACCCCGTCAAGCAGGGTCTCGTGCAGACGCTCGGCGTCTACTTCGACACGTTCCTCATCTGCTCGATCACCGCGTTCATCGTGCTCGTCGCCACGCCTGATCTGGCGAACGCCGAGCGCGGCATCGTCCTCACGCAGAACGCGCTCGTCAACTCGCTCGGCTCCTGGTCGAACGTCCTGCTGAGCGTCATCATCTTCCTGCTCGCCTTCAGTTCGATCATCGGCAACTACTACTACGGCCAGTCCAACATCGAGTTCATCAACGCCAAGCCGATCGTCCTCACGATCTTCCGCACCGTTGTCGTGGCCGTCGTGTTCCTCGGTTCGATCGCCTCCGCGGACCTCATCTGGAGCACGGCCGACGGCATCATGGGCGTCATGGCGATCATCAACCTGATAGCCATCGGCTTGCTCTCCGGCATCGCCTTCAAACTGCTGCGGGACTACTCGGAGCAGCGCAAGGCCGGTCTCGACCCGGTCTTCACCAAGGCGCGCCTGCCTGAGGTCACCGGCATCCAGTGCTGGGAGGACGAGCTCAGCGTGACGGGCCCGATCCCGGTCGTGGCCGGGCGCCGCTCGAACCGCACCTGACCCGCGACGCACGACCGATGAAGCAAGGGCCCCTCGCACGAGGGGCCCTTGCATTATCACTGAACACCTGTTTAGACTTCTGAACATGCGTTCAGCCCCGGATGATCTCTCGGCCCGCGCGCGGATCCGCGATGCGGCGATCGCGTGCTTCTCACGCGACGGTTTCGCCGCCACGACGCTGCGCCAGATCGCCGCCGAGGCCGACGTCAGCGCGGCGCTCATCGTCCATCACTTCGGCGGCAAGGAGGGGCTGCGAGAAGCGTGCGACGAGTTCGTGGTCGCCTCGTTCCTCGACGAGAACGATGCGATCACGGGGAGCGCTGCCGCAGACATGATGCGGGCGGCGCTCGACGCCCCCGAAGAGCACATCGTGCTGCTGGACTACCTCACTCGGATGCTGGTCGACACGTCCGCGGCATCCGATCGCCTCTTCGACGCGTTCCTCGCCGGCACGCGCAGCATGCTCGAGCGCCAGGTCGAGGAGGGGGTCATGCACCCGCTGTCCGACCTCGACGTGACCGCCGCGTACATGACCCTGTACGGGCTCGGCCCCGTCCTCCTGCAGAGGCATCTGGCACGCTCCCTCGGCGAGGAGCGCTTGACGACGCACCTGCTCGAACGGTCCACCATCCCGGTGCTGGAACTGTTCACCCACGGTCTGTACACCGACGACCGTCTGCTCGTCGCGGCCCGAGAAGCCCTCGCGCGAAAGACCGGGCCGCGCTCCGACAAGGGCGAGAACGACCCCAACCAGGACCCCGATCCGCCGCAGTGACGCGCGATCCTCCGTCCTGATCACCACTTGTCGAAAGGAGCAGGCGCCATGAGTCCTGCCATCGAATTGACCCAGTTGCACAAGAATTACGGCCACCGCACCGCGGTCGACTCGCTGAACATGTCCGTCGACACCGGATCCGTGTTCGGCCTGATCGGCCCGAACGGCGCGGGAAAGACCACCACCCTTCGGATGATCGTCGACGTGATCCGCCCGACGTCCGGATCCGTCCGAGTCCTCGGGGAGGATCCGCGCATCGCCGGCCCGGATCTGCGTCGCCGCGTCGGGTTCATTCCCGGCGAGCTCCGGCTGGACGGGCGCATGACCGGCCGGCGGATGTTGGACTTCTACGCCGAAGTGTCGGGCCCGGTCCCTGCGGGCATGATCGATCGGCTCGCGTCCAGACTCGGCCTCGACCTCAGCCGACAGGTGCGGACGCTGTCCAAGGGCAACAAGCAGAAGCTCGGGATCGTCCAGGCGTTCATGCATGAGCCGGAGCTTCTCGTGCTCGACGAGCCCACGAGCGGGCTCGATCCCCTGGTGCAGCGGGAGTTCCTGCAACTCGTCCGCGAGGCGCGCGAACGTGGGCAGACGGTACTGCTGAGCTCACATGTGCTCAGCGAGATCCAGCAGACGGCGGATGCCGTGGCGGTGCTGAGCGCCGGGCGCATCGTGGCCGAGGGCGATGTGGCCTCGTTGCGTCTCGGCGCCATCCGCCGGGTGCGCGCCGGACTCACCGGCGTCGACGAGGAGACGCTGCGCCGCGAGCTCGCGGAGCTTCCCCACCTGGCCGACATCGAGGTCGTAGCGTCCGGCGAGGCGGTCCGGCTCTCCGCGACGGTCGAGGGCGACATCGACCCCTTCGTGAAAGCGATCGCCCGTCACCGCATCGTGGACCTCGCCGTCGAGGAACCCGATCTCGAGGAGTCCGTCCTGCGGCTGTACGGCGATCAGAGCACAGCCACGAAAGGAGACGGAGATGCGTAAGCCGCTTCCCGTCTTCCGTCGCGCACTCCGTGAATCGTGGCGTGGTCTGCTGGGGTGGACCCTCGGCGTCGCCGCCGTGCTGTTCATGTACCTCCCGCTGTTCCCGAGCATCGGCGGCAACGGCGAGATGCAGCAGATCATCGAGAGCCTCCCACCCGAACTCGTCAACGCCCTCGGCTACGACCAGATCGGGACCGGCGCGGGCTACACGCAGGGCACGTTCTACGGACTCATCGGATTCCTGCTGCTGACGATCGCGGCGATCGGCTGGGGAGCGGGCGCCATCGCCGGAGCGGAAGAGTCAGGGCGACTCGAGTTGGACCTCGCACACGGCATCGGGCGCGCGTCGCATGCCCTCCAATCAGCCGCGGCCATACTCGTTCGCCTGCTCTGGTTGAGCGTGTTCGCCGCCGTCGTCATCCTCGGCCTGAACGAGTCGGCGAAGCTCGAGATCGAACCCGCACGCATCATCGACGCGACAGTCGTCTTTCTCGGGCTGACGATGCTCGCCGGCAGCCTGGCCCTGTTCGTCGGTGCCATCACCGGCCGGAAGACCTTCGGGATCGCTGCCGGAGCGGGGAGCGCCGTGGTCGGCTATGCGTTCAATGCGATCGCGAACCAGGCACCGGATGCCGAGTGGCTGCGTTACCTGTCGCCCTACTCCTGGGCGTTCCATCAGCCACCGCTGGTCGAGGGCCTGGATCCGGTCGGCGCCATCGCCCTCTGGGGCTTCACTGCGGTGTTCGTCGCCGGTGGCGCGTGGGCACTGCGTCGACGGGACATCTCAGGCTGAGCACCGTCGGGCCGCGCAACTTCAGGCCCGGTCGCCGCGCTGGTACACATCGGGCACACCGTCGGCGTCGGCATCCACGGCCTCCCGCTCCGCGATCGCACGGTAGCGACGGTTCCGGATACCGAGGATCACGGCGGCGAGTGCCGCCGCCAACACGGAGGCGAGGAGGATCGCGACCTTCGCGGCGTCGTGTTCGATGCCCTGCGGGAAGCTCAGATCGGCAACCAGCAGCGACACGGTGAAGCCGATGCCGGCGAGCACTCCCACTCCGATGAGATCGATCCATCCGAGACCGTCGCTCATGCGACTGCGGGTGAGCTTGGTCGCGATCCACGTGGAGAGCACGATCCCGATCGGTTTTCCCAGCACGAGGGCCACGACGATCGCGATCGTCACCGGATGCGTCAGAGTCTCGACGAGCCCGTCACCGACAACCGTGACGCCGGCAGCGAAGAAGGCGAAGATCGGCACGGCGAACCCGGCCGAGAGCGGGCGGAACCGGTGCTCGAACTCCTCCGCCAGACCTGTTTCCTCGACCCCGTCGGCGTCCGTGGTCCCCGATCGGACCGGGATCATGAACCCCAGCAGCACGCCGGCGATCGTCGCGTGAATTCCTGAGGCGTGCACCAACGCCCAGACGACGACACCGATGGGAAGCAGGATCAGCCAGGCGGCGAAACGGTGCCGGAGGAAGAATCCCTTGCGTCGTTGCGCGAGCAGCGCGTACAGCGCCAGCGCGAGGATCGCCCCGGGAATGGGCATCGGGTTCACGTCGTCGGTGTAGAAGACGGCGATGATGACGATGGCGATCAGGTCGTCGACCACGGCGAGGGTCAGGAGGAAGAGGCGAAGGCCAGCGGGCAGATGCGATCCGATGATCGCGAGGATCGCCACGGCGAAGGCGATGTCGGTCGCCGTCGGCACCGCCCAGCCGCGGAGCAGGTCGGGTTGCGGACCGACGATCAGCACGTAGACGAGCGCGGGGACGACCACCCCACCGATCGCGGCCGCCACCGGGACGATCGCCCGACGGATGTCACGCAGATCCCCGATGACGAATTCGCGTTTGAGTTCGAGTCCGACGAGGAAGAAGAAGATCGCAAGAAGGCCATCGGCGGCCCAGGCACCGAGACTGAGCTTCAGGTGCCAGGGCTCGTAGCCGATCTCGAAGTCGCGGAGAGCGAAGTATCCCTCGGCGAACGGCGAGTTCGACCAGATCAGCGCGATCGCCGCCATGACGACGAGCAGGATGCCGCCGACGCTCTCTTTGCGCAGCAAGGTGCCGATGCGTCGGGCTTCGCGGTAGCTCCCGCGGGCGGGGAACTCGGAGGGGAACGGGTGGTCGTGCGTGGCCATGGGAAACTCCGTGAGTCGACGAATGATGTCGTCGACCAGGCTTCCCGACTCTCCACCATCATTCTATCGGAGGCCTCCGCCGCCGTTCACGGCTGGTGCTCAGATATCGTCCAACCGAGCGAGGAACTCGTCCGCCATATCCACCCGCGCGGCGAGCTGCTCACGGCGCAGGCGCGCCTCCTCGCGGATCTCCGTCAGACGAGAGCGCAGTTCCGGGCTTTCATCGCGCTCGAGGTCGTCGACCACCCGCAGGAGCGCGCTCATCTCCTCGAGCGTGTAGCCGAGGGGTTTCATGCGGCGCACGATGAGCAGGCGCGCGACATCACGTTCGGTGTAGAGACGGAAACCGCCGTCGGTGCGAGCGGACGGAATGACCAACCCGATGTCTTCGTAGTGCCGAAGTGTGCGCAGCGACAGCGACGTCTGCTCGGCCACCTCGCCGATCCGCATCGTCTCCAGGTCGGTCACGGCTCTGCCCTCCACGATTCGCACACAAACCTCACGTTACGTTAGAGTCTATGTCGAGCGCATCCGCTGCACTCGCTCTCCATTCTTTCGCGTCGGCCTGACCGGCGCCCGCGCGTCGTCGCACGCACCCCTTTCTTCCACCCGTCCCAGGAGGACTCATGACCGCCGTCGTTCCGCCGCGCGACAACGCTTCGCGCTACCGAATCGAACCCACCGTCATGCAAGCGCTGCGAAACCCCCGCCTGCTGACTCGCGAGGTGCTCGCCGGGCTGGTCGTCGCGCTCGCGCTCATCCCGGAGGCCATCGCGTTCTCCTTGATCGCCGGTGTCGACCCCCGGGTCGGCCTGTTCTCATCGTTCATAATGGCGGTGGCGATCGCCTTCCTCGGCGGGCGTCCGGCCATGATCACGGCAGCGACAGGAGCGATCGCGCTCGTCATCGCACCTGTCGCGCGCGAGTACGGCATGGACTACTTCATCGCCACGGTCCTGCTGGGTGGTGTCATCCAGATAGTGCTCGCGCTTCTCGGGGTCGCGAAGCTCATGCGTTTCATCCCGCGCTCGGTGATGGTGGGGTTCGTCAACGCGCTCGCCATCCTCATCTTCGTTGCCCAGCTCCCGCAGCTCTTCGACGTACCGTGGCTCGTCTACCCGCTCGTCGCAGTCGGGCTGCTCATCCTGTTCGTGATGCCGCGGATCACGAAAGTCGTCCCCGCGCCACTCGTCACGATCGTGCTCCTCACCGCCGCTGTGGTGGTCTTCAACTGGGACGTGCCCACAGTCGGCGACCAGGGCGAGCTTCCGCAGAGCCTGCCCGAGCTCTTCATCCCGAATGTCCCTCTGACGTTCGACACGCTCGCGATCATCGCCCCCTTCGCGCTGGCGATGGCGGCTGTGGGTCTTCTCGAATCGCTGATGACCGCGAAGCTGGTCGACGACATCACAGACACCCACTCGCGTAAGACCCGCGAAGCTTGGGGCCAGGGTGCGGCGAACATCCTCTCCGGGGCCTTCGGCGGCATGGGCGGTTGCGCGATGATCGGCCAGACCATGATCAACGTCAAGGCATCGGGTGCCCGCACGCGGATCTCGACATTCCTCGCCGGAGTCTTCCTGCTGATCCTGGTGCTCGCTCTCGGCGATGTCGTCGCGATCATGCCGATGGCCGCGCTGGTCGCGGTGATGTTCCTCGTCTCGTTCGCGACCTTCGACTGGCACAGCATCCGTCCGTCGACTCTGAAGCGGATGCCGAAGAGCGAGACGGCCGTGATGCTCATCACCGTCGTCGCCACCGTCTGGACGCACAATCTCGCCATCGGTGTGGTCCTCGGCGTTCTCGCCGCGATGGTCATGTTCGCCCGGCGCGTCGCACACTTCGTCACCGTCACGCGGACCGTGTCGACCGATGGAGAGCAGCCCACCGCGCACTACACCGTCGACGGCGAGCTCTTCTTCGCCTCCAGCAACGACCTCACCACACAGTTCGAGTACACGGATGACCCGGACCGCGTGGTGATCGACATGAGCGGCTCGCACGTCTGGGATGCCTCGACCGTGGCCGCGCTCGACGCGGTCGTCACGAAGTACGACCAGCGCGGGAAGACCGTCGAGATCCGCGGACTCAACGACACGGCCGCCGCCCTGCATGACCGGCTCTCCGGGAAACTGGGCGACGGCCACTGAGTCTGGGCGCAGAAGTTGCGGACCAGCCGCACTCAGCGCACTTCGAAGCCGGCCGCCAGCAGCGCCTCGTCTCGAGAACTCGGGCCGACGAGCAGCTCGAATGCTCCGGGCTCCACCAGGCGGATGCCGTCGGCATCGACGATCGTGCACTCCGCGACCGGGAGTTCGACCCGCACCCGCACCGACTCACCGGGCTCGATGTCGACCTGGCGGTAGGTCTTCAGTTCCTTGTCGGTCCAGCTGACACTCGTCACGGCATCCCGCACATACACCTGCACGGTCTCGCGCGCCGACCGCGCACCGGTGTTGGCGACGGTGACGTGTCCGACGATCGTGTCGTCGCGTCCGAGCGTCGCCGACTCGAGCACCAGGTCGGAGTAGGCGAGCGTCGTGTACGAGAGCCCTTCACCGAACGACCAGGCCGGAGTCTGCGTGAGGTCCGCATACCGGTCGCCGTGCTGGCCGCGGATCTGGTTGTAATACGTGGGCTGCTGCCCGGCGTGCCGGGCGAACGAGATCGGCAGACGCCCCGAGGGCTCCACCGCTCCCGTGATGATCTCGGTGAGCGCACGCCCGCCCTGCATGCCGGGGTTGGCCGCCCAGATCACCGCGGCCGCGCGCTCGACGGATGCCGGCAGCACCAGTGGTTTCGAGGCGAGCAGCACCACGATCACCGGTTTTCCGGTGGCGATCACGGCATCGAGCAGCGCGTTCTGCCCGCCCACGAGCTCCAGCGTCGCCGTCGAGCGGCCCTCGCCGACGAGTTCGATCCGGTCGCCGACGACCGCGACGACCACATCCGACGCCTCAGCTGCCGCGACCGCCTCGGCGATGAGCGTCTGATCAGGCGCCGACGGCTTCACGACCGGCGGGCGCGGCTGCCCGTCCGGGAAGGTCGCCCCGGCGGGGTTCGGGGCGAGCGTCAGGATCTCCGCTCCCCGCGCGTAGCTCACCGTCCACGGCGCGATCTCGCGCAGACCGTCGAGCACGGTGCTGATCATCTCTCGCGGTTGCCCGTCGAGCCAGCCGGCCTGACCGGACCCGCCCGCCCAGTCCCCCAGCTGACTCTGCGCGTCATCGGCGAGCGGTCCGACGACCGCCACGCGTGCCACGTCCGCCGGCCGCAACGGCAGGAGCCCGTCGTTCTCCAGCAGCACGATGGAGCGGCGGGCGACCTCCAGGTTCAGCGCCGCGTGCTCGTCGCTGCCGACGATCTCCTCCAGCCCTTCGATGGGCAGGCGCGGATTCTCGAACAGGCCGAGCTCGAACTTCAGCGTGAGGATCCGCCCCGCCGCCACGTCGAACGCGTCGTCCGCGAGCAGGCCCTGCGCCACGGCATCCAGAGCGCCCTCGAAGAATCCCGGCGTGTTCATGATCATGTCGTTGCCCGCCGTGACCGCCGCCGCGGACGCGTGCGTGTAGTCGGGTTGGACACGCTGCTCCCAGACCATCCGTCCGACGTTGTCCCAGTCGGTGATGAGGGTACCGGTGTATCCCCATTCGCCGCGGAGCACGTCACTGAGCAGCCATTCGTTCGTGGTGATCGGCACACCGTCCATGGTCTGATATCCGAGCATGAACGACCGGCATCCTTCGCGGGCGACCCGCTCGAACGGCGGCAGGAACCAGGAGCGCAGCTTCCGGCGAGAGATGTCGGCCTCGCTCGCGTCCCGACCGCCCTGCGTCTCGGAGTAACCGGCGAAGTGCTTGGCGGTGGCGAGGATCGCGGTCGGGTCGTCGAGACCGTCGCCCTGGTATCCCCGCACCATGGCGCTGGCGAGTTCGCCGAGGAGGAACGGGTCTTCACCGAACGTCTCGTTCACCCGGCCCCACCGCAGATCCCGGGCGATGCACAGCACCGGGGAGAACGTCCAGTGGATGCCGGTTGCGGCGACCTCTTCCGCGGTCGCGCGGGCGACCCGTTCGAGCAGGTCGGCATCCCACGACGCCGCCATGCCGAGCTGGGTCGGGTAGATGGTCGCTCCCGGCCAGAACGAGTGGCCGTGGATGCAGTCCTCCGCCACGAGCAGTGGGATCTGCATCCGCGTCTGCCGGGTCAGCTCGTTCGCGCGCAGGATCCGCTCCGGGGAGGTGTGCAGAATCGATCCGACGTGTCGGCGCAGGATGTGGTCGTCGAGATCATCGCGAGCGTCGAGCTGCAGCATCTGCCCGATCTTCTCCTCGAGGGTCATTCGAGTGAGCAGATCGGCGACGCGCTCCGGGATCGGCAGTGCGGGGTTCTGGTACGGGAGGACGGCGGTGAGGGTCTGAGAGGTCATCACTTCGAGTTCTGTGGGTTCGTGGTCGTGGCGGACTCGGGGACGCTGCGGACGGCGGTGACCGCATCGTTCACGTCGAGCCCCTTCTTCTTCATGGCCCTGGCGCGCTCGCCGGCCGAGCGCAGGCGCGGGTTGACGTATTCGTCGATGCCGAAGTTGATCAGCGACAGCGCGACTCCGAGAATCGCGATGCAGAGACCGGCGGGCACGTACCACCACCAGTAGTTGGGGAAGGCACCGTTCTGCTGCGCCCAGTACAGGATCGTGCCCCAGTTGAGGTTCGTGATCGGGATGACCCCGATGAACGCGAGGGTGGTGAGTCCGAGCACGGCGGCCGTCACGGTTCCGACGAAGCTCGAGGCGATGATGGCCAGGAGATTGGGCAGCATCTCCACGAAGATGATCCGCCGGAGCGGTTCGCCGTTCGCCCGCGCCGCCTGGATGAAGTCGCGGTTGCGCAGCGACATCGTCTGCGCCCGCATGACGCGCGCCCCCCACGCCCAGCCGGTCAGGGCCAGGACGGCGGCGATCAGCACGAGCGGCGGATCTTCGAACTGCGATGCGACGATGATGATCAGCGGAAGCCCCGGGATCACCAGGAACACGTTCGTCAGAGCGGAGAGAGACTCGCTGCGCCAGCCACGGGTGTATCCCGAGACGACGCCCATGATCACCGCGATGAAGGTGCCCATGATGCCGGCGAGGAAGCCGACGATCAGAACACCGCGGGTGCCGTAGATGATCTGACTGAAGATGTCTTCACCCATGTGGGTCGTGCCGAGCAGGTGACCCCAGGACGGCGGCTGACGCAGTGCCGTGTAGTCCTTCTCCAGCGGACCGTAGGGCGCGATCACGTCGCTGAAGATCGCGATGAGCACGAAGACACCGAGGATGATGAGTCCGGCGACCGACTTCCGGTTGCGGAACATGGCGAACGACGACCCGAGCTGCGACCAGAAGGTCTTCTCCGGCGGCTTCTTCGTGGCAGGGGTGCGGAGGGTGGCCGTCTCCGGCATCCCGGTGTGCGGGACGTTCGGGGTCGCCGCTGCGGTGTTCTCCGCCGAGGGGGAAAGTGTCATCTCAGGCCTCCGACTGCCGAGTGCGCGGATCGAGCACCGCGTATGCGATGTCGGCGAGGATGTTTGCGAGCAGGACCGCCATCGTGATGATGAGGAACAGGCCCTGCATGAGCGGGTAGTCCTTCGCGTTGGTGGCGTCCAGCAGCAGCTTGCCGACGCCGGGGTAGGAGAACACCATCTCCATGACGATGGTGCCGCCGACGATGAAGCCGATCGAGAGCGCGAAGCTGGACAGCTGCGGCAGGACGGCGTTGCGAGCGGCGTAGCGCCACAGCACCCGCTGGTTCGGCATGCCCTTGGCCTGTGCGACGGTGATGTAGTCCTCGTCGAGGACGGTCAGCATCATGTTGCGCATGCCGAGGATCCATCCGCCGAGGGACGCCACGACGATCGTCAGCACCGGGAGAGCGCCGTGAGCGATCACCTGTCCGACGAAGTCTGCGCTGAACTCGGGACTCGAGCCCTTGTCGTAGGCGTGGGATGCCGGGAACCAGCCGAGCGTGGACGACAGGACCGCGATCGCGATGAGCCCGAGCCAGAAGTACGGCACGGTGCTGAAGAAGGTCGAGATCGGCACGATGACGTCGGCTCGGCTGCCGCGTCGCCACCCGATCACGGCCCCCGCTGCCGTCCCGATCAGGAACGAGAGGATCGTGGCGATGCCGACGAGACCGACCGTCCAGGGCAGGGCCCCCGCGATCACCTCGCCGACCGGTGCGAGGCCGTTGGAGAACGACCGGCCGAGGTCGCCCGAGAAGAGCAGCTGCCAGTAGTCGACGTACTGCTGCCAGAGGGAGGAGTCCTCATCGAGACCGAAGAGGATACGCAGCGCGCGTTCGGCCTCCGGACTGATCTGGCCGGCGTTCTTCTGCATGTACGCGGTGACCGGGTCGCCCTTCATCATCCGAGGCAGGAAGAAGTTGATCGTGATCGCCGCCCACGCGGTGAACAGATAGAACGCGGTGCGACCGGCGATGAAGCGGACCGGGATCTTCATTCGAGTCCTCCGAACGGGTGCGGTGCCGCAACGGCGAAGTGCTTCTCGGGATCGGGTGAGGCGGCGCGGAGTTCTCGGGTGTACGGATGCTGTGGATTCAGGATGACGTCGTCGGCGGGGCCGTGCTCGACGACCTTCCCGTGGTGGAGCACCATGATCTCGTCGCTGAAGTGACGGGCGGTTGCGAGGTCGTGGGTGATGTAGAGCACGCCGAGACCTTCCTCGCGCTGCAGATCGGCGAGCAGATGGAGCACGCCGAGCCGGATGGAGACGTCGAGCATCGACACCGGCTCGTCGGCCACGAGGAGCAGGGGGCGGGACGCGAGAGCCCTGGCGATCGCGACGCGCTGTCGCTGACCACCGGAGAGTTCGTGCGGACGACGGTCGATCACGGCATCCGCATCAAGGCGCACCCGCTCCAACAGGCGCCGCACCTCGGCCTCGACCTCGTCTTTGGGGACCACGGAGTCGAGCTGCAGCGGACGCTCCAGGTGGTAGCGGATGGAGTGGGCCGGGTTGAGCGACGCGAACGGATCCTGGAACACCATCCGCAGCTGCTGGCGGTATCGGCGCAGGCCCCGTCCGTGACGAGGGATCGGCGACCCGTCGAGGCTGACCTGCCCGGAGGTCGGGGTCTCGAGCTGCGTCAGGATCTTCGCGATCGTCGACTTCCCGCTGCCGGACTGGCCGACCAGCGCGATCGTCTGCCGGTCGCGCAGCGTGAAGCTGACGTCGTCGAGGGCGAGGAGAGGTGCGGCACCGCGCACGCGGTAGCGCTTGGAGACGTTCTGGAATTCGAGGAGAGTCATCGGACCAGCACTCCCCGCTCGCCGGTGAGGCGCGGGAACGACGCGAGGAGCGTCTTCGTGTACTCGTGCTGCGGTCGCTCCCAGAGGTCACGGGCGGTGGCGAGTTCGATGATCTCGCCCTCACGCATGACGGCGATGCGGTCGCTGATCTCCAGCAGAAGCGGAAGATCGTGGGTGATGAAGATGACGGAGAACCCGAACTCGTGGCGGAGCTGCGAGATCTGACGAAGGATCTCCCGCTGCACGAGCACATCGAGGGCCGTGGTCGGTTCATCCATCACCATCAGCTGCGGGCGCAGCGCGAGGGCCATCGCGATCATCACGCGCTGGCGCATGCCGCCCGAGAGCTCGTGCGGGTAGGAGCGGATGCGGTCCTTGCCCACGGCGACGAGTTCGAGCAGCTCCTCGGCGGCGGCGCGGCGCTCGCGGCGGCTCAGATCGGGGCGGTGCACCTCGAACACGTCCTCCAGTTGCATGCCGATCGTCGCGACCGGGTTGAGGGCGTTCATCGCCCCCTGGAAGACCATCGAGACCTTGTCCCACCGGAAGCGCTGCATCGCGTCGGCGTCGAGAGAGTTGATGTCGACGTCGACTCCGGATGCGTCGTGGAACGTGACGCTGCCGCTTGTGATCACGGCCGGGGCGCGGAGCAGGCGTTGCACACCGTAGGCGAGCGTCGTCTTCCCGCATCCGCTCTCTCCGGCGAGGCCGAGGATCTCGCCGCGCTGCAGTTCGAGGGTGACATGCTTCACCGCCTCGACGGGAGGGGAGACGTCGTACACGACGGAGAAGTCGCGCACGCTGAGGAGAGGGTCAGGCATGAGGTTCGCTTTCGTGGGAGGCGAGCGGGCGGCACCCGGTCGTTGAGCGAGCGGGTGGCACCCGGTCGTTGAGCGAGCGGGCGGCACCCGGTCGTTGAGCGAGCGGGCGGCACCCGGTCGTTGAGCGAGCGAAGCGAGACGAAACGCCTCGCGCCCCACGACCGGGTGCGCCGTTCTTACTCGGCCGGCTTGAGCTTCGTCAGGATCAGCGGGACGGTGACCTGCACGGGGTCAGCCGTCGCGTACTGGTCCTCTTCGCTCGGCCATCCCACGTAGCCGCGGGTGTTGTACTCGCCCAGCACCGGGTGGGTGCCGACGGCGATCACCGGCACATCCTCCACGAACATCTTCTGCACCTCTTCGATCGCGGCCGTGCGCTCCTCGTCGGTGGCCGCCGTCGCGTAGGTGTTCAGCAGTTCGGTCGCCCGCTCGTTCTCGTAGCGACCGAAGTTGAAGTCGACCTCGTCGCCTGCGAGAAGCCAGCGGCCGTCCATCGTGTCGGAGTAGAGGTCGTACGGTGTGGTGCCGCCGTCGACCCAGTGCATGATCGCGTCGAAGTCACCGGTGCGCTTGTTGGCCCACCAGGTGTCGGCATCCGGGGTGTCGACCTTCGCGTCTGCGCCGAGGGTCTCCTTGACCTGGTCGGCGATCAGGCTGATGCCGGTGACGTAGTCGTTCCACCCCTGCGGAACCTGCAGGGTGAAGGAGACGGGCTCGCCGTCCGGGTCGATGAGGGCGTCGCCGTCCCAGGTGTAGCCGGCGTCCTCGAGGATCGCGCGTGCGCCGTCGACGTCGATCGAGAACTCCTCGCCCTTGAACTCCTCAGCGACGTACTTCTCGCCGACGGGCGTCGGAAGTCCGGTGACGGACGTGAGCTCCGGTCCGGCGTTCTCCCGCGCGATCTCGGTGTGCGCGGCACGGTCGATGACCATGTTCACGGCCTGACGGAAGGCGAGGTCGTTGAACGGCTTCGCCTGGTGGTTGAGGAACAGCACATCCGGGGAGAGCGTGTTCGCCGCCCAGAAGACGTTGTGCTCGGGGTCCTTGTCGACGAATGCACTCTGCACGTCGGGGATGAAGGCCTGCGCCCAGTCGGCGTCGCCGTTGGCGAGGGCGGTGGTGAGGGCCGTGTTGTCGTTGTACGAGATGTAGTACAGCGTCGGCACGGCGAGGTCGCCGGCCCAGTAGTCGTCACGCGCCTGGAGCGTGACCGACTGGCTGCTGAACTTCTCGAGCGTGTACGGGCCGGTGCCGACGGGATCGGGGGCGACCTCGGTGGTCGGGTCGGCGATGTCCTTCCAGACGTGCTCGGGGACCATCGGGATGTGCAGGACCTGGGCCTGCTTGACGAACTTCGACTCCGCGAAGGAGAGAACGACGTTGTCCCCGTCTTTGGCGATGTCGGTGAGCTGGATGTTGCCGGTGTCGAAGGCGGGAGTGTTGCGGATCAGGTCGTAGGAGAAGACGACGTCGTCAGCGGTGAATTCCTCGCCGTCGCTCCAGGTGACGTCGGCACGCGGGGTGACGGTGAGTTGCGTGAAGTCGTCGTTCCACTCGACCTTCTCGGCCAGCCACGGAGTGGTCTCGTTGTCGCCGACCGGGTTGACCAGGGCGAGGGGTTCGAAGATGACGTTCTTGTAGCCGAGGCGGTTGGCGGACGAGTCGCCGACCCACGGGTTGTTCGACTCGGTGGTGATGGCACCGTCGGGCTTGGCGATGGTGAGAGCCGGAGAGTCCTTCGAGTCTCCGGCGTCGTCCGAGCCGCCCCCGGCTGCACATCCGGCGAGCACCGAGGTACTGAGGGCGGCGATCGCTGCGACGGCGATCAGGGATCTTCTGAGCTTCATTGCTTCTCCTTGGGCACGGTCATTGTGCTGTGTGGCCACCGGACGTCCGCCCGATGCTTCCGGGATTACTTACTGTCGAGAAAGTAAGTAGTTGTGAGGTTACTGACTGGTAAGTACGATGGCAAGTAACGAATCGGCAAAGGGGTCACAGTGGCAGACGGGGAATCCCGGGTACGTCCGTCGACCCGAGCGAAGCGCGAGCAGATCCTCAAGGCTGCTGTGGAGATCTTCGGTAACAAGGGGTCGACGAACGGCACGCTCGCCGACGTCGCGGAGCAGGTCGGACTCACGCATGCGGGGGTCCTTCACCATTTCGGGTCGAAGCAGAAGCTCCTGCTGGAGGTCCTCTCCTACCGCGACCAGACCGATGTCGCCGAACTCGCCGAGAAGCACATCCCCGGCGGGCCCGAACTGTTCGTGCACCTCGTGCGCACAGCCTTCGCCAACGAGAAGCGGCCGGGAATCGTCCAGGCGTATGCGGTGCTTTCCTCAGAATCCGTCACCGACGACCATCCCGGACGTGAGTACTTCGAAGAGCGGTACACGACGCTCCGCCGCGAGGTGACGGCCGCGTTCCACCAGCTATGCGCGCAGGAGGGCGTCGACGATCCGGATGCCGTCGCCGAGGCATCCGCCGCGATCCTGGCCGTGATGGACGGTCTGCAGCTGCAGTGGCTCCTGCATCCGGAGGTCATCGAACTGGGCGCCGCCACCGAGTTCGCCATCCGCGCGATCGTCAACGGCGTGCTGCGCCCGGCGCCCCAACTGCGGACGTACCTTCGCAAGAACTGATCCGGACCGGCTCGACCAGCCGCCCTGACCGCGAATCCGCTATCGCCCCTCGTGCTCAGATCGAGTCAATGCGTCGAGCAGAGTTTGGTCGAGTTGCAGCGTCGTGAAGATGCGCATGAGTGTGCTCAGCTTGGGATCTGGGATGTGATCCGGATCAGCGCTTGGCTGTTCCAGGTGTCTGTACGTCGGAATCGAACATCCGATCTGCTGCGCTGCTTCTTCCTGGGACAGCTCATATCTGCGGCGGTACGCCAGCAGTCGCTCTGCAACGAGATCCATCACTCGTGAGGGCATCGCTCACCTCCAACTGCGTCGTGCGAGCTGTGCGCGAGCGTGCCACGTCCTGCGACAGAAGTCCAGAAGGTGCGCTTTCTGGACTTCACGCGGCTACGGCGAAGACTCTCGTTATGTCCAACACGAGGGGCCGCCGCACCGACTTCAGAGACGGATCCCCAACGCAAAGGAGAAGGAACATGTTAAGCAAAACAACAGCAGCGATCTTTGGGACGCTCGTGTTGGTCGCTTCCATGCTCAGCGCCGGGTCCGCTGATGCTGATGCTGATGCTGAGACCGCTGTCGACGCGTTCACTCGGGCCACACCAAAAGACATGGCGACTGCCGTCGACGTTGACATTCTCGGTAGCCAGGCCTCAGCACCGACGAAACTGGTCCAGCCCCTAACTTCGGACGCTGGCGATGGACTATCCGTGGGCGTCGGTGACGGCGTCCTCAACATCGGCTTACCATTTGCCGACGACGCACACATCGGTGCAAGCACCGATCTGGGCACTGTCACATTCGACAACGCCAACTCGACGAGTAGCGTGGTCGTCATCCATGAAGACAGCACCGTGCAGGTTGCCACCTTCATAAGCAGCGACGAAGCACCGACACGATATGACTATGTTCTCGACCTCCCAGAGGGCGTCACTCTGTCGCTCGAAGGGACCGGAGCCGTGCTCCTCGACGTGACGGGACACGAGGTAGGTGCCTTCGCTTCGCCGTGGGCGAAGGATGCCAATGGCAAGGATGTCGCAACGCACTATGAGGTCGACGGTGCGACCCTGACCCAGATCGTCAACCTGGACGGGGATATCGCCTACCCGGTCGTGGCAGATCCGAGCTACACCACTTCATCGATCTACATTTCGAAGGCTGAGGTGAGGAGGATGTACAGCGGGCTGAGGAACCTCGGCTCACTCTGCTCTGTTGTACCCATCCCGTGGCCTCTGAGCATTTCTTGCGCAGGGCTCGCTCCGCGGACTGCGATCGAGCAGGCATACTGGCAGAACAAACGAGTCCGCGTCGACTACCGCTCATGCGGATTCAATTACTGCAGCTCAACCAGCTTCTACGTGGTGGCGTAGCGAAAGGGCGTGATTTGCATGCGTATTCGAGAGACTCCCGCAAAAGCGGGCTTCGTGCTGGCCGGAATCATCCTCGGAGTGCTCATCGCCGTCGCGCTTGCTCTCGTGAGTGTGCTGGCCGGGTACATCTGGTGGATCGTCGCCGCGATCGGTCTGTTCGCACTGTGCGCTCGGTTCTTTCGCGGACCCCAGGAGAGTGACGCGCCGAGGCCGTGGTGGCGCGTCGCCGCCACGGCCCGCGCCAGCGCGATCCTCGCTGCACTCTTCGCGGTCATGGGAGTCACGGCATTCGTCAACGCATTCGCGACTCCTCTGGGCGCAGCATCCGGATTCGGCGGGATCGCCCTCATTGCTTCAGCGGCGGTTTGTGCGTACAGCGCCCTCCGCCTCCGGGAGTCCGCTCGCGCGCGAAGCTGAGAGCAAGTTGCCGTCGAGCGTTGCGGTTTCCGGTCTCGGTTCGTGTCACTTGGGCATCCGCTCGTCTGTTCCGGTCGCACTTCGTGCCGGATCGACGACGCTGTGACGGCAGTAACTGCGACCGGAGCATCGGTGCCGGGCGCATCACGGCAGCAACTGCGACCGGAACGTCAAGCTCGCACCTCCGGATAGGCTCGGGGCCATGACGATCGACCTCGAAGCGCTCTATATCGACCTGCACCAGCATCCGGAGCTGTCATTCCAGGAGACGCGCACCGCCGGCATCGCCGCCGCACATCTGCGTGATCTCGGCCTGGAGGTCGAGGAGGGCGTCGGAGTCACGGGAGTGGTCGGCATCCTTCGCAACGGCGATGGCCCGGTCGTGTGGGTCCGCGCCGACATGGACGCGCTGCCCGTCGAGGAGCAGACCGGCCTGGCGTACGCGAGCACGGCGAAGGGCGTCGATCCCGGAGGCAACACCGTGCCCGTCATGCACGCGTGCGGCCACGACATGCACGTGACCGCCATGATCGGTGCCGTCGAGAAGCTCGTCTCCGATCGCGCCGAGTGGACCGGCACGCTCGTCGTCCTGATTCAGCCCGCTGAGGAGTACGGCGCCGGCGCACGCGCGATGCTGAGCGACGGCATCCTGGATCGCTACCCGAAGCCCGACGTCGTGCTCGGTCAGCATGTCACCCCGCTTCCCGCCGGAGTCATCGGGGTGCGCAGCGGCACGCAGATGGCGGCATCCGATGGCCTGACTGTCACCCTGCACGGGCGAGGTGGCCACGGCTCACGTCCGCACTCCACGATCGACCCGATTGTGATGGCCGCGGCGACCGTCATGCGCCTGCAGACCATCGCCTCCCGCGAGGTCGACCCGCAGGGCGTGGGCGTCGTCACGGTGGGTTCGATTCATGCCGGCCTGAAGAACAACATCATCCCGGCCGAGGCGAAGCTGGAGCTGAGCCTGCGCTACCCGAACGACGAGGCCCGCGAGAAGATGCTGGCGAGCGTCGAGCGCATCGTGCGCGCCGAGGCGATGGCGTCCGGCGCCGAACGCGAGCCTGAGATCCACACCCTCCACACGCTGCCGGCGACGATCAACGACGAGGAAGCCACCGCACGTGCGACCTCGGCACTGCAACGAGCCTTGGGCGAAGCATCCGTCATCGACCCCGGCATGTTCACCGGAAGCGAGGACGTCTCGTGGTTCGCCCGTGACGCCGGCGCTCCCCTGGTGTTCTGGTTCTTCGGCGGGGTCGACGCGGCCCGGTTCGCCGAGGCGTCGGCCGCGGGTCGCCTCGATAAGGACATTCCGACGAATCACTCGCCGTTCTACGCGCCGGAGATCCACCCGACCATCGAGGTCGGCGTCACCGCTCTGTCGGCCGCGGCTCGGGAGTTCCTCGGCTAGAGCCGGCGGGCGGTGATGGCCTCGCGGTCGTAGTCCATGCGCAGGGTGCGCAGGCAGCGCGAGCACAGCAGTTCGACGCGGCGCGGGTGGTTCTCTCCGCAGACACAGTCGATGCTGACGCGCCACTTGGCCTTTCGGCCGCACGGCGCGTACGCCTCTTCGGTCCCGTGATCGCACTCGCAGATCTGCTGTCCGCGGTCGATGCCGACCAGCTCGTCGAGGTCGGTGACCTTGTCGAGGTCGGCGATGGTCTCCGTTCCGACACGCGCTGCGCTCATCGTCGCTCCCCTTGTTCCACCAGGCGATGCTCCCAGTACTGGCGCCCGATCGCAAGATCGCGCGAGTATGGCGCGAGTCGGCCTGCTTCAGCCGCCGATGGCGTTCATGCCGCGGGCGGGCTGCAGAAACGACGGGTCGTTGATGGCGTGGCCGGGAAGCTTGCCGTGCACGCACGCGCGCAGCAGGTCGGCGATCGCGTCGACACGTCGGCCCGGAACGGATGCCGGAGTCGAGGCGTCTCCGCGCAGCAGGGTCGTCAGGTCGTATTCGGCGTTGGAGAAGAGGCAGTTGCGGAATTGGCCGTCGGCGGTCAGACGCAGCCGGTCGCACGCCCCGCAGAACGGTGCGGTCACGGACGCGATCACGCCGACCTCGTGCGGGCCGCCGTCGATGCGCCACTTCTCGGCGGGGGCGCCCCCTCGGCCCGGCACCGGCTCGAGCTGCCAGCGCTCGCCGAGCTTCTCGAGGATCTCTTCGCGGGTGACCATCGTGGCGCGGTCCCAGGTGTGGCCGGCATCCAACGGCATCTGCTCGATGAAACGCAGCTGCGCGCCGACTTCCATCGCGAAGGCGACGAGGTCGGTGAGCTCGTCATCGTTGACGCCGCGCATCGCGACGGCGTTGAGCTTGAGGGGGCGGAGTTCGGATGCCGCTGCCGCAGCAATGCCTTCGAGGACGTCGTCGAGGCGATCGCGGCGGGTGAGGTCGGCGAAGCGCTGGCGGTTCACCGTGTCGATGCTGATGTTCAGTCGGGTGAGCCCGGCGTCGATCAGCTCGGGAAGCTTCTTTGCGAGGCTGATCCCATTGGTGGTCATGGCGACTTCCACGGGACCGTCGGCACCCTCGATGCGCGCGACACGGCGCACGACCTCGACGATGTCGGCGCGCAGCAGCGGCTCGCCGCCGGTCAGCCGGAAGGTGCGGATGCCGAGAGAGGCGGCCACTTCGGCGACCTCGACGATCTCGTCGGTGGAGAGGATGCTGGTGCGCGCGAGCCACTCGTTACCCTGCTCGGGCATGCAATAGGTGCAGCGCAGCGAGCAGCGGTCGGTCAGCGAGATGCGCAGGTCGCGATGCACCCGGCCGTGCGTGTCGACAAGAGTGCCGGCGGCCATGGGGCTGGGGGTCGGAACGGGCGGCGCAGCAGGCGCTCGCACACCGATCACGACCGGCACGGCCGTCATCGCTGCCCCTCGCTCCCCGACATCTTCTGAGACTAACCCTCGGGGATGACGCGCAGGGTCGCGTGACGCGATGGGCGGTGTATTGCCAGGGGCCATCCCCGGGCCGCTGGCGTCGGAAATAGTGCTTGCCAACTTCTCAGAGGCCGTGCTTTACTGATTTAAACGTTTCATCTAAAACGTTTCAAGTACGAACGATGGGGTTGGTATGGAGCGAGCAGAGGCGAGCGCGGACGGCACGATCGCGCTGCAGGCACGGAACATCACTCGGCGATACGGGGCCGTTGTGGCACTCGCGGACGCATCGCTCACGTTGCGACGCGGCGAGGTCATGGGGCTGGTCGGCGACAACGGCGCGGGCAAGTCGACTCTTCTGAAAGTCCTGTCCGGCGCCGTCGTCCCCGACGCGGGCACGATCGAAGTCGACGGTGAGCGGGTCTCGTTCCGCAAGCCGTCCGATGCCTTGAGCGCGGGCATCGAGACGGTCTATCAGGATCTCGCACTGGTCGACACGATGTCCGCAGTGCAGAACGTCTACCTCGGTCGCGAAGTCCTCTCGAAGAACGCGATCCTGCGGTTCCTCGATGTCGTCAACGATCGCGCCATGCGGAGCGAGGCGCGAAAGGTGCTGCAGGAGCTCCAGGTCGGAATCCAGTCGGTCAACGTATCTGTCAAGGGCATGTCGGGCGGCCAGCGGCAATGCCTGGCGATCGCCCGCGCGCTTCTCTGGGGCCGGCGGATCGTCATCCTCGACGAGCCGACCGCGGCGCTCGGCGTCCGCGAATCGCAGCAGGTGCTCGACCTGATCAAGCGGCTGCGCGACCACGGCGTCAGTGTCATCCTCGTCAGTCACAACATGCAGCAGCTCGTCACCGTCGCCGATCGCTTCACCGTCATGCGCCTCGGGCGTTCCATCGCGACACGCAACGTGGCCGACGTCACCCCGGAGGTCATCGTGGGCCTCATCACCGGCGCCATCCCCGCCGACGTCGAAACGCCCGAAGACACGGCGCCCGTCGTCACCTAGAACGTTTGCCTGAATCCACCGAGCACGTCCGAAATCACAAAGGAGCATTTGCAATGAAGCACTCCACTGTCCCCCGCCTCCGCGCGGGCATCATCTCCGTCGCCGCGGCGACAGCTCTTCTGACCGGTTGCAGCACCGTCGGCGACACCGGCAGCGGTGCGGGAACCGGCGGCGGCGATGACGACACCTTCACCGTCGGTTTCGCCGTCGGCGGCCAGCCTGACGCCGATTGGCAGGAGCTGCAGGGCGACGTCGCCGCCGCTCTCGCCGAGCAGCGCGACTGGGAGTTCGTCGAGCTGAGCAACGACAACAGCGAGGCGACCGCTACCAAGAACGCCGACCTCTTCATCCAGCAGGGCGTCGACGTCGTGATGATGTTCAACGGTCAGCCGTCGGTGAACCCGGTGATCGCCAAGAAGTACGCCGATGCCGAGATTCCCGTCATCACCTTCGACATCGCTCAGGAGGGCTGGTATTTCGTCGGGGTGGACAACGCCGACGCCGGGACAGAGGGTGGAACGCGCCTGGGCGAACTCGCCAAGCAGGAGTGGGACTGCGACGTCGACCTGGTGATCTCCGCGGAGGGGACATCGGCCGGTCAGATCAACACGTGGCGCACCGGCAACGCCCGCGACGCCGTGAAGGAGACATGCCCGGACATCCCAGAAGACGCGTATGTGTCGTTCGAGGCGGATGGGAACCTCACCACGTCCCTGGCCAACGCGCCCGGCGTGTTCGCCGCCAACCCGGACGCGGAGAACATCCTCGTCGTCGGCCTCAACGACCAGGCCGTCGTGGGCGCACTGCAGGCGGCGACCCAGCTGGGCCGCGATGCCTCGATCATGGGGTGGGGCCAGGACGGCGGACTCATCACAGGCGACAACGTCGACCCGAACCTCGCTGGCAGCGTGATGTACTTCCTCGAGGGATACCCCGCCTTCGCGTTCGAGATCGCCGACCAGATCGCCGCCGGTGAGGCCCCGGAAGTCAAAGACACCGGCGACGACGCCGCTGTCAGTGTGACGCCGTGCGCCGTGAGCCAGGAGCAGGCATCCGAGATTCCGAGCATCGACGACCGTGTCGCTGCCCTGGCGGATGCTCCGGAGGGAACCACGCTCTACGACCTGTTCTGCCAGCCCTGAATCCGCCCGGTCGATTGAGACGCGTACGACAGATCATGGAATCCTCTCTCCTCTCCTCGACCGAACCGGCGACCCCCGCCGGGCGTCGGAACGTGCCGGCAGGCCGTTCCGACGCCCGGTCGGGCACGGCGGTTCGAGATGCCCTGACGATCGCAGGCGTGTGGGTGCTTCTCATCGTGGTGACCACCATCGTCCGCCCTGACTTCCTGTCGACCCAGACCCTGCTCGCGGTGACCTTCACCGCATCCATCTCCGGCATGCTCGCCGTCGCGCAATCTCTTGTCGTGATCAGCGGCGGCCTCCTGGACCTGAGCCTGCCCGTGAGTCTGATCCTCAGCGCTTGGACGACGGTGATGGTGCTCAACGCCGGCGGCCCGACGGCCGTCGCCGTCACGGTCGGAATCCTCACCGGTGCCGCCTGGGGAGCACTCAACGGCCTGATCGTCGTGTTCGGCAAGCTGAATCCGATCATCGTGACGCTCGCGACGGGGTTCGGCGGCCTCGCGCTCATGCTGCTCCTCTTCCAGTCGGCGCAGATCCCCGCCGGCAGCGAGCTGCGCCAGTTCGGTCTCGGGAGGTTCCTCGGGCTTCCGAACATCTTCTGGCCGATGATCGCCGTCGTCGTCCTCGCCGGCCTCGCTCTGGCCTACACCCGGTGGGGTCGCCGACTCATCGCCGTCGGTGGCAACGCCCAGGCCGCCAAAGCGCGCGGCATCTCGCTGCGCCGGGCTCGCCTCGGCACCTTCATCGGCGCCGGTGCGGTCGCCGGCCTGTCCGGAGTGATGTTCACCGCCGTCAACCCGAGCTTCACCCCGAACGCCGGCGCCGGGTTCCAGTTGATCGTCATCGCCGCGGTCATCCTCGCCGGCGTGAGCCTCTCCGGCGGCAAAGGCAACCTGCTCGTCCTGCTGCTGAGCGTCGGCTTCCTCGCCACCATCCCGACCTCCATCGCCTTCTTCGGCCTCGCTCCGGCATGGGCGATGGTCTTCCAAGGCGCACTACTGATTTTCGCCGTCGGATTCGATGGCTTCCGCCTGAAGAGGAGCGCACGATGACCACCACTACCGCGCAGCTGTTCAGCGATGCGCCACCTTCCGGCCGCGCTCGCGTGGTCGAGTCGCTCAAGGGGCCGATCGGCAGCATCGGGGTCACGCTCGCGGCGACCATCATCATCGGGCTCCTGTGGACAGGACCGGGTTTCCTCTCACCGTCGAACATCCAGATCGTCGGAGTGAGCGTCGCGATACCCCTCATCGTCGCCGTGATGGCATCGTTCGCCCTGTTGGCCGGGGTCGTGGACCTTTCGATCGGCTCGATGGTCGGCTTCGGCGCGGTCATCTTCAATCAGCTGGTCTCGGCGGGGCTGGACCCCTGGCTCGTCGCCGGCATCACCGTCGTCGTGGGAGCGGTGGTCGGGCTCGTCAACGCGCTGGTCATCGTCCGGTTCGGCGCCGAGCCTCTCGCGGTAACCCTCGGGATGCTGACCCTTCTGCGCGGGCTGTGTCAGGTGATCGTGGTGAACGCGCCGCCCACGACACTGGTCGAGCCGCTGTACGACCTCACCCAGGGCGCTGTGCTCGGCTTCCCGACTCTGCTGCTGATCGCCATGGGCCTGACTCTCATCGCCGCCGGGTTCGTCTCCAAGACGCGAGGAGGCCGAAAGGTGCAGGCGGTCGGCGGTGATCCCCGCGCCGCAGCTCGTGCCGGCATCTCGGTCTCGCGCGTGCGCATCGCAGCGCTCGTGGCCAGCAGCGTGGGTGCAGCCATCGGCGGGATCCTCTACGTCGGCCAGTTGGGCTCCGCCTCGAACGTCCTCGGCATCGGACTCGAGTTCCAGATCTACGCCGCGCTCATGATCGGCGGTTATTCCATCACCCGTGGAGGCGTGGGAAATCCCCTCGGCGGACTGTTCGGCCTGCTCGTGGTCGCCGGGATCACGAATATCCTGAACATCAACTTCTTCGATCCTGACTACCTCGACCTCATCGTCGCTGCGATCCTGATCGTCGCTGTGCTGGTGGACCGTCTCCGAGGAGGTGACTCGTTCGAATGACTTCCGTCGACATCACGATCGGCCGGGTGGAGCTGGGCCGAACCGGCCTGCGCGTGTCGCCCGTCTGTCTCGGTACCGCAGCATGGGGTGTGGCCTCTCCGGTGCACGGACTGACCGTTCCCGAGGAGGATGCCGTATCGACGGTCCATGCCGCCTTCAGCTCGTCGGTCAACTTCCTCGACACATCCAACAACTACGGAGACGGCGAGAGTGAGCGGCGGATCGGAGTGGCTCTGGCTCAGGCCGAGGCGCCGGACGACTTCGTCATCCAGACGAAGCTCGATCGCGATCCGATCACGGACTCCTTCGATCGCGACCGGATGCGACGTTCGTTGGACGAAAGCCTCACCCGCCTCGGTCTCTCTCGAGTGCCGTTGCTGTACCTGCACGACCCCGAGCACATCACCTTCGAACAGGCAATGGAAGCCGGCGGCCCCGTCGAAACGCTCATGGCGCTGCGCGATGAGGGGTATGCCGATCACGTCGGCATCTCTGGCGGACCGGCGACGCTGCTGCAGCGATTCGTCGAAACCGGGATCTTCGACGCCCTGATCACGCACAACCGCTTCACACTGGTAGACCGCACGGCGGACGAGCTGCTCACGGTCGCCGCGGAAGCAGGAATCGGAGTGATCAACGGCGCGGTCTATGGCGGCGGCATCCTGAGCGCATGGCCGCGTGTCACCGACAACTATCACTACCGAAGGGCTCAGGATGAGCTGCTCACCGCCGTCGACGCGATGGGACGCGCGTGCGAACGTCACGGCGTGCCGCTGATCGCGGCGGCACTGCAAGCTTCGACGCGCGATCCTCGCATCCACTCCACGATCTGCGGGATGGTTTCACCTGCGCAGCTTCAGGACACCATCACCCAGCTCGCAGTTCCCATCCCGGACGAGCTGTGGGACGAGCTCGACAGCCTGCGCCCCGCAGAGCGGACGTGGATCAATGACTGATCCGGGAACCGCGCGCCGTGTGGTCATCGTGAGCGGCGCCGACGGCCATGCTGACCCCTGGCACGCGCTCGATGCCACCTCCGCTGCGATCGCGGATGTCGTGAGCGGTGTCGGCGATGTGCGGATCGCGACCACGATCGATCCGAGCTCCTGGGGTCCCGCCGATCTGCTCGTGCTCAACGTGAGCGGCGACCTTTCGGTTCCGCCGTCCCCGTCCGGCGCCCAGGTCGACGCGATCGAGGCGCACCATCGTGCAGGAGGTCCGATACTCGCCATGCACTCGAGCTCCCTGGCCTTCCGGGACGATGAGCGCTGGTTCCGCATGCTCGGCGGCCGCTGGGTGCCGGGAGTCAGCATGCATCCGCAGATCGGCAACGCGCTCATCCAGACGGCCGCTGTCGAGACCTCTCCATCGGGCATGGTGGCGTTCCCAGGTGATTTCTTCGTCTATGACGAGCGATACACTTCGCTGGACGTTCGTCCCCACGTGCAGGTGCTGGCCCGGCACACCGAGGACGGCACCACGTATCCGCTCGTATGGTGGACCGGGCCGACTCCGAGCGGCGGGCCCGTCGTCTACGACGCCCTCGGTCATGGCGTCGAGTCCTTCGAGTCCGCCGTGCACGCGGAGTGGCTTGCGGCGACCGCGGGCGCGCTTCTGACGGCATCGGAGGCGCATAGGTGAGAAAGATGTGGAAGGGGATCGCGGTCGACGCCATCGATTACGAGCTCGTACGAGTCGGCAGCCCCGCCGGCGATGAACTCGGCTCCTTCACCGACGCCCATGTGTCGTTCACACCGAAATGGCGACTCGTCGCCGGATACCTCATGCTGGCGTCGGACCGGGGTGACCGGCTCGAGATCTTCAGCCACGGCCGACTGGCCGCGTCCCTCCAGCTCCACGCAGGCCGCGTGGTCTTCTACCCGGCCCCCACCAAGGAGTGGAAAGACCACGGCACCTCCGTACGCACCGCCGGCATCGCTCTCGTCTCCGCGTCTCCGACGGACGACGCCGAAGAGGGCGGCATCGGGCTTGCGACGGACGCCCCGTGGGCGGTCAGCATCGTGCACGGTCCCGCTGCGGAGAAGATCGACGCACGGATCGATCTCCTGACGAGCCTGCAGCGTGTGGGAGGTCGCCGTGGCTGATGTCGGCATCCGCGACGTCGCGAGCCGTGCAGGGCTCTCCGTCGCCACGGTCTCGAACGTTCTGAATCGGCCGGAGCTGGTCTCGGCATCCGCCGCGCTCCGCGTGCACCAGGCGATCGACGAACTCGGCTATGTGCCCAACGTCGCCGCCCGGCAGCTGCGAGCGGGGCGCAGCGATGCGATCGGGATGGCTGTCATCAACATCACGAACCCCTTCTTCTCGGGCGCCGTGCTGGGTGCGGAAGAGGTCGCCGAGCAGTCCGGCTACGCCGTGATCGTCGGCAACAGCTACGACTCGCACGAACGGGAATCGCGATACCTGGATCTGTTCGACCGGCAGCGACTCGACGGGATCCTGCTCGCGCCCGTCTCGGACGACCTCTCGGGTCTGGACCGGTTCGAAAAGCGCGACGTACCCATCGTGCTGGTGGACCGCGCGGACCCGTCCGGAGTCCATCTGTCCGTGTCGCTGGACGACGTGCGCGGGGGAGCCATGGCGGCGGAGCATCTTCTCGCGGCGGGCGCTCGGCACGTGGCGTTCGTCGGCGGCCCGTTCCGCGTCGCTCAGATGCGGGAGCGCTTCGAGGGTGCGCAGCGCGCCGTGACGCAGGCCGGAGCACGCTTCAGCGTCATCGAGACGACGACTCTCAACGTTCGCCTCGGTCGGGATATCGGCGATCGCATCGCGGCTATGGACCCGGCGGATCGTCCTGACGGGGTCTTCGGCGGCAACGACGAGGTCGCACTCGGGATCCTGCAGAGCCTGATCCATCACGGGGTCTCCGTGCCCGCGGATATCGCGATCATCGGATACGACGACATCGACTTCGCCGGCTCCGCCATCGTGCCGCTGACATCGATCAGTCAGCCGAGCGTCGAGATGGGGCGCCGGGCGGCAGGCCTTCTGCTCGCGGCCCTCGCGGGTCCCGCCGAGTCCCTGGAATCCGTGCGGTTCCAACCCTCTCTCGTACAGCGCCAATCCACCCGCACCCATTGAATTCCCGCACCTCGGCCGCCCTGTGCCCGAGAGCGCCCCGATTCGACGAAGGACGAGCATGCACTACGGCGGCGACTACTACCCCGAACAGTGGGACCGAGCGATCTGGCAGGAGGACATCGAACGGATGCAGGAGGCCGGCGTCACTCTCGTGACCGTCGGCGTGTTCGCCTGGGGGCGCATCCAACGGAGGGAGGGCGAATTCGACTGGGACTGGCTGGACGAGATCCTCGATCTGCTGCACGGCGCGGGTATCGGAGTGAACCTGGCCACGGCCACAGCCTCACCACCTCCGTGGGCGACGACCGCCTATCCGCAGATGCTGCCGCGCGACCGTGAGGGCGTCGTCTACTCGCCGGGCAGCCGTCAGCACTACGCACCGACGTCGCCCGAATACCGACGGCTCGCCTCCGACCTCGTCGCGACGATGGCAGCACGGTATGCCCGGCATCCGGCCGTGCAGATGTGGCACGTGAACAACGAGTACGGCTGCCACCTACATCACGATTACTCGGAGAACGCCGAGCGGGCATTCCGTCGCTGGCTGCAGGAGAAGTATCGCGACATCGGCACGCTCAACGCCCGTTGGGGGACGGTGTTCTGGTCACAGGGCTTCGGCTCGTTCGACGAGGTTCCGCTTCCGCGCCACGCTCCGTACATACACAACCCCGCGTCCGAACTCGACTTCCGCCGGTTCACCTCGGACGCTCTGTTGGAACTGTTCGTGATGGAGCGTGACATTCTCCGCGCCGCGGGAGCGACCCAGCCCGTCACGACGAACTTCATGGGAGCCTTTCCCGCGGCCGACTACTGGCGGTGGGCTCAGGAGGTCGACATCATCTCCGACGACACGTACCCGGATCCGAACGACCCCGAAGCGTACCTCGACTCCGCGTTCACCAGAGACCTCATGCGCTCGTTGAAGCCGGGCCTCCCCTGGCTGGTGATGGAGCAGGCGACGGAGGCGGCGAACTCCCGAATCACCAATGCTCCCAAAGCTCCGGGCCAGGCTGAGGCGCTGTCGCTGCAGTCGGTGGGCCGTGGCGCGGACGGGATCCTCTTCTTCCAGTGGCGTCAGTCCCGCCGCGGGGCTGAGAAATTCCACTCCGCGATGCTGCCGCACGCCGGCACCGACACCCGGATCTGGCGCGAGGTCGTCCGGCTCGGAGAGGCTCTGCGCGCGCTGCCCGAACTCCCCGCCGGCACCAGCGGCGCCCGCATCGCCCTGGTGTTCCAGTGGGACAGCTGGTGGGCGGCGAGCAGTCCAGACCTGCCGACGGTCGTCGACTACGAGGCGCATGCGCGCGCATGGCACGGCGCCGCGCAGCAGCTTCACCTCCCCGTCGACCTCGTCCGCGGCGACGAGGACCTGTCCCGCTACGACCTCGTCATCGCCCCGAGCCTCTTCCTGGTCGACGACCGCACCGCCGGGGTCCTCCGTCATTACGTCGAAGCAGGCGGACACCTCTTCGTGACGGCCTTCTCCGATGTCGTCGACGCGGACTGCGCCTTCCGCGAAGGCGGCTTCACGGTCGCCCTCCGCGAAGTGCTCGGCATCGAGGCGCTCGAGTTCGGCGCTCTGGTCCCACCCGGAGGCGACCATGGGCCGGGCCTCGACAGCGTGACGGTGCACACGCCGTTCGGAGATCTCCGCGGTCACACCGCCGCCGAGGTGATCCGGGTGCACGGCGCGGAGGTGATCGGACGATTCGCTGGCGGCCGGGAGGTCGGCGCACCGGCGCTCACTCGCAACACTTTCGGCGACGGTCATGCCGACTACCTCGCGACAGTGCCCGACGCCTCCGCCGCACGCGCGATCTTGGAATCCCTCTGCGCCACCCTCGGCATCGAGTCCCTGCTGGACGGAGCTCCCGTCCCCTTCGTCGATGCGAGCCGACGGGGCGAGTACGTGACGATCATCAACCACGGAGGCATCGACGCCACCGTGCCCATCAGCGGCACGGACATTCATACATCTCAGCCGGTCACTCAGCTGCGGTTGCAGCCGTACGAGTGGGCCATCATCCGAACCGAGGAGGAAACGTCATGAAATACACGAAGTTGGGTCGCGCCGGAGCGCGGGTGAGCCGGATCGCACTGGGGACGATGAACATGGGACCCGTGATCGGTGAGGAGGAATCCTTCGAGATCCTCGACGCGGCTTTCGAAGCGGGGGTGAACTTCTTCGATACCGCCGACGTGTACGGCGGCCGGCCGTGGGGCGACGAACCCGGGCAGACCGAGGAGCTGGTCGGTCGATGGCTCTCCTCGCGCGGGCACCGCGACGAGATCGTCCTCGCCACGAAGGTGTACGGACGGATGGGCGCAGGCGTGAATGACGAAGGACTCTCATCGCTCAACATCCGTCGTGCCGTCGAGGCGTCGCTCCGTCGTCTCCAGACGGATCGCATCGATCTCTATCAGATGCACCACATCGACAAGGGGGTGCACGTCGATGAGGTGCAGGACGCGTTCTCCCGTCTCGCCGATCAAGGAAAGATCGTCTATGTCGGATCGTCCAACTTCGCCGGATGGAACATCGCCCAGTACCAGGAGAACGCGGTTGCCGGACGCCGACAGCCTCTCGTGACAGAGCAGTCGGTCTACAGTCTGGCGAAACGGACGGTCGAACTCGAAGTCGCGCCGGCGGCCGCCGAATACGGCATGGGCCTGCTTCCCTGGTCACCGCTCGCCGGCGGCGAGCTCGCCGGCGTGCTTCGAAAGACCGACACCTCGCGCAGTGACGCGGCGCGGCTCAGCGGGCACCGACGTGAGCAGGTCGAGCGGTACGAGCGGTTCGCTGACGACCGCGGGGTCGATCCGGCAGCCCTCGGGCTGGCTTGGCTGCTCCATCAGCCCACCGTCACCGCGCCGATCGTCGGACCGCGGCGGATGCCGCATCTGCACAGCGCGCTGGCGTCGCTGGACATAGAACTCACCGAAGAAGACCTCGCCGAGCTGGACCGCATCTGGCCGGGTCCGGGCGGCCCGGCTCCCGAGGCATATGCCTGGTAGTGAAAAGGTCTCGGCGCCCTCCGCCCTGTTCTTCATCGTCCTCGGATTCGTGCAGGCGCTCTGGCCGCTCACGATGGACTTGTATCTGCCGGCGTTCCCGGCCATCGCGACGAGCTTGGACGCCACGCCGGGGCTCGTGTCGTTCACCCTCACCGGGGCCTTTCTCGGGATGGCCGCAGGACAGTTGACGGCCGGCCCCCTGTCGGATCGAATCGGGAGGATGCGTCCGCTCGTCGCCGCGCTCGGACTGTACGTCGTGTCATCCGTCATCTGCGCGGCGGCTCCCTCGATCGAGGTTCTCATCGGGGCAAGGGTGGTGCAGGGCGTCGGCGCGTCAGCCGGCGCGGTGATCACCCTCGCGATCGTCCGGGACTGTGCGGCGGGCGCCCGGATGGTTCGCCTCCTCGCCCGGCTTCAGCTGATCAACGGCACGTTCGTGGTGACCTCTCCTGCCCTGGGAGCGTTGCTGCTGCAGATCACCGATTGGCGAGGCCTCTTCTGGACGCTGGTCGGTTTCGGCGCAGCGCTCGGCGTCGCCATCGTCTTCACCGTGGCGCCGCACGAGACCCACGCGCCGGAGTCGCGCAGTTCCGGCAGCATCCGCGCGCTTACAGCCGACTATCGCGCCATGGTCACAGACGCGAGCTATCGGTTCCCTCTCGCGGCGAACACTCTGTTGTGGGCCGGAATGATGGGATACATGGCGTCGTCGTCGTTCCTCTTCCAGGATGTCTACGGGCTGGGCCCGACCGCGTACGCACTGGTCTTCGGCGGGCACGGGGCGGTCATGATCGTGGGAGCGCAGGTCAGTGCGCGGTTGAGCGGGCGCTGGGGACTGCAGAAGGTCATCGCCCTGGGCGCGGCCGGAGCGGCCGGTTCCGTCGTCGTGCTCGTCACCGGGGTCCTGGTGGCGCCTCCTGGTTCGCTCGCGGCGTTCGTCGGCCCGTTGTTCTGCTTCACGGCATCGTTCGGCGTGCTGTCGCCGTGCCTGCAGGCCTCGGCGCTTCAGAACCACGGCGCCCGCGCCGGCACAGCAGCATCCGTGCTGGGTTCTTCGACGATGATCGCCGGTGCACTCGCCGCGCCCCTCGTCGCGTCTTTCGGCGTCTCGACGGTGTACCCGACGGCCGTATTTCTCGCGGTGTGCGCACTCGGTGCGGGTGGAGTCATTCTCTGGAGCCGGGTGCAGCGGCGATCACCCGTCTGAGCGAGGCGTATGCGGATGCTGGATCGCGGAGGACCACCACTCTCCCCAGCGCTCGCTGAGCGCTGTGATCACGTCGTCCTTCACGTCGTAGAGACTCAGCAGCGCCATCCCCACACCGCTCTCCGGCACGTGACTGAGGACCAGCAGCCCGTCATTCCATCCGTCGACGACGAGACCGATCTGGTGCTCGGACCGGAAGCGGACGCGGCCGGTCACCGTCGCCGCGGGCAGGGCGGCCATGAACCGGTCGCCCGGCTGAAGGTCTGCAACGCCCATCGCATCCAGGGGAGACACGCTCACGTGTCCCCGGAGAAGGATCGTTCGCCTCGTGCCGCTCGGGTGCCGTTCGACGGCGAATCCCAACTGCTCGATGAAGGTGATCCACCCTTCCGTGATGTCGTCGTAGTAGCGATCCCAGTCGGCGTCGCCCGACGGCGCGGCCCGCGTCAGCGTGACCCTCGTGCCCCCGTCCACCGGTTCCACGTCGACCCGGTCCCCGCCGTTGAGCAGGATCCCCCGTTCGTCCTCCTTGACGTCCGTGAAGTAGATGAGGTCGATCTCCTGGTCCAGACTGCCGTCCACCCCACCGTCGAACTCCCAACCGTGCCATTGGCGGATCCGATCTCGGTCTCGCAGTGCCTCCCAGACTGCGCTTGCGGGTGCAGCAACGGTGATCTGGATCTTGGGCCTTTCAGACATCGCTCACTCCTTCATCTCTTCGTGCCCTGGGCGCGGGATGAGCACCCGCGACCAGCCGATAGGGGCGGCCGTCGACCGCGTCGAACGCTTCGACGGTCTGCCGCACGGCATCCGTCAGCGCTTCGGCGAAGCGGGACAGGTCGCCGGGCTCCGCGAAGCGGACCTCCGTCTCAATCGTGAAGGTCAAGAGCCGCTGACCCGCTTTCTCCGCCTCGGACTGCATCCGCGCGACGTCCCGCACGGTGCCGGCCGCCACGTCGACGAGGTGCTCGGAGGCGTAGTTGTCCTGGAACTCCTCGACGGCGCTGCTGACCACCGCGGGATCGACGACCAGCGACGCATGGGTCGCGCGGAACACCCGCTCCGTGAAACCGCGGCGCTGCCGCTCCTCGACGAGTTCGACGAGGCCGGCATTCTCGAGTTCCTTGAGGTGATAGTTCACCCGCTGTCGCGGAACGGACAGCTCCTCGGCCAAACGGCTGGCGGAACTCGGGTCCTGCAGCATCTCAAGGAGGCTGCGCCGGATCGGCGACAGCGCCGCCCGGACGAGATCGGGAGTGTCGAGGAACTTCATGGACTCATTGTCCGTATTGACAGTTTAATTTGTCAATGGCGCAATCGCGGAGATGAATCTCACGCCGCCCGGACGAAGCGCACGTGCGCAGGTTCGATGTGCAGGCGCACGGAGTCACCGGGCGCCAGCCGCGCAGCCTCCGCCAAGGACACGTCGACTACGCAGGACGGGGTCTGCACTCGAGCGCCGTCGAGGGTGGGCTCGATCCGTGTGACATCGGTGAGCCACGTGTTGGGGTCGTCCCGCGACGCGTGAACGATCTGTGCATCCGTCGGGCGGAAGACTGCGGCGAGCGCCGTGCCGTCCACTTCTGCATGCGCACGCGAGGCAGCATCCGCACTGGTCAACCGCACCCCGCCGCTCTGCCATCCGCCGTCTCTCGCCACGCCCACGATCCGGTTGACGTCGGCGATCGACGCGACGAAGCCGGATGCCGGTGTCGCCAGCACCTCTCGCACCGGGCCGCTCTGGGTGACGCGGCCGGATTCGATGACGATCAACCGCTCCGCAAGGGCGACGGCATCGGCCGCGTCATGTGTGACGGCGATGGTGGTGACGCCCGCGAGCTGGTCGCGCAGCATCCGTCGGATGTCACCGGCCGTCTCCGGGTCGAGGGCCACGAGCGGCTCGTCCAGCAGCACGGCACGCGGCGAGGCGGCGAGCGCGCGGGCGACGGCGACGCGCTGCCCTTCACCGCCGGAGAGCTCGCGCGGCATCCGATCCCCCGCACCGGGCAGGCCGACACGTGCCAGCCACCCATCGGCAGAGTCCCGCGCCGCGCGGGCATCGACGCCTGCCGCCCGTGGCCCGAAGGCGACGTTCTCCCGCACGGACAGGTGCGGGAACAGCCGCGCATCCTGCCCGAGGAGCACGATGCCACGGTTCATCGGGGCCGCATGCACCCGCGGAGCAGTCGCCCGGTCGACTGTGCGCCCGTCGATCTCGACCACGCCCGCCGTCAACGGTTCGAGCCCGGCCAGCGCCTGGAGGAGCGTCGACTTGCCCGCGCCGCTCGGCCCCATGACAGCGACGGTCTCTCCCGCCGCCACCTCCACGGCGACGTCGACAGCAAAGTGCTCGCGGGCCACGACGACATGGGCGCGGAGTCCGCTCGCCCCCGACGGAGCCCGATCAACCCCGCTCATCGCGCCGCCCCCGGCCGCCATCCGCGCACGAGCAGCAGCACGGCGATCGCGGCGGCGAGCAGCAGCAAGGCGAGCGCCACCGCCGCCCCCTGCGAGACCCCGGCGCCGTTGAACGCGGTGTAGATCGCGAGCGGCATCGTCTGCGTGACACCCGGACGGTTTCCGGCGAACAGGGCCGTCGCACCGAACTCGCCGATGGCGCGCGCGAAGCACAGCACGACACCGGCGACGATTCCGGGCGCCGCGAGCGGCAGTGTGATGCGTCGCAGGATGGTCCACCTGCTCGCCCCCAGCGCAGCGGCCGTGCGCTCGTAGTCCACGCCGGACGCCCGCACCGCGCCCTCGACGGCGAGCACCAGGAACGGCAGCGCGACGAACGTCTGGGCGAGAACGACGGCCGGTGTGCTGAACGACAGTCCGAGCCCGCCGAACCACCCCGCGCGGCCGAACAGGTACAGCAGCGCGACGCCGCCGACCATGGGGGGAAGCACGAGGGGCACGGTGACAGCCGCGCGGAGCACGGCAGCGAGCCGCGGCCCCGACCGGGCGATGTACAGCGCCAGAGGGACGCCGACGATGATGCAGATCACGGTGGCGCCGAGACCTGTGCTGAGCGAGAGCCCGAGGGCTGAGAGCGCGGCATCCGAAGTCACGTCGGCGACGAACGTCGACCACTCCACTCGGGCGACGAGAGCCGCGAGCGGGAGGATGAGGAACGCCAGGCCGACGAGCGCGGGAACCGCGAGCGACCGAGGCGCGTACCCCTGCGTGCGGGCCTCGGTCATGGCGCCCCGAAGCCGAAGCGCGACAGGATGCTCTGCCCTTCGCCGGAGAGCACGAAGGAGACGAATACGTCAGCGGCCTGCGCGTTGCGCGCGTCAGCGAGCGTCGCGATCGGATAGCGATTGACGACTTCGTGGGCCCCCTCCGGGACGATGGCATCGACGTCATCCCGGCCGATCACGTCGGTGGAGTAGACGAGACCGGCGTCGGCTTCTCCGGCTGCGACCTTCGTGAGCACGGCGGTCACGTTCTGCTCGACGCTGGCAGCCTCGATGGTGACATCAGCGGTCTCGAGGAGTTCAGCGGATGCTGCACCGCACGGTACTTCGGGTGCGCACAGCACTGTCGTGACGTCGTCCAGATCGGCGAGCGTTTCGACGCCGGCGGGATTGCCTTCAGGCACGGCGATCACGAGCGTGTTGGTCGCGAAGACGGTCGGCTCGGCCGTGAGTTCGGCGGCCTTCTGCATGTTCGCCTCGTCCGCGGAGGCGAAGACGTCGGCCGGGGCGCCTTCGAGAATCTGGGTGACGAGCGTCGCGGAGCCGTCATAGACGGGGCTGACCTTCACGTCGGGGTGCGCCACGGTGAAGGCTTCGCTCATCGCGTCGAAGGCTCCGGCGAGGGACGCGGCGGCGTAGACGGTCACCTCGCCGCTGAGGCCGTCGTCGGATGCGGATCCGGCCGGCTGGGCAGGACCCGCGCAGCCCGTGAGGCTTAGAACGACAGCGACAGCCACCGTCGCGGAGCGGAGCGCGCGCGACATGTCAGCCTTTCGAGACTTCGACGACGACCTGCGTCGCCTTGACGGATGCCGTAGCCAAGGAGCCCACCTCCAGGTGCAGGTCGCGTGCGGCCTCGGCAGACATCAGCGAGACGACGCGATGCGGCCCGGCCTGGATATCGACCTGAGCCATCACGCCGTCGATCTGCACGCGAGTGACGATGCCGACGAACCGGTTGCGTGCACTGGAGGCGGCGTCGCCCGCAGCTTTTGCCTCGGCTGCGAGTGCGACCGCGCGAGCTGCGAGCGCATCGCCGGGGATCTCTGCGGGTGAGGCATCCGTCACCGGCAGCAGCCCCTGGTCGATCCAGCGGCGCACCGTGTCGTCACTCACACCGAGGAGTTGCGCGGCGCGGGCGATTCGGTAGGTCTGCATGCACTGCAGACTACCGCTGGTGCGGATGCTCAGGAGCAGAACGGACGCGTACGCGGATTTTTCCTCACAGGGCAGTTGCCGCCGCTCTGGAAGCAGCGTGGTCGATGAGCCTTCATCGCCGCGCGGCGCGGCGTGCGGTGGCGCCGGCGTGCGCCGCAGCCCGTTCGGCCGCATCGGGGCCAGCGAAGGTGGCTGAGGTGAAGAACTCGTCCCGGACTCCGCGATGGTGCACCGTGACGGCGTGGTCGACCACGATCAGGATGCGCATCCCGACGACGCTCAGCAGCTCGAAAGTATTGCCGCCCCTGATCCAGCCGCCTTCGAGGAGACCGTCGAGCTGGTCGATGACGGCAGCTTTGTCCCACACTGTGTGATTGCGCTCCATGGCTCCGCTCGGTTCGATGTCAGGGACGTTGACGGCAGCCCTGGCGGGCAAGAACAAGACCGAACAAGGGTGTGCCCCCGCGCAATACGCGGGGGCACACCACCTGGTCACTCGGGTCAGTCGATCGACTCGACCGCGGCGATCTCCTCCCGGCGACGGCGAGCCATCATGAGCGCGCCACCTCCGACGAGAAGCATCAGACCCGTGATCACGACCCATGCAGCAACCTCACCACCGGTGATTGCGAGCCCCTCAGGCTCCGTCAACGGGTGTGACGTGCACAGCTCGTTGCCGTCAACGCAGATCGGTTCCTCGCCGCTCACAGCAACGACGTTGCCGAGGCTGTGGTTGCCCTGCGCGGACCAGTCCTTCACCGTGACGCCGTACGTGACCGTCACCGTCTCGCCGGAAGCCAGCGCTCCGACGATCCGGATGTTCTGCCCCGAAGCCGTCGCGGTCAGCGCGGCGGCCGAAGCCTGCGGTGCCTGCGTCAGCGTAGCGTCATCGAGAACATCGGCCATGTGGTCGGTGTAGTCGACGTCAGCATCTGCCGCAGCCGGGTTCGTCGACACGTTGCGGAACGTCAGCGTGTAGGTGACCTCCTGCCCCTGCTCGACCTCTGTGCCAGAGGTCGGGTTCGCCGACTTGGTGACCGCGACGTTGGAGACGTAGTTCACGGTGCAGTCAGGGCGTTCCGTGTCCTCGGGGACGCACTCCGTCGGAGGGACCTCGCCGGTGTCGACCAGGAAGTTACCCAGCTGGTCGTCACCGCGGGCGCCGTCGGCGTTCACCGTCACCTGGTAGGTGACCGTGACGACCTGGCCGGCAGCGAGGGAACCGGTGATGGAGAATCGCTCTCCTTCAACGGCAGACGGAGTCAGCGCTGCATCCGAACTCGCCGGCTGCGAGGTGACCGTCGCGTCATCCAGGACCTTGGTCAGGACATCCTCACGGTCGACCGACACGGGTGCCTCTCCGGTGTTCTCGAAGTGCAGCGTGTAGGTCACGACCTGGCCGGCGCGAACCGTCGATCCGGATGCCGGGTCGACCGTTTTCCAGTCGTCGAGCTCACCGATCTGGTGCTCGGTCGTGGGCGGCGGGAACGGGTCGCAGTCGGTGTCAGCCGGGTCGCATTCGTACGGCGGGGTGTCCGAGGTCACGACGTTGGTGAGGAAGTTGTCCCCGCGCTCCCCATCGGGCAGCACCGTCACCTGGTAGGTGACCGTCACAGTCGCACCCGCGGCGAGCGGGCCTTCAACACGAAGCGTCTGGGCTTCGGAGTCGAATTCCGCGCTGATCGCGTCCACGTCCGTGGTCGGCCCGTCGGTCAGCTCAGCGTCGTCCAGGACACTGCTCAGATCGTCCGTGGCTGCAACGTCCCCGGCGGCCTGGCCGTCGTTGGTGAATGTCACGGTGTACGTGACAACCTGACCGGCGACGACGTCCGAACCGGTGGCCGGGTCAGACGACTTGGTCGGAGTGATCCGCGGGAGCGGGATCTCTACCGGGGGAGTGGGGTCACAGACCTCTTCCGGACCGCAGACCGGACCGGCCACGTTGACGAGGTCAGCGTCACCCTGGTTCGTCACGGTCACCGTGTAGGTGATCGAGACGGACTCTCCGACGGCCAGCGGACCCGACCATGCGAGCACCGGGGTGCTGAAGGTGGGTGCCGGAACCTGGGACCCGTCGGACGCGACCGCCTCGGCGTCGCCGTTGTAGGCGGCGTCGTCGAGCACGTCGGTGAGGTCGTCAGTCATGCCTGCCGGCACGTCGTCGGTGTATGCACCTTCTCCGTCGTTCGTGAGTGTGACCGTGTAGGTCACCACATCACTGGTCTGCACACCTTCAACGGTGTCCGAGGACTTCTCGATCGAGAAGTGGCGGATCGGGTTCTCCGTCTCCGGGCAGCCACCGACATCACACGTGCCGTCGGGGTTCTGCACCACGTTCGCGAGAATGTGGTTCGCCTGCTCGGGGTACTGGTTCACCCGGACCGAGTAGGTGACCGTGTAGGTCTCACCCGCGGGAACCGAACCGGTGATCGCCAGGTCGGTGCCCGTGAGCTCCGCCGTCAGCGCCGGGTTCGAGGTGACGATCGATCCCGCCACCAGCTCGGCGTCGTCGAGGACGTCGGCGAGGTCGTCGACCTTGTCGATTGTCGCGGCCGTCTCACCTGTGCTGATGAAGCTGAGCGTGTACGTCAGCGTCTCACCGGCAGCCACCGTGGTTCCTGAAGCCGGGTCGACCGACTTCGTCACCTCGAGGGCGGCGGCGGGGATGCGAACCGTGTCGCAGCTCTCCGCGCCCGGAGCGGTCTCCCCCTCGGGGACACAGGCGACGTTCAACAGCACGTTGTCGCCGGTGGTCGAGTCGTAGGTAACCGTGTACGAGATCGTGACCGACTCGCCCACACCCAGCGGTCCCGACCAGGTCAGGGTCTCCGTCGCCTCGTCGAACTCCGCACCCGTTGCGGGGGCGACGATCGAACCGAACTCGGCGTCGTCGAGAACGTCGCTGAGGTCGTCGGTGAGCATCGCGGGTGCGTCCTCGGTGTAGACACCGGGACCCGCGTTCGTGACCGTCACCTCATACGTGACCTCACCACCATCGGCCGGGAGGTCCGCAACATCAGAGGTCTTCTCAACCGTCAGACGCGGCAGCTCGAACTCGTTCTCCGCACAGGGAATGCCGGTCTCGGGGTCGAGTCCATCAGCATCGGGTGGGTCGCAGACAGGCGTCGTCGTAATACCCGGCGGAGGCGAGAAAGCGACGTTTCGGACAGCACCGTCGCCACCCGCGACGAGCGTCACGGTGTAGGTGATACTCACCGTTTCACCGGCCGGAAGTGCACCGGTCCACGATATCTTGGGCTCCTCGTAGACGACCGTTCCCGGCAGATCAGACGAAGCGTTGGTGTTGTACGTCGCGTCGTCCAGGACACCGGCGAGGTCATCGGTGACGGTGGCGGGGGTCGCTTCGGTGTAGTCGAGAACGCCGGTGTTGGTCGCCGTGACGGTGTAGGTCACGGTGTCGCCCACGCGCGTGTCGGCGTCAGCATCCGACGTCTTCTCGATGTCGAGGCAGCGGCCACCGATCTGAATCTCGCCAGCGGCGAGCGCGATGGGGTCGTACGTCCAGTCATCGATGGTGCGGTTGTTGCCCCAGCTGTTGCCGTTGTTGGCCCAGCCGTGCACGCCGCCCGTGCTTGCCACCCCAGCGGTGCCGTCGAGCACCGGCGTCGTGTTCGCGCGCGGTCCGGTCGTGGCTTCGAGGTTCGTGTCGTTCCAGTAGATCGTGTCCGCAGCGGCGGCGGAGCCATTGAGGCGGATGATCTCGAGGCCGCCGGTGCGGCCTTCGACGTCGACCTGGAGCAGGTGGAACTCTCCGAGCTGGTCGAAGAAGATGCGCGCGTTCATGAGCGTGCAGTCCGCGACGACATTGCCCTCGCCGTCGAGGCCGTCGAAGTCATACGTGTACTCCCCTGACCCGTCTGCGCCTAGCCTGATCGTGCGGTCCACGGCGTCGTCATAGGAGCCGTTGCCGTTCGTGTCGACCTGCAAGTTGTATGCGCCAGAGAAGCGCTCGTTGATCGAGTAGGAGAAGGTGCCGGAGCCCGAGTTCACGGAGGACGGCGTGAACGCCAGATCGTCCACTGCGAGCTCGGCGGGAGTCAGCAGCGGCGGAGCGACGGTGAGAGTTCCTTCCGCGGACGGTGCGGTTGCGGGAAGCGCTGCCGAAGGCTCCTCGAAGAAGATGCGGTACGGCGGGCTGGTCAAGGCGGGGTTGATACCGGCTGCCGGTCCGGACTCGTACAACGGCTCCCCATCCGGGCCGGTCAGGCCCAGGCTGTTCGCGATGATCCGCGAGCCGATGCCGTTGTAGTCGTTGAGGTTGACGGCGTAGCGGTAGCCGGTGTCGTTCAGAACGGTGTACGACAGATCGCGAGTCTGCACGCCGTCGGTCTGATAGGCGCCGTAGTTGTTGGTCCACACGCGACCGGTCTGGGCGACATCGGCGCTGTTGCTGACGGTGATGTTCCAGTCGAAGCTGCTGCCGCCGGACGTCGTGGTCTGGTCCTGCACGATCGTCCACGCACCCGCGGGCCCCGTGAGATCGGGGATAGCGCAGGTCGTCCCCACAGCTTGAGCTTCCGTGATCGAACACGACCAGGCGACGGTGCCCGTGGGATCGATGACGCTAAACGCGTAGCCCCCGTCGTCATTCGTGAATGCTTTGGTGAAGGAGACGTCAAGACTGTCGCCCGCCTCCATGTACGCGTAGAAAGTCGTCTCGAATCCGGCCGGCACGCCAGGGACGTTCTCTTCCGCCTGCGCGGGCGGTGCGGCCAGCGTGGCCGTCGCCACCGCAAGGCCGGAGGCGACGAGCGCTCCCGTGGCCAGCAGTGAACCGGCCTTTCGAATCCACGACGGTCGTGCCCGACCGTCCCTGTATTTCAGACGCATTGTGCCCCTCCGGCTCCGAGTTCCCGTCCAGGCGACGGGAGACATTCCGAGCCAAACCTAGGGGCGCTCACAGCGAATCACCAGGCTCCGATATGCGGCAGCGGCAAGTGTGCAGAAAGTGTCCAGGCGGTGCAGAAATTGACCCGCCTGGCGCCCGCCGAACCGCGCTCCTGAGCGGCCAGGCCGAGGGCGGATCAAATAACGTAGACGGCAGATCCTTGGGAGGGGAACGCTGGTGAAGATCATGGCGATGGGCGTGGACGCGGCCGAAGAATGCGACGACTTCGGATGGCATCCACGAGGTGAGATCGACCCCGGATTGGTCGCCGAGACCACTCAGCACCCGCAGTATGGAATGGGCCGTGCATGGTCCAATTCGGCGGGTTACAACCTGACCACAGCCCCCGAACGGACGTACCTTGTCTACACGGTAGAGGGCGGGTTCGAATTCGACGTCGACGGCAAAGCGGTCACCGCTGAATCTGACTCACTGATCCTTCTCGACGGTGAGGCGCCGACGACGGCACAGACACTCACCACAACCGCACGCTTCGTCTGGTACTTCGAACCCACGTTCCTCAAAGAGGGACAATCACGCTTCCGCTTCCACGAACCGATCTCGATGCGCAACGCGTCCGTCCGCGCCCTTCTCACAATGACGAACACGGTGCTGAACTCACCCGCACCGACAAGCGTGACCGCGCAGCGACACCTCGGCCTCGCCCTCGAGCATCTGGTGGCGGGCGCACTCGATGAAGCCGGCAGCGACGAGATCGGCTGGGACTCTCTCCATCACGACGGACTGTTCATGGCGGCGCAGAATGCGATCGAGTCGCATTTCCGCAATCCGGGCTTCGACGTTGCGAGGCTCGCCAGAGAGCTGTCAGTGAGTGTCCGCACGGTGCACAACGCCTTCGCGCGGTTCGGGACTACTCCGCGCCGTGAGATCGAACGGCGCCGCGTCACCGAGATCGATCGGATGCCGCACGCGAAAGTTCTCCCGGCTTCCCAGGCCGCCGAGCTCGCAGGATTCGCGTCAGCCAAGCAGATGAACCGCGCGCTCGCGCGGCGCCCGTGACACGACGCGACCACGCTCGACCGGTCGGCGGGCCTTCGTAGATCTACGCTCTGCGGGTACCCGGCGGCCGGGCATACCCTGAACCCATGCATCCTCTCGTCGCGCCGGCCCCGGCGCTGGAGCCGACCGAGCTCATCCGCACCGCCCGGCACGCGGTCCTCACCGGGATCGGCGAAGAAGGGCAGCGCCGGTTGGCGGCCGCACGAGTCACCGTCATCGGCGCCGGCGGTCTCGGATCGCCCGCCCTGCTCGCCCTCGCCGCGGCCGGCATCGGCTCACTCACCGTGATCGACGACGACCACGTCGAGCTCACGAATCTGCAGCGCCAGCTCGCGCATCGCGTCGAAGACATCGGCACGGCGAAGACCGCTTCGGCCGCGCGCGCCATCACGGCACTCTCCCCGACCACCGTGGTCACCCAGCTCCCGGAGCGCCTCGACACCACCAACGCCGAGCGTCTGCTTGCGGGCGCCGACGTCGTGGTCGACACCAGCGACTCGTTCGCGACGCGTCGCGATGTCGCCGCCGCCACTGAAACGCTGGGGCTCCCCCTGGTCTGGGGTGCCGTGCAGGAATGGCACGCCCAGGTCACCGTCTTCTGGTCGAATCCACCCGAGGGCGAGCCGGTCGTGCTGACGGACCTCTTTCCCCTCGGCACGGAGGGAGAGCCACCGAGCTGCGCCCAGGTCGGCGTGCTCGGAGCGCTGTGCGTGCAGGTCGGCGGGATGCTGGCCACCGAAGTCGTGAAACTCCTCACCGGCGCGGGCACGCCTCTGCTCGGTCGGCTCGCGGTGATCGACGCCCTCTCGGCACGCCAGCACGAGATCGCGATCCGCCCCGCCGCGGCGGCACCCGCATGAACACGCTCCGCACGGTCGAAGACCAGCTTGCTCGCGTCCTCGACGCCGTCCGCGTCCTCCCCGGCGAGACGCGACCGGTACGGGATGCCGCGGGAAGGACCCTCGCGCACTCGGCGACCGCAGCCCACGACATCCCACCCTTCGACAACTCCGCGATGGACGGCTTCGCCGTGCGAGCGGCGGACGTGGCCACGGCATCCGAAGAGAATCCAGTCAGGTTGCGCGTCATCGCCGATCTTCCCGCCGGGGTCTCGACCGACCCGCCGCTCGACGAGGGGGAAGCCGCCCGCATCATGACCGGCTCCCCGACTCCGACGGCTGCCGACACGATCGTGCCGTTCGAAGACACCGTCGGCGGTCTCGCCGACTCGCTCGGCGAGGTGACCGTTCTCCGCTCCCCCGCGAAGCCGAACGCCTTCGTGCGTCGACGCGGCGCGGATCTGCAGCAGGGCGACGAGGTGGTGCCCGCGGGTGAACGCCTCGGCGCCTTCCAGCTCGCAGCAGCCGTGGCTGCAGGCATCTCCGAAGTCGCCGTCACTCGCGCGCCGCGCGTGGCCGTGATCTCTACCGGGAGCGAGCTGCTCACCCCCGGCGAGCCGCCGGCGCGCGGTCGCATCCCGGACTCGAACGGCCCCCTGCTCGCCCAGCTGGTGACGGATGCCGATGCCGAGGTCGTCCTCGTCGCCCGCATGCCCGACGATGCCGATGCTGTCAGGACCGTCACCGCCGATGCCGTCGCCCGCGGTGTCGACGTCATCGTGTTCACGGGCGGCGTGAGCGCAGGCGCCTATGAACCGGTGCGCGGAGCATTCGATGGTGGCGGCCAGGTGGAGTTCGCGCCCGTCGCGATGCAGCCCGGCAAACCGCAGGCGTTCGGGGTGCTGACATCGGGCGCCCTGGTCTTCGGTCTCCCCGGCAATCCCGTCAGCGTGGCCGTCTCCTTCGAGGTGTTCGTACGCCCGGCCCTCCTCGCCCTGCAGGGCCGCGCCGACATCCACCGCCCGCGCGCGCCGTTCACCGCCGACACCGCGTGGACCACGCCCCCGGGACGCCGCCAGTACCTGCCGGCCGTCGTCGATCTCGCCGCCGGTACCGTACGACCAGCGACCGCCGGCGGATCGGGTTCACACCTGGCCGGGGGCCTCGCCCGTGCGCACGCATTCGCGATCGTGCCGGCGGACATCGCTGCCGTTGCCGTCGGCGACGTGATCGATGTCATGCTGGTCGGATGAGCTTCCCGCACCTGGATTCCGCCGGCCGCGCGCACATGGTCGATGTCACCGCGAAGCAGCCGACCGTCCGCACCGCGACTGCGCGCGGCTTCGTGCGCTGCAGCACCGAGGTGATCACGGCACTCCGCGACGGCACGGCCCCCAAGGGCGACGTTCTGGCGGTCGCCCGTATCGCCGGCATCCAGGCGGCGAAGTCGACCCCCGCGCTGCTTCCCCTCGCGCACGTGATCGGCGTGCACCGCGCGAGCGTCGAGCTCGACATCGTCGACGACGGTGTGCTCATCGAGGCGACCGTCGGAACCGCCGACCGCACCGGCGTCGAGATGGAAGCCCTCACCGCCGTGTCGGTGACCGCGCTCGCCGTCGTCGACATGATCAAGGGCATCGATCGCTCGGTCGTCATCGAAGACGTCCGCATCGTGGCGAAGTCCGGCGGGCGTTCGGGAGACTGGGTCCGCCCCGGCGAGCCCGAGAGCCGGATGGATGCTGCCGCCGCGGCATCCGAGGAACCGCGATGACCCGCGTGCGCTACTTCGCGGCAGCGGCCGAAGCCGCCGGCGTGGATCAGGAGGAACGCGGCGAGCGCTCGCTCTCCGCCCTCCGTGCCGCCGTCGTCGCGGAGCATCCGGCCCTCGCCGACATCCTGCCGCGCTGCGCGGTGATGATCGACGGTGTGCGGGCGGACGACGACCGCCCCCTCGACGACGCGCAGCTCATCGATGTCCTCCCGCCCTTCGCCGGCGGTTGATGCGGGCCCTCCCGACCTCCACACACTTGTCTGGACTTTTCACGGATGCCGGCACGTATGCCCGGTTACGGGCCTACGTGTGTGAAAGCTCCCGACGTGTGTGCGCGAGCAGACGGCGTGTCAGCCGCCGATGCCCTTCCACGACGTCGAGCCGTCGGACTCGAGCTGCCGCTTCCAGACGGGGAGATCGCGCTTGATCGCCTCGATGACCGCACGGCACACCTCGAACGCTTCGGCCCGGTGGGCAGAGGCCACCGCGATCACCACGGCCGCATCGCCGACGTCGAGACGACCGACACGATGACTGACCGCCACGACCGCGGGAGCAGCGGCATCCGCCCCGGCCTCCTCGGCGATCCGCCGCAGAGTCGCCTCCGCGTCGGGGTGTGCCGAGTACTCCAGACCGACCACCGGGGTGGCGGCATCCGGGTCGTTGTCCCGCACCCGCCCGATGAAGGTCGTCACGGCTCCCAGAGCCGGATCGTCGACCGCTCGCAGATGCGCGTCGAGGTCGAGGAGCTCCTCACTCAACGCCGCCACTCGTACATCGTTCATGTGTGATCTCCACCCTTGACCTGATCGACGATGTGCGCGGCGACGCCGAGCACGACGGGAACTCCGAAGGACACGGCGCGCGCCGAACCGGGGAGGTTCACGATCAGCGCGCCCTCGGGGTCGACGATGCCGGCGAGGCCGCGGGACAGCACAGACAGGGGCGTGTCGGCCAGACCGCTGCGCCGCAGCTCTTCTGCGATCCCCGGGATCTCCCGAGTGATGACTCTGCTCGTGCCCTCCGGCGTCAGGTCCCGCGGGCTCACGCCGGTACCGCCGGTGGTGACGATCAACCGGACGCCGCGGGCGACGGCTCTGCGCAGAGCATCCGCCACCGAGTCGGCGCCGTCGGCCACCACTTCAGGATCGGGGCAGTGCCATCCGGCATCCCGGAGCAGGCCGACGGCGATCGGTCCGCTGCGATCCTCGCGCTCGCCCGCGAACGATCGGTCGGAAACGGTGATCACGTGCGCGGGGAGCGTCGTCATGGGTCCACCCTAGGGGTGGACGCACCCGGCCGCACCGGCTCAGGTGACCCGGATGAGCGAACGCTGCCATCCGGAGGAACCGTTCGGCGCGATGGGCGCACGCTCCTCGATCTGGAGGTCGCCGTCTTTGTTGACCGCGCGAACGGCGACGTAGTGGGTGCCAGGCGTCGCGTCCCATTCCATGAACCACTGCACCCAGGTGTCGTCGTTGATCGGCGTCGACATCGTCGCGGGCGTCCATTCCCCTTCGTCGATGCGCACCTCGACGCGTTCGATGCCCACAGACTGCGCCCATGCGACCCCGGCGAGCGGAATGCGGCCCGCCGGAACCGCCTCGCCGATGCTCGGAGTGTCGAGTCGCGAGGAGAACTTGATCGGCGCCTCCGCGCTGTAGCCGCGCGGTGTCCAGTAGGCCTCGTCATCGGCGAACGTGGTGACCTTCAACTCGGTGAGCCACTTCGTCGCCGACACGTAGCCGTACAGACCCGGCACCACCATGCGCACCGGGAAACCGTGCTCGAGGGGCAACGGCTCTCCGTTCATGGCGACGGCGAGGATCGCGTCGAGTCCGTCGTCCGTGAGTGCCGCCAGTGGCGTGCTCGCGGTGTACCCGTCGACGCTGCGGGACAGCACCATGTCGGCGCCCGACTTCGGTCCGGCCTTGGCCAGCACATCGCGCAACGGCACACCGAGCCATATCGCGTTGCCGACCAGCTCTCCGCCCACCTCGTTCGAGACGCAGGTGAGCGTGATCGCGTATTCGTCGAGGCCCATGTCGAGGATGTCCTGGAACGACAGCTCGACGCGCTCGTCGACCATGCCGTCGATGACCAGTCGCCAGGTCTCCGGATCGATCGTGGGGACCGTCAGTGCCGTGTCGACACGGTAGAAGTCCTTGTTCGGGGTGAACAGCGGGCTCAATCCCGGGATGTCGAGCTCGGCACCGGACGGGACCGTCACGGTCGTCTTGGCCGCCGGGAGCTTGAGAGCGCCGCGGATCGCCTCGACCGACGACACCGCCATGCTCACTGTGCGCGCCGTGATACCGACGATCACCGCGGATGCTCCGGAGATGGCTGCCAGCATGAAGAAGCGGCGACGGTCGAACCCGGTCCGCGCAGCCGGGTCTACCGGCGCATCGGTGGTGTCGGTCTTGTCGGTGGTGTCGGTCACCGCGTCGTCGTCGCTCTGGACTGCGAGGGTCGTCGCCGCCCGCCATGCCCGCAGGCGCCGGACGAGGAACAGGAGGATGACGCACCCGGCGATCGTGCCGAGAACAGGCGGGAGGAAGGCGAGAGCTGTCACTCCGGCGCGGGTCACGATCGCCGCCGTCGAGAGCACTCCCGCGATGACCAGTGCGACGACGCCGAGCGGCGGACGCAGCAGCTGCAACACGCCGGCGATCGCGGAGGCGATGAACACGGCCAGTCCGAGACCGGCCAGAAGGGCGATCTTGTCGTACTCGCCGAAGGTCGCGATCGCGAACTCCTTGAACGGCTGAGGCACGATGTCGATCACGAACCCACCCACCGCGAGGACGGGACTCGCCGCCCGCGCGAACAGCAGCGCGAACAACTCCGCGGCCGCGAGGAACACGGCGCCGCTGATCACGCCCGCGAGAGCCGCCCATACGATGAATCGTTTCCCGCTGCGCTGGGCCATGATCGTCTCCTCTGCCACCTGACGGTGTGCTCACCTGACGGTGGGCTCACCCGTTGTTCGGAGACAGGCCGCGATCGGATGGAACGGCGCGCCGTCAGACCTCGACGATGTGCGGCGGGGGTGGCGGAGCGAGGGTTGCGTGCGGCGTGCCGTGGGCCTCGCGGTGCAGGCGCTCCATGCGGCTGTCGAGCTCGGCGGCGGCATCCGCGGCCTCGGTCAGGCTGTCGACGAGGTGGGAGGGGACGCGGTTCGAGAACTTGTAGTAGATCTTGTGCTCGAGGCTGGCCCAGAAGTCCATCGCGATGGTGCGGAACTGCACTTCGACCGGCACCGTCAGCGCACCGGTCGACAGGAACACCGGCACCTCGATGATGGCGTGCAGGCTCTTGTAGCCGTTCTCCTTCGGCGAGGCGATGTAGTCCTTCACCGTCCGCACCGTGACATCGTCCTGAGCGGTGAGGAGATCGAAGAGCCGGTACACGTCGGCGACGAAGCTGCACGTCACCCGCACCCCCGCGATGTCGGTGATCTCGGCGCGGATGCGTTCGAAGTCGGGCTCCGCGATGCCCTTGCGCGCGATCTTCTCCACGATGCTGTCCGGCGTCTTCAGCCGACTCTTGACGTGCTCGATCGGGTTGTACGCGTGATCGTGGGTGAACTCGTCACGAAGGATCGAGATCTTCGTCTCGACCTCGCGCATCCCGAACTCGTACTCGCGCAGGAAACGCTGGAACTCGTCACGCAGTTCACGGGCCTCGTTGATCGCATCCTCGGTGACCTGCAGCGACGTCATGTCCTCGACGTTACGGGTTCGTGATCGGAATGGGCTGTGGATCCGCGACGCCCCCTTGAACGATTTCGTGAGGGTCGACCGCTCCGGTCGCAGTTCGTGCTACTACCGACCAGTAGGCGTCGATTCCGGTCGCAGTTGCCGCCGCCTCCGGCCGACCAGCCCGGCCGAAAGTGCGACCGGAACGGAAAGGAGACCGGCCAGCCCGGCCGAAAGTGCGACCGGAGCCCGCGCAGAAAGTCGGATGCCGTGAGCAACGCGCATGGGTCGGGCGGGAAACCGTAGGGAAAGCGTGAGGATCGCGGAAGCGGAGCCCGCGCGGGAGTTGGATCGACAGCGTGCTCGACATCCTCTACATCGCGCTGACTATTGCGCTCTTCTCCCTCGTCTCCTTGGTCGCCTCCGGCGTGGAACGCCCCGGCCCGCGCCGGGGCGCCTCCGCTCGCCGCGAAGCCGTGACCGGAGAGGACCTCTCGTGATCGTCTTCGAGATCGCCGCCGCCGCCCTCGCGGTCGCCGCCGTCGTCTACCTCGTGGTCGCTCTCGTCGCGCCGGAGCGGTTCTGATGGACGCGTCGATCTGGTTCGGCATCCTGCAGGCCATCGCCGTCGTGGTCGTGCTCGTCGTGCTGTATCGCCCCCTCGGCGACTACATCGCCCACGTCTACTCGTCTCCGCGCGATCTCCGCATCGAACGCGGCCTGTACCGCCTCATCGGCGTCGACTCCCGCGCGGAGCAGACCTGGCGCGCATACGCACGAAGCGTCCTCGCCTTCTCACTGGTGGGCTTCCTTCTCGTCTACGGACTGCAACGACTGCAGGCGTTCCTGCCCGCCTCGCTCGGCCTGCCCGCCGTGCCCGAGGGGCTCGCGTTCAACACCGCGGCGTCGTTCGTCGCCAATACGAACTGGCAGTCCTACTCGCCCGAGCAGACGATGGGCTACGTCGTTCAGCTCGCCGGCCTCACCGTGCAGAACTTCGTCTCCGCAGCGGTCGGCCTCGCGATCGCGATCGCGCTGATCCGCGGCCTCGCACGCCGTGCCTCACCGACGATCGGGAACTTCTGGGTCGATCTGACCCGCGGCCTCGGACGCCTGCTCGTCCCGCTCGCGCTGATCGGCGCGGTGACGCTCCTCGCCGGCGGGGTCATTCAGAACTTCGGCGGATTCACCGACGTCACCACGGTCTCCGGCGGAACGCAGACTCTCCCGGGCGGCCCGGTCGCCTCGCAGGAGGCGATCAAGCTCCTCGGCACGAACGGCGGCGGGTTCTTCAACGCCAACTCCGCCCACCCCTTCGAGAACCCGACCGGCTGGACGAACCTCGTCGAGATCCTGCTGATCCTCGTGATCCCGTTCGCCCTTCCCCGCACGTTCGGCCGCATGATCGGCGACCACCGCCAGGGCTATGCGATCGCCGCGGTCATGGGCATGATCTTCCTCGTCTCGACCTTTGCACTGTCGGCCATCGAGCTGGCCGGCCGAGGCAGCGCCCCGGAACTCGCGGGAGCGGCTCTGGAGGGCAAGGAGCAGCGCTTCGGCATCCTCGGCTCCACCCTCTTCGGCAGCGCCAGCACGCTCACCTCGACCGGCGCCGTCAACTCGATGCACGACTCGTACACGGCTCTCGGCGGCATGATGCCGATGCTGAACATGATGCTCGGCGAGGTCGCTCCCGGCGGGGTCGGCTCCGGCCTGTACGGGATGCTGGTGCTGGCGATCATCGCGGTGTTCGTCGGTGGCCTGCTCGTCGGACGCACCCCGGAGTACCTCGGCAAGCGGATCACACCGCGTGAGATCAAGCTCGCCAGCCTCTACATCCTCGTGGTGCCGACCCTCGTCCTCGGGGGCACGGCATTGAGTTTCGCGGTGCCGGGCATCCGCGAAGACGTCGAGTCGACGAGCATCCTCAATCCAGGTGTGCACGGGATGAGTGAAGTGCTCTACGCGTTCACCTCGGCCGCGAACAACAACGGCTCGGCATTCGCCGGCCTCACCGCGAACACCCCGTGGTTCAACACCGCACTGGGTGTCGCGATGCTCCTCGGCCGATTCCTGCCGATCGTGCTCGTGCTGGCGCTGGCGGGCTCCCTCGCCGCGCAGGAGCGCATCCCCTCCACCACGGGCACCCTCCCCACCCATCGGCCGCAGTTCGTCGGCCTGCTCGTCGCCGTGACCGTGATCGTCACCGCACTCACCTATTTCCCCGTGCTCGCGCTGGGCCCCCTCGCTGAAGGACTCATCTGACATGTCCATCGACACCACCTCTCCTGCCGCCGCACGTGACGTTTCGTCTCGCTCCGCTCGCTCAACGACCGAGACCGAGTCGAAACCTGCCCGCGCCTTCGGCTGGTCGCAACTCGTCGAGGCGGGGCCCGGCGCGGTGCGCAAACTCAACCCCGCCGCCCTCGCCCGCAATCCCGTGATGATGCTGGTGTGGGTGGGCGCCGCCTTCACCACCGTGCTCGCCGTCGCCGAACCGTTCTTGGGCGGGCCCGCCGATTCCGGAGGCACGCCCATCCCGGCGCCGTTCACCTGGGGAATCGCCGTCTGGTTGTGGCTCACGGTGTTCTTCGCCAACGTCGCCGAGTCGGTGGCGGAAGGCCGCGGCAAGGCCCAGGCCGCGAGTCTGCGCGAGACCCGGACGAGCACCCAGGCACGACAGGTCGTCGGCTACGACCAGAAGGCGGATGCGGCCGCCGAGCATGCCGAGACGGTGCAGGTCTCGTCGGCAGAGCTGCAGCGAGACGACGTCGTCGTCGTGTCCGCGGGTGAGCTCGTCCCCGGTGACGGCGACATCATCGCCGGGATCGCGACGGTCGACGAATCCGCGATCACCGGTGAGAGCGCCCCGGTCGTCCGCGAGTCCGGCGGTGATCGCAGCGCCGTCACCGGCGGAACCCGGGTGCTGTCGGACCGCATCGTGGTGCGCATCACCTCGAAGCCGGGAGAGACCTTCGTCGACCGGATGATCGCTCTCGTCGAGGGCGCGAGTCGGCAGCGCACGCCGAACGAGATCGCCCTCAACATCCTGCTCGCGAGCCTGTCGATCGTGTTCGTCGTGGTGGTCCTCGCGCTTAACCCGATCGCCGCGTATGCCGCGTCTCCCGTGAGCATCCCGGTGCTGATCGCACTGCTGGTGTGTCTCATCCCCACGACCATCGGCGCCCTGCTGTCGGCCATCGGCATCGCGGGCATGGACCGGCTCGTGCAGCGCAACGTCCTGGCGATGTCGGGGCGAGCGGTCGAAGCCGCGGGCGACGTCACCACGCTGCTGCTCGACAAGACGGGCACGATCACGTACGGCAACCGGCGAGCGCACGAGGTGCTTCCCCTCCCCGGTGTCGATGCCGACGAGCTGCTGCGGGTCGCCGCGCTCTCGTCGCTCGCAGATCCCACCCCCGAGGGCGCCTCGATCGTCCAGCTCGCCGAGGCTCACGACATCCGGGTCGAGCAGCCGGCGGATGCGGTCGTGGTGCCCTTCACCGCCCAGACCCGCATGAGCGGCCTCGACCTTGCCGACGGCACACAGATCCGCAAGGGTGCGGCGTCCGCGGTGGCGGCGTGGCTCGGTCTCGACGAGGTGGACCAGGAACTCAGCACCAGAACGGATGCTGTCGCCCAGAGCGGCGGCACACCTCTCGTCGTCGCGGTCGTCCCCGCGAGTCCTGCGGCGGCACACTTGTCGGGAGAAAGTACACATGTCGGGCCGGATGCCGCGAATCGGGCCGACATCCGTGAAATCTCCCGACAAGTCGCACGCAACAACAGGGAGGGCGCCCGGGTCCTCGGCGTCGTGCACCTGAAGGACATCGTGAAGGACGGACTCCGCGCGCGGTTCGAGGAGCTCCGCAGCATGGGCATCCGCACGGTCATGATCACGGGCGACAACCCGCTGACAGCCAAGGCGATCGCCGCGGAGGCCGGAGTCGACGACTTCCTCGCCGAGGCCACCCCGGAGGACAAGCTCGCCCTCATCCGACGCGAGCAGGAGGGCGGGCGACTGGTCGCGATGACCGGCGACGGCACGAATGACGCTCCCGCACTCGCGCAGGCGGATGTCGGAGTCGCGATGAACACCGGCACGTCGGCTGCGAAGGAGGCCGGCAACATGGTCGACCTCGACTCGGACCCGACGAAGCTCATCGACATCGTCCGCATCGGCAAGCAGCTGCTGATCACCCGGGGTGCGCTCACCACGTTCTCGTTGGCCAACGATGTCGCGAAGTACTTCGCCATCATCCCCGCCATGTTCATGGGCATCTTCCCCGGGCTCGCGGCGCTCAACGTGATGCAGCTGCACTCCCCGGCATCCGCCGTGACGAGCGCGATCATCTTCAACGCGATCGTGATCGTCTTCCTGATCCCCCTCGCGCTGCGGGGCGTGAAGTACCGGCCGGCGAGCGCCTCGCAGATCCTGCAGCGCAACCTGTTGATCTACGGCCTCGGCGGGGTGGTCGCCCCCTTCGTCGGCATCAAGCTCATCGATCTCCTCATGAGCCTGATCCCCGGCTTCTGATCCATCTCCGACCCGGCTTCCGACCCGCAAAGAAGGCACTCCATGTCATCCACTCGCAGCACTGTCCGCACCGCCGGCGTCGCCGTCCGCGCGATACTCGTCCTCACCCTCGTGCTCGGCGTCGGGTACACGCTGCTGGTCACCGGGATCGGTCAGCTCGCGTTGCCGTGGCAGGCGAACGGCTCCCCGCTGGACGGCGACCGGGGAAGCGCGCTCATCGGGCAGTCGTTCCAGGATGCCGAGGGCGACGCGCTGCCCGAGTACTTCCAGTCGCGTCCGTCGGCAGCCGGCGACGGCTACGACGGCACGGCGTCCGGTGGCAGCAACCTCGGGCCGGAGAACCCCGACCTCGTCGCGGCCATCGAGGAGCGCCGGTCGGCGATCGCGGAGCGCGAGGGGGTCTCCGTCGACGGAGTCCCCGCCGACGCCGTCACCGCGTCCGCTTCCGGCCTCGATCCTCACATCAGCGTCGCGTACGCGCTGCTCCAGGTCACACGCGTCGCCGAGGCCAGAGGCCTGAGCACGGAGGAGGTGCGCACCCTCGTGGAGTCTAGGATTCAAGGGCGGGATCTGGGATTCCTCGGCGAGCAACGCATCAACGTCGCCGAACTCAACCTCGCGCTGGACGACCGGGAGAGTGAATGAGCGCAGAGCGGTCACACCGCGGCCGTCTTCGCGTTCTGCTGGGCGCCGCCCCCGGCGTCGGCAAGACCTTCGAGATGCTCGGCGAAGGCCGTCGGTTGCAGGAGGAAGGGCACGACGTCGTCATCGCGATCGTCGAGACCCACGGTCGGGCGGCGACTCAGGCGCAGACCGTCGGCTTGCCGGTGATCCCTCGCCGCGTGGACGATCACCGCGGCGTGCCCCTGACCGAACTCGACCTCGGCGCCGTCCTCGCCCGTTCCCCCGAGATCGCTTTGGTCGACGAGCTCGCCCACACGAACAGTCCCGGGTCCGAGCATCGGAAGCGGTGGCAGGACGTCGAGCAGCTGCTCGCGGCGGGCATCGACGTCATCACCACCGTCAACGTGCAGCACGTCGAGTCTTTGAACGCGGTCGTGGAGAAGATCACCGGCATCGCCCAGCAGGAGACCATCCCGGATGCCGTGGTCCGTGCCGCCGACGAGATCGAGGTCGTCGACCTCGCCCCGCAGTCGCTGCGCGATCGACTCGCCGCCGGCCAGGTGTATCCGGCGGAGCGTATCGACGCGGCTCTGTCGAACTACTTCCGCCTCGGCAACCTCACTGCGCTCCGAGAACTCGCGCTTCTCTGGCTCGCCGACGAGGTCGACAGCGCCCTGCGCACGTATCGCGCGGCGCAGGGCATCGAAAGCGCCTGGCAGGCTCGCGAGCGGGTCGTCGTCGCGCTCACCGGAGGACCGGAGGGTGAGACGCTCCTGCGACGAGGCGCCCGCATCGCGGCGCGCTCCGCCGGAGGAGAGCTGCTCGCCGTGCACGTCTCCGCACAGGACGGGCTGCGCGATGAGACGCCGGGCACTCTCGCCGCGCAGCGGGCACTTGTGGAGTCCCTCGGCGGCAGCTACCACCAGGTCGTCGGCGACGACATCCCCGGCACCCTCGTCGAATTCGCCCAGGGAGCCGACGCCACCCAGCTGGTCATCGGGGTCAGCAGGCGCGGCCGACTGACCGCCGCAGTGACAGGGCCGGGGATCGGCGCCGAGGTGATCCGGCGCTCCGGCGACATCGACGTGCACATCGTCACGCACGCGGCCGCCGGCGGGCGCCTCGCCCTCCCTCGGGTCACCGGCGGCGCGCTGGGCTGGCGACGGCAGCTGCTCGGCTTCGGCGTCGCCCTCCTGATCGGCCCCATCCTTTCGTGGGTGATGTTCACCTACCGCAGCCCCGAATCGATCACGGCCGAAGTGCTCGCCTATCAGCTGCTCGTGGTGGTGGTCGCTCTGATCGGCGGCGTGCGCCCTGCCGTGTTCGCCGCGGTTCTCTCCGGCGTCACGCTGGACTTCCTCTTCGTCGCGCCGCTCTTCACCATCACCGTCGCCCATCCGCTGCACGTGCTCGCCCTCGCGCTCTACGTCCTGATCGCGATCCTCGTGAGCATCATCGTCGACCAGGCCGCACGGCGAGCTCGCACCGCTCAGCGCGCGGCCGCGGAGGCCGAACTCCTCGCCGCGGTCGCCGGCAATGTGCTCCGCGGCGACAACGCCGTGCTCGCCCTGGTCAGCCGTACCCGGGAGGCATTCGGACTGAGCGGCGTGCGCCTGCTCGCACCCGACGGAGAGGTCATCGCCCGTGACGGTGAACCGGTGGCCGACGGGCGCGCCAGCACCGTACCCGTCGGTGTCGGTGCGGATGGCGTCGCGCGCGCGACGTTGGAGTTGCACGGCGCTCCCCTGGCCGGCCCGGAACGCCGCCTGCTCGACGCGATCGTGGCGCAGCTGTCAGCCGCCATCGAACACACCGACCTCCGCGCCACCGCCCGCGAGGCCGAAGCTCTCGCCGAGACCGACCAGATGCGCAGCGCCCTGCTCTCCGCCGTCAGTCACGATCTTCGCCGCCCTCTCGCGTCGGCCGTCGCCGCGATCGGAGGGCTTCGCGGCGCGCAGGAGCTGTCCGCCTCAGACCGCGCCGAGCTGCTGGAGACCGCGGACGAGAGTCTCGCGAAGCTCTCGGCGCTCGTCACCGACCTGCTGGATGTGAGCCGTGTGCAGGCGGGAGTGCTCGGCGTCTCCGCCTCACGGATCGATGCCGCCGGCCCCGTCTTGGCGGCCGTTGATGAACTGGGCCTCGGGCCCGCCGACGTCGAGCTCGCCCTCGATGCCGACCTGCCCCCACTGCTGGCCGATCCTGTGCTGCTGGAGCGCGTGCTCGTCAACGTGCTCGCCAATGCCCACCGTCACGCGCCCGCCGGCAACAGGGTCATCGTCTCCACCAGCGCGCTCGGCGACCGCGCCGAAATCCGCATCATCGACCGCGGTGCGGGTATCGCCCCGGAGCGGCGCGACAGCATCTTCGAACCGTTCCAACGGTTCGGCGACACCGACAACACCACCGGCCTCGGTCTCGGCCTCGCCCTGTCCCGCGGTTTCACCGAAGGCATGGGCGGTACTTTGACACCCGAGGACACTCCTGGTGGGGGTCTCACGATGGTCATCTCGCTGCCCCTCGCCGCGGAATCTGCCGAGTCCGAGGAGACGGCATGAAGCTCCTGATCGCCGATGACGACCCGCAGATGGTCCGAGCGCTGCGCATCACCCTGGGCGCACACGGCTACGAGATCGTGGTCGCGGCCGACGGCGCCGCCGCGATCGCCGTGGCTGCGCAGAGCCACCCCGACATCATCATGCTCGACCTGGGTATGCCGCGGCTCGACGGCATCGAGGTGATCCAGGCGCTGCGTGGATGGACGAGCGTTCCGATCATCGTGGTGTCCGGGCGCACGGGCTCCGCCGACAAGGTGGATGCACTCGACGCGGGGGCCGACGACTTCGTCACCAAGCCGTTCCAGGTGGATGAGCTGCTGGCGCGGCTGCGGGCCCTCTCGCGTCGATCTCTGCCGACGGGCGGCGAATCGACGGTGGCTTTCGGCGACGTCGTCGTCGACCTCGCGACCAAGACCGTCACCAGGGCCGGGTCCCGAGTGCATCTGACCCCCACCGAATGGCGGATGCTGGAGCACCTGTCGCGGCATCCGGGGTCGCTCGCGACTCGGCAGGATCTGCTGAGGGAGATCTGGGGCAGCGAGCAGGTCTCGGACTCCGGTTACCTGCGGTTGTACATGTCGCAGCTGCGCAAGAAGCTCGAGCGGGAGCCGGGCGCGCCCGAGCATCTGCTCACCGAAGCCGGGATGGGCTACCGACTCGTCGTGTGAGCCCTACGGCGGCGCAGCGCCCCGACGACCCCGGCGGCGACGAGTACGACGGCGACGATGATCGCCACGATCGCCGTGGTGGTGCTCTCGGGCTCTCCGGTCAGTCGGCCGACGGCAAGCCATGCCAGGCCCCATGCTGTCGCAAGCGCCGGTGCGATGCGGCCGGTGAACCAGGCACTGGCGACACCGATCACGAGCACGACGACCAGCACGGCCATCGCCCACACCTCGGCCTGGTCGGCCCAGCTGGCGGGCGCGATCTGCGTGAGCCAGGCGCTGGTGTTCGCCACGGTCGCGATCGTGACCCAGCCGAAGTGGAGCCCGTTGGCGCCGTCGGTGAGAATGCGGTCGGCGAGGTTCCGCGCGGGGAAGCGCCCGAGCACCACGATCACCCGCGCCAGAACGCCGAGCAGCAGGGCGATCACGATGACGGTGGCGATGAGCGACCAGAACTGCGCCGTCACCAGCCAGAGGCCGTTGAGCACCATGGATGCGGCGATCCATCCGCCGGCGGCGCGCTGACGCTCATCCGCACGTTGCGCGGGCAGCGCCTGCCAGACCGTGTACGCGATCAATCCGAGGTAGATCAGGGACCAGATGGAGAACGCGGGTCCGGCGGGCGCCAGATAAGAGCCCTGCGCGGAGAGAGCGCCATCCTGCAGTTCACTCACCGACGTGCCCCCGAAAGCACCGGATCCGATGGCGGCGGCGATCAGCATGAAGGTCGCCGAGGCGATGATCAGGCCCTGGCGGGCGATATCCTGCGTCCGGGATTCCATGTTCAGTACGGTACGAGGCTCAGCCGTCCCGCGCACCGGCCTTGACACGCAGCGATCATTTCGCTAACCAAGTAAGACACTTTGGTTGCGTAACAACCGCTCAACGCCTGACCTCCTCGACACCGGGCTCATCGTGCGCGAGACCGAGTAAGGCTCGCGACCGTCAGCGGGAGATCGCCGCGTCGATCAGCACCTCGGCGGCGCGGCGTGCCTGCACGGCGACCTCAGGGTCCGCGGAGATCGCGGCGGTGCTCTGCGCTCCCTCCGCCAGGATCGACAACTGCGCCGCCAGCAGCGGAGAGGCCCCGGTGCTCGCGACGAGTCCGGCCATGTATTCCTGGAACGACGCCTTGTGTGTGCGAACGATCGACGCGACCTCGGGATGGGTGCCGCCCAGCTCGCCGAACGCGTTGATGAAGGCGCAGCCGCGGAAGTCGTCGGTGCAGAACCACGCCTGCAGGTAGTCGTAGACAGCCAGAAGGCGCGTGCGCGGGTCGTCTCCGGCATCCGTCACCGCCGTCGAGAGCGAGTCCTCCCAGAGGCGGTGCTTTCGAGCGAGCACCGCGACGATGATGTCGTCTTTCGCGGGAAAGATCCCGTACAGACGCCGCAGCGACACGCCGGCGGCTTGACGGAGCTCGTCGATGCCGACAGCCGCGTATCCCTTGCGGTAGTAGAGATCCTCCGCCGCGGCGAGGATGCGTTCGCGTGCCTCTTCTTCGGTCATACCAAGAGTTTACTTGACATGAGAACGGACGTTCTCTACTGTTGTGAACATCAAGCGAGAACGAACGTTCTCACCCCTAGCGAAAAGGATCAGGATCATGGGCTACATCACTGTCGGACAAGAGAACAGCACCGCCATCGAGCTCTACTACGAAGACCAGGGCTCGGGCCAGCCGGTCGTCCTGATCCACGGCTACCCGCTGAACGGACACAGCTGGGAGCGTCAGACCCGCGAGCTGCTCGACCAGGGATACCGCGTCATCACCTACGACCGCCGCGGCTTCGGCCAGTCCTCGAAGGTGAACGTCGGCTACGACTACGACACCTTCGCCGCCGACCTCAACACGGTGCTGGAGACCCTCGACCTGCGCGACGTCGTCCTCGTTGGCTTCTCGATGGGCACCGGCGAACTCGCCCGCTACGTCGCCCGCTACGGCCACGACCGCGTCGCCAAGCTCGCCTTCCTCGCCTCACTCGAGCCCTTCCTCGTGCAGCGCGACGACAACCCCGAGGGTGTCCCGCAGGAGGTCTTCGACGGCATCGCCGCAGCCGCCGAGGGCGACCGCTACTCCTGGTTCACGCAGTTCTACAACGACTTCTACAACCTCGACGAGAACCTCGGATCCCGCATCAGCCAGGAGGTCGTCACGGCCAACTGGAACCTCTCCGTCACCAGCGCCCCGGTCGCGGCCTACGCGGTCGTGCCGGCCTGGATCGAGGACTTCCGCGGCGACGTCGAGGCTGTGCGCGCCGCCGCCAAGCCCACCCTGATCCTGCACGGCACGAAGGACAACATCCTGCCGATCGACGCCACCGCGCGCCGCTTCCACCAGGCCGTGCCGGATGCCGACTACGTCGAGGTCGAGGGCGCTCCCCACGGGCTGCTCTGGACGCACGCCGACGAGGTCAACGCCGCGCTGAAGGACTTCCTCTCGAAGTGACCCTGCCGCAAGAAGCCCGGCATCCGTCGTGGATGCCGGGCTTCTTCGTGCTCCCCGCGCCGCAAACCCTGCTCTGGGACTCAGCCGCGCATCGCGACGCCGCGACGCCAATACCCCATGAAGGCGACCTGCCCGCGGTCGATGCCGAGGTCCTTCACGAGGTGCCGGCGGAGGGTCGTCACGACACCGCTCTCTCCCGCGATCCAGAAGTAGCGTTCGGCGACGGCATCCGCGGCGGGGATCTCCTCACCGAGGCCGGAGTACTCCGGCGTCTCCCAGAGCAGCGCTTCGCCCTCGATGTCCTTCACACGGATCTCTTCTGCGGCATCCTCGTCCCCGAGGTGTTCCAGCACGGCGGGGATCAGTTGCCGGCCGTGCAGCTCGCCGGCCTCGCGCGGCAGCCAGTGCACCTCGACGCCCGACGGAGCGTCGATGCGCAGGATGTCGGGCGGGGAGGGCACTTCGATGAACGCCACGCCCCGCAGGTCGCGGGGAGCGTCCTCGAGGATGCGGGCGATGGCCGGAGCCGCCGTCTCGTCGCCGGCGAGCACGACCGACGCCGCGGTTCCCGGAGCGTACTCAGCCCCGCCGTGCTCACGAACGCCACGCCGCGGACCGATGAGGTAGAGCTCCTGCCCCACGGCCGCCGTGCTCGCCCAGCGTGACGCGGGTCCGGTGAGCCCGGGCTCGAGGTGCAGGACGAAGTCGATGTCGACCTCGGTTCCGGCTTCGGTGACCCGAAGCTGACGGACGGAGTATGTGCGCATGGAGCCCCGCTCCTCCTCCGGCACGGCGAGGAACGACTGCCACCAGTCGTCGCCCGACCGATCGAGTTCGCAGAGAACCCCGGATGCCGGCGGGAAGATGAGCTTGACCCGAGCGTCGAAGACGTCGCCCGGTGTGCCGAACTCGAACAGGTCATCACCACCGAACGTCACCCGCACGAAGTACGGCGAGATGCGCTCGACAGCGCGCACCTCCGCTCGCGTGAGAACGTAGGTCGGTCGTTCGGTGGTGGTCGCCTCAGCGGACATGATGCCTTCCGATCGGTGTGACCATCGGCTTCCCCGAGACGGGGTCGATGGTGATCTGGTTCGCGAGGCCGAAGACCTCTTCGACGAGGCCGGCGGTCACGACGTCCTGTGGAGCACCGGCGGCGTGCACCCGCCCGTCCTTCATGGCGACCAGCTCGTCGGCGTACCGGGCGGCCATGTTGAGGTCGTGCAGGACCATGACGATCGTGGTGCCGCGCGACACGCTCAGATCAGTGAGCAGATCGAGCACCTCGATCTGGTGGGCGACGTCCAAGAAGGTCGTCGGCTCGTCCAGCAGCAGGATGTCGGTCTCCTGAGCCAGGGCCATGGCGATCCACACGCGCTGACGCTGCCCGCCGGAGAGTTCGTCGACGCTGCGGTCGGCGAGTTCGGTCGTGCCCGTCGCGGCGAGAGCGTCGGCGACGACCTCGTAGTCGTGAGCGCTCCACCGCGCGAGGATCTTCTGATGCGGATGCCGTCCTCGCCCCACCAGGTCGGCCACGGCGATGCCTTCGGGTGCCACCGGCGACTGCGGCAGCAGTCCGAGGATGCGCGCGACCTCCTTGGTGTGCCGCGAGTGCACGGACTTGCCGTCCAGCACGATCTGCCCCTCGCTCGGCGAGAGCAGACGGGCGAGCGAGCGCAGGAGGGTCGACTTGCCGCATCCGTTCGCGCCGACGATGGTGGTGATCTTCCCCGGCGCGATCGCGAGGTCGAGGCCGTCGATGACCGTGCGGTCACCGTAAGAGAGGGTGACACCCTCTGCGGACAGGCTGTGCGAGACGGTCACAGCGATCCTCCCGAGCGGTTGGTGCGGATGAGCAGGTAGATCAGGTACGGGGCGCCGAGCACACCCGTCACGACACCCACCGGGTAGCGGGCGCCGAAGGCGAACTGTGCGATCAGGTCGGCACCGAGCACGAGAACAGCGCCGACGAGAGCGCTGGGGGCGAGCAGGTTCGCTCCTGGACCGGTGATGCGCGCAGCGATGGGTCCGGCCATGAAGGCGACGAACGCGATGGGTCCGGTTGCGGCCGTGGCGAAGGCGAGGAGGGCGACCGCGCCGAGCATGAAGAGCAGCCGGGTGCGATTCACCCGCACCCCGAGGCCGGAGGCGGAGTCGTCCCCGAGTTGCATCGCGCCGAGCGCTCGCCCCTGGGCGAACATCAGCGGGACGATGACGACGGCGGCGATCGCCATCGGAGCGACCCTTTCCCAGGACGCATTGTTCAGACTGCCGGCGATCCACTGCATCGCCGTCTGGATGTCCCAGGCGGCCGCCCGCGACAGCACGTAGGAGACGACGCTCTGGAGCATCGCCGCCACGCCGATCCCGATGAGGATCAGCCGAGTACCGGCGAATCCGCTCTTGATCGACAGCAGGTAGATGGCGCCGGCGGTGACCAGCGCTCCCCCGAGGGCGAACACCGAGACGGCCGGGCCGTTCAGCGAGAGCACGACGATCCCGATCACCGCGGCGGCGCTCGCGCCGTTGGAGATGCCGATGATGTCGGGAGACGCGAGCGGGTTGCGCAGCAGCGTCTGGAAGCTCACGCCCGCGATGCCGAACGCCAGACCGGTCAGGACCGCCAGCACCGCCCGCGGCAGTCGCAGCTCGCCGACTGTGAACGAGGCGCCCGGAACCGTCTGGCCCACGATCACCCGGACGACCTCATCCAGGCTGTAGAAGGTGTTGCCGACCATGAGCGCGGTCGCGAAGAGCGCGAGCAGCAGGATGCTGAGCACGATCGTGGCCGTGGCATGGCGTCGATGCCGTGCGCGCCGACCGGCGATGATCGCCGCCACCTGTGCGGACGAGGGCTTTCCTGCCGGGGCGAGGGTCTGTTCGGTGATGCTCACAGCTCACGCACCTTCTGACGGCGGACGATCCAGATGAAGAAGGGTGCTCCGATGAGTGCGGTGATGATCCCGACCTGGATCTCTTCGCTCGTCGGGGAGATGACGCGTCCGATGATGTCGCTCGCCAGCAGCAGCGCGGCGCCACCGAGGGCCGAGAAGGGCAGCAGCCAGCGGTGGTCCGTGCCGATCAACATCCGGCAGACGTGGGGGATGACGAGGCCGACGAATCCGATCGGACCGGCGATGGCGGTCGCGGCGCCGGCGAGGATCACGGCGCCGAGGGCCGAGAACAGACGTGTGCGGAAGACGTGCTCGCCCAGCCCCTTGGCCATGTCGTCGCCGAGGGCGAGGGAGTTCATGCCGCGCGAGCTCGCGAAGCAGATGAGGGCGCCGAGTGCGAGGACGGGAGCGGTGAGGGCGATCCGCGGCCACTCCGCTCCGCCGACACCACCGATCTGCCACGACTGGAAGGCCTGCAGCAGGTCGACGCGCGGCAGCATGATGGCGCTGATGAGGGAGGCGAAGGCGGCCGAGGTGGCGGCACCCGCGAGGGCGAGCTTGAGAGGCGTTGCCCCTCCGCGGCCGAGCGAGCCGACCGTGTAGACGAAGGCGGCCGCGATGGCGGCACCGACGATCGCGAGGGCCATCTGGCCGTAGGGGTCGGTGAGGCCGACGAAGGCGAGACCGACGACGACGGCGAGCGAGGCTCCGTTCGAGACGCCCAGGATCCCGGGGTCGGCGATCGGGTTGCGGGTGACGGCCTGCATCGTCGCCCCCGACAGCGCCAACGCCGCTCCGACGAGGAGCGCGAGCACGGTCCGGGGCAGGCGCTTGATGATGGCCGCCTGAGCGAGCGTGTCATCCTGGCCCGCGAGAGCGGCGAAGACATCGTCGACGCTCACCGCGCGCACACCGAAGCAGATCGAGAGGATGCAGAGCGCGAGCAGCACCCCCACCCCGACCAGCAGCCAGAGGGTGCGCGCCCACACCGGGCGCCGCAGGTCTGCGGTGCCGGGTGTGGTGGCGGCGACGACAGTGGTCACTGGTGCTCAGATCGAACCGGTGGAGCCGAGGCTCACTGTGCCGCGAGCGGCGCGGCCAGGATGCCGAGGTAGTCGCTGAGGCCCCACGGAATGGACAGCGGCGACGGGTTCGCGGATGCCGCGATCGGCGTGGCATCGGGAAGGATGGCGATGCGACCCTCGGCGATGGCGGGGATCTTCGACAGCAGCGGGTCGGCCTGCAGCAGCGGCACGATCGACTCGTCGCCGTAGGTCACGAACACGTCGACGTCGGCGAACTTGTCCGCCTCCTCCGAGCTGACCGTCAGGTAGAACTCGGTGCTGTCGGCGTTCTCCTCGACGATGGCCGGCAACGGCAGGCCGATGCTCGTGAGGTATCCGGGGCGCGTGTCGATCGCCGTGTAGTAACCGACCTGGCTGAGGTCTGCGGCGTCGAGGTACGCGAAGAGCACCTTCTTGCCCTGCAGCTCGCTGTTGGCTTCGAGGGCGGCATCCGCATCGGCGTGCAGCTCCTCGATGAGGGCGTCGCCCTCTTCGGCCAGGCCGAGGGCGGCGGAGTTGAGCTCGATCATCTCGTCGACCGAGGTGCCCCAGGCGACCTTCGGGTAGGCGACGACGGGCGCGATCTTGGAGAGAGTGTCGTACTCCTCCTGCGTCAGGCCGGAGTAGGCCGCGAGGATCACGTCGGGCTCGGTGTCGGCCACGGCCTCGTAGTCGATGCCGTCGCTCTCGTCGAACAGGACGGGCGTCTCGGCGTCGAGCTCTTCGAGCTTCTCCTCGACCCAGGGCAGCACGCCGTTGTCGTCGTCGTCACCCCACGCCGCCTTGCCCATGCCGACCGGGACGACGCCGAGGGCAAGCGGGACTTCGTGGTTGGCCCACGCCAGTGTCGCGACGCGCTCAGGCTTCTCGGTGATGGTGGTCTCGCCGTAGACGTGCTCCACCGTGACGGGGAACGCTTCGTCGGACGCGGGGTTCCCTCCGGCGGAGGCGGTGGATTCCGGAGCGGACGACGCGCATCCGGCGAGGCCGACAGCAAGAGCTGCCGCGGCGCCGAGGGCGATGAGACGGGAGGTGCGCACAGGCGTTCCCTTCGAGTTCGGGGTGGGAGGTGCGGCGCGAAGCGCGCCGGGCTTTGGTAAGCCTGGCCTAATCTAGCAGAAGGTTAGGTATGCCTCAGTACCCGGTGGTCACATACCCCGGGGTACGCAAAAGCCGGCCGGGTCCAAGAGGACCCGGCCGGCTTCAGGAAGTCAGCGCGCGCTCAGAGAGCGCGGATGTTCGCCGCCTGCATGCCCTTGGGGCCACGCTCAGCGTCGAATTCGACCTTCTGGTTCTCGCGGAGCTCCTTGAAACCGGAGCCGGCGATAGCCGAGTAGTGGGCGAAAAGGTCGTCCGAGCCGTCATCGGGAGCGATGAAGCCGAAGCCCTTTTCAGCGTTGAACCATTTCACAGTGCCAGTGGCCATGTGTTTTCTACTTTCTGTTTACTTAGCCGTTTGCACGGCCTACGCGGAATCGGAACGTCCGATACGCGCGCTTGCTCACGGTACCACGGTTGGCTGGCCAGCGGCAGAGTGCGTCGGATTCTGATGCGCGAGGGCGGCTTCGGTGCGCGTGCTGACGCCCAGCTTGCGCAGGACCGCCGACACATGAACACTCACCGTCTTCACGCTGATGAACAGCCGCTCGCCGATCTGGCGGTTGCTCAGCCCCTCGGCGATCAGGTCGAGCACCTGCCGCTCCCGCGCCGTCAGCACGTCGGCCTCGGTCGAGGCGGGGGACGTGCCGAGCCCGGCATCCCGAGCGAATCGCGCGACGGCGTCCTGCAGCGGCGCGTGCTCGAGTGACGCGGCGAGCGTTCCGGCTTCGGCGAGCGTGACCGCCGCCGCGGCACGATCGCCGTCGTTCACCAGCGTCCGTGCGCGCTCCAGCCGAAGGACGACCCGGAACGTCACCGGGACGTCGTCGCCCTCGGCGCAGCCGATCGCCGCGTCGACGGCGTCGGGACGCGGGTCGAGCAGAGCGAAGAGGATCGTGGACCACGCGTCGTTCTGCAGCTGCGCCGGTTGGGCGATCCACGCGGCACGGACGGATTCGGATGCTGCCGACACATCGACGCCCGACGCGCGCAGCTCCGCGATGATCGCCCCGCCCTCGAGCAGCAACCGCCGCTGATGCAACAGCCTCGGTCGCTCATCCCGCAGCATCTCGAGGATCGCGTCGAGCGCCCGAGGGAGGTCGCCTGCGCTCTGGGCAGCCGCCACCGTCATCATCACGCGGTCGTACCAGATCTGACGTTCCGAGACCCCCGTCTCCTCGAACGCGGGCAGCCACTCCTGCAGCATCTCCTCAGCCTCCGCCGACCGGCCGCGCCACGCCAGCACGCGGACCCGCGTCATGCTCATGTACATCCGGAAGACACGCAGAGTGCCCTGCATGAAGTCGCGTGCGAGCATCTCCTCGACGCGCCCCACCTCCCCGAGCTCGAGCAAGGGCACGATCATGTTCTGCGCCATGATCGACCCGGAGGTGCGCTCCACGCGGAACGCACGCGCACGGCGCAGGCCCTCTTCGGCGACCTCGACCGCCTCTCGATACCGTCCGACGAGTGTGAGCATGTCCGAGTAGTTCACCCGGTACCGCAACTCCGCGTTCGGGCCGCTGGCGAGTTGCCGTGCTCGTTCGTACTCGCGCACGCCGGCGTCGACGTGACCCAGCTGCGCCAACGTGCCGCCGCGCACGTTCGCGGCGATCGACAGCTGATCCGTGCTCGTCGCGTGCGCCGCCGCACGCTCGGCCTCATCGACGAGACGAATCGCCTCCTCGCGATCGCCCGCGATCGCGACGCGGCTCGCGAGGTGGTTGAGCAGTTCTGCACGGAACACCTCGTCGTCGATGCGCTCTTCGGCGACGGCCAGGGCCTGCTGCAGCAGCGGGATGGCACCAAGACGACCGAGGTTGACCAGGTACAGCGCCTTGTTGCGCAGGAGACGCGCGTACCGGCGCGGATCGACGGTTGCCGGATCGATCTCGTCGAACGCGAGGTTCGCCACGGCCAGCGCCCGTTCCCCATCGCCGGCGTTGCGCAGGATCGAGCCGAGCAGGAGCAGCAGGTCGAGGCGCTCCACACCTGCGGCATCCGCGGCGTCGGGTACCCGTGACCACAGTTCGAGCACCATCTCCCCGAAACGCCCTGCACTCGCGAAGGCGTAGCGGGCTTTCGCGTGCCGCATCGCGTGCGCGGCCGCTATGAGAGCACGCCGGTCGTCCTGCGCGAGCTGCCAGTGATACGCGAGGGCGGCGGCGTCGCCGTCGTCGGTGGTCGCGTGCTGCGCCTCCAGCGTTTCGGCGTACGCGCGATGCAGTCGCGCGCGCTCCCCCGGAAGAAGATCGTCATGCACGGCCTCACGCAGAAGCGCGTGCCGGAAACGGTAGTCGTCATCGACGGTCACGAGGATGCCGCTGCGCATCGCCTCGCGCAAGGCCTCGTCGAGTCGCTGCTCGGGCAAGGCAGCGAGAACCGCGACCAACGAGTGCGAAAGCGGCCGCTCTGCTCCGGAGACGACCTGCACGACGTGCCGCGCGTCGTCGCCGAGCCGGTCGAAGCGCGCCAGCAGGAGGTCGCGGAGACTGTCGGGGAGGGGGCCGCTGGAGCAGCACGCCAGCTCTTCGATGAAGAAAGGAACGCCCTCGGCCCGCTCCTGCATGCGTTCCAGGGCGGCGGACGTGATCGGGCGGCCGGTGATCTGCCGGGCGAGTTCGCGCGCGGCGTCTTGATCGAGCCGGGTGATCGCGAGGCGGTCGAGGAGGCGCGCGCGAGTGGCTTCGCCGATGAAGCGGCTCACCGCGTCACCGCGGCGCACGTCGTCGGTACGGCAGGTGATCAGGAGAAGGATGCGACCCCGGCTGAGCGCGCGCAGCAGGAACGACAGCATCGCGAGAGTCGATTCGTCGGCCCAATGCAGGTCTTCGACGACGAGCACCTGCGGGGCGCTCTCGGCCGCCGACTCGATGAGCGACGCGATGGCGTCTCGGAGTCGTTCCGGGCTGGTGCTCTCGCGGTCGTCGGGCGCGGACGCGAGTTCTGGCAGCAGCATCCCGAGAGCCTCGACACCCACACCCACGGATTCGCGTACCCGGTCGACACCGATGCGCCCCACGATCGAACGGAGGATGCCGGTGAGCGGGCCGTAGGGCGTGCGAGAACCACCGAGATCGAGGCACCATCCGACGTGCACGTCGGCGTTCCGGGCGACTTCTCCGCCGAATTCGCGCAGCAGACGAGACTTGCCGATGCCTGCTTCGCCCTCGACGAGCAACGCCGCGAACCCGCCGGCGCGAACGTCGTCGAACTGGCGGCGAAGCTCGGTGATCTCGGCATCGCGGCCGATCATCACGGTGCTCGAAGCGGATGCGGGCATGGACACATCGTGCCACTCCGGACGGACATCTGTGACCGGGCCTGACCCCCGGGTCGCGGGAACGATGCTCACCGCGCCGCGACCGCCGTCGTCTCGCACGGGGAGGCCGTCCGCGTGAGCGCGCCGCGAGCGATCTCCGCCTTTCCGGCCGCCGCCTCCGCGTCTGCCACGCCACCGCCCGGGCGGAAGACCCGGCGCAGCATCCGCCGCACCCTTCCCTCCGGGCGAGGGACGATCTGGTCGGCGTGCTCACGCAGGAACCGGCGCCGTTCGGCGGCGCGGCCGATCTCCTCCTGCTCGAAGGTGCTGACCATCTGGGTGAGATAGGGGTGATCGAACATGGTTTCTCCTCGGCGGTGTGCGATATCCCTACACTCCGCTCTGAGGTGCCCCGCCGACATCGGACGGATGCCCTATCTTTCCCGCGCGTCCGCCTAGGGATGCCGCGGTCGGTGGCGCAGCAGCGCGGCACGCGCCGAGGGCCGCGACTCGGCGGGAGCGAGGATGGCGAGCACGCGCACCAGGGTCATGACCCAGAGCAGTCCGAGTCCGATGACGATCGCCTCCAGCGCGGTCACCGAGTACACCCCGAACGGCACCCACAGGGCGACGGCGATGACGATCAGAAGGATCACACCGATGGTCGTGATCACGAGCGCGCCGGGGCGCCCCGGAACCGTGGCGACCGTGGCGACGCCGGCCACCGCGAACAGCATGAGCGTCGAGAACGCGGCGATGTTGTGCGCGACCTCCACCTGACCGAGCGGCAGCAGCCCGACGGCAGCCAGGGCGGCACCCGCCAGAGCCCACAGCGCCACGATCCAGGCGATGCGCAGGAGGGGCGCGTCGCCGAGCATCCGGTGCAGGTCCCGACCGATGTACGCCCCCACCGTGGCGATCAGCAGCCCCGCCACCACGAGGGTGCCGTTGAACGCCCATGACCCGTCGCCGTTCCCGAGCTGCGAGAAGTTCTCCTCCCACCACCGCGGGTCAACCGCGGTGACCATGGCGAACAGCGTGCCGATCACGAGAAAACCGAACAGCAGCCCGGCAAGATCTGCCGTGCGCAGCCCGATGCCGGCACCGAAGGCGAATCGCCCACCCACCGCCGAGGCGACCCCGGTCAGCAGGCCGCCGCCCACCCCCGCCAACTCGAGACCCTGGAGGCCCGCCGCAAGGATCTCGCCCGCGAGGAGAACGCCCATCATCGTCACCGCCCCGAAGGCGACGGTCAGCGCCGCTGCAGAGAGCATCGAGACCGCGGCCTGCCAGCGGGGCATCGCCCTCGTCTCGCCACGACGGTGCATGCGCGTGCTCACGGCGAAGGCGGCGGCGGCCACGACGCCGGCGATGACGGCCGCCGGCAACGCGAGTGAGTCCGCACCGGTCAGCGGCCGCGGATCGCCCCGCAGCAGCACGACGCCGGCGCCCGTGCCCACGACGAAACAGACCACGGTCGCCCAGACGGCCCTCGTCTCGCCGCGCAGCCGCTGCTCCGTATCCATGTGCCCATCGAATCACGCAGCGCCGACGCCCGACATCCGCTCCGCCGCGATCTGCGGACGAGGCAGACCGGCATGAAAAGGCCCGAGCGGAGCGTGAGCTGCCGTTCGGGCCTTTTCTGCGTTTCTCCGGTCAGGCGTCCACGTCGCCGCGCCAGGAGCCGGTCTCGACTCCGCGCTTCTCGATGAACTCCTTGAAGTTGTCCAGGTCCTTCTTCACGGCGTGCGATCCTGCGCCGACGAGCGACCCGACCTTCTCGAGCAGCCCCTCGGGCTCCCAGTCGATCTGCACCGTGACGCGCGTGGAAGTCTCGGTGAGCTTGTGGAAGGTCACCACTCCCGCGTGCTCCGTCTCCCCGCCGATGCTGTTCCAGGCGACGCGCTCGTCGGGATGCTGTTCGGTGATCTCGGCATCGAACTCGCGCGTCGCGCCGCCGACTTTCACCTTCCACCGGGTGTGGGTCGGGTCGATCTGGGTGATGGACTCGACCTCGTCGAGGAACTCCGGGAAGCTCTCGAACTGCGTCCACTGGTTGTAGGCCGTGCGGACGGGAACGTCGACGTCGATTGTCTCGATGATCTGCACCATGTGATGCTCCTCACTGTTCGTCGTTCGTGTGTTCCCATTCAGCCGGCACACGTCGGAATCGGCGAAGGGGTTGACAGCGGGGCCTGTGGACCCCTCGAGCAGAGCGGATGCCGTCAGGCCGCCAATCGCCCCACTGCTCGCGCACGGATGAGGACGGTGGTCCCGTCGGAGTAGGCGACGGGGAGTTCCTCCACGGCCACGACTTCGATCGTCGAAGGCTCCGCCCCGGCCAGACGCGCGCGCTCCGTGGCCTCGGCAGCGGCATCGTCGCGTGATGCGCGGCGGTCAGTCGGATCGGCCCGGTAGATCTTCTCGATCTGACCGGCGACCTCACCGAGAGCCGCACCCACGGCGTTCGCCGCACCGAAGTGGTCCGGGCGGATGAGCGATGCGACTCCGTCGAGCTCGGCCGGCGCGATGATGCCTCCGCCGCCGACGAGGATCACCGGCACCGGCGCGGCGTTCGGCTTCATCCGGTCGATGGAGTCCTCCAGCATCGCGCGCATCGCGTCCCAGGCGTCGGATCCGAGCTGAGCGTCGACGACCGGCACCGGCACGCGCCCGATCTCGGCACCGCCCACAGCCAGTGCGACATCGGTGGCCGTGAGGATGCCGCCGCCGAACGCCAGCGCTTCTTGGGGCAACCGGTACCCGACACTGTCCGGGCCGATGGCGACGGAACCGCCGGCGGAGTGGATGACGGTGCCGCCACCGAGCCCGACCGAGAGCACGTCCGGCATCCGGAAGTTCGTGCGGATGCCGCCGATCTCCACGGCATGTGCTGATTGACGGGGGAAGCCGTCGACGAGCACCCCGATGTCGGTCGTCGTGCCGCCGATGTCGACGACCAGCGCGTCGGTCGCGCCGGAGAGGTGCGCGGCGCCGCGGATCGAGTTCGTCGGTCCGCAGCCGATCGTGAGCACCGGGAACTCCAGCGCGTACTCGAGCTGCATGAGCGTGCCGTCGTTCTGACCGAAGTAGGGCGTGGCAGGGATGCCTCGCTCGCGCAGTGCGGCGACGAAGCCTGCCGCCATCTGCGTCAGCGTCTGCATCAGAGCCGCATTGAGAACGGTCGCGTTCTCACGCTCGAGGAGCCCGAGCGATCCGATGCGTGCCGACCGGGAGACCGGAACGCCGAGCTCCTCCGTGACGATCGCGGTGACGCGCTCCTCCTGACTCTCATCGATCGGCGCGAAGACACCCACCACAGCCACCGCGTCGACCTCGCCGCGCATCAGACCGCACGCGTCGCGCACCGACTGCTCGTCGATGGGAGCGAGCACTCGGCCGTCGACCTCGAAGCCACCGGTCAGCACGTGGACGTGATCGCCCATCGCGCGGCGCAGGTCGTCCGGCCACCCCTCGAGAGGCGGAACCGCTGTGGTCGCCGGGGCGCCGAGCCGGAGGATTCCGACGCGCCCGAGACCACGCCGCTCGACGATGGCGTTGGTGCAGTGCGTCGTCCCGAGCATCGCGTGCGCGATCAGGGCAGGATCGATTCCGGATGCGGCGAGCACGGCATCGATCGCGTCCGAGACGCCGTCGCCGGTGTCCTGGGTGGTCGGTCGCTTCACCGACGCGACGACGGCCAGCCGGTCATCGAGGATCACGGCATCCGTGTTCGTTCCACCGACGTCGATTCCGATGCGGTACCGGGGCATCAGGCCGCCTCCCCTTCGGTCGTCGTGCGTACGCCGCGGCCTCGCGGGATGTCCTCCACCGGAATCCAGTCGACGTCGTACCCGAAGTGCGCGGGCCCTGCGGTGCGGAGGCCCATCGGCGTCCGCCACTTCTCGTGACACGGAATCGCCACCACCGCGACGCGCGCGCCGTAGCGGAGCGACTCGGTGGTGATCGGCATCCCCGTGGCCAGGTCGAGCACGGCGATGAGATCGGGGGTGACCGCCGCCAACTCCCCGTCACGACGGGCGAGCAGCATCTCGTTCTGGAAGTCGAGACGGAAGACGCTCCCCCGATCCGCACCGACACCGTCGAGCTCGGCGGCCCCGCGGGTGAACCCGCCGTCGACAGCGCGCTGCAGGTCGGCGACCTTGCCCTCGAACAGACGCAGCGCCCCGAGATCGTCGCAGAGGGCGTCGATGCGCTCGTCGTCGCGAAGTTCTCGGCCTGCGGCATCCTCGCCCCGCAGAATGCGACCGATGCGCTTCGCCAGCGTCAGAGTGCCGGGGATCGCGCACTCGCGCACGACGTCGCCGCCGTAGGCGTAGTCGATCATGGTCGCGCCTCCTCCCATCTCGACCGTCACCGCGCGCGCGAGACGCTCAGACCACGCCCCGTCGACAGGCCGGCTGACGACCTCGTTGCCGTGGTGGTCGACCATGACGGTCGCTCCCGGGCCGTACCCGGCGAGATGGAAGGTCACCATCTGCGCCTCGGGGAAGGCACGGCCCATCGCGTCACCGTCGACCACGGGGAGTCCGGCGAGGGCCGCCGTCGCGATCGGGATCATCGAGTTGCCGCCGCCGACCTCGATCGGCATCACCGCAGTGGGTCGGCGACCGACCGCGCGCTCGATCGCCGTGAGGGCTGCGAGCAGTTCGGACTCGGCCTGAATGCGCTCGACACTCACCGACGGCGCTCCGATGCCGCCGATGGGCACGATGAAGTCGTCGGCCGTGAGATCGTCGACGTCGATGAGGGGCACCGGCCCGTGCAGGCGGATGAGCCGCTTCGCCATCAGAGAGCCCACGTGCGGGTCGCCGCCGCCGCCGGTCCCCAGCACGGCGGCACCGAGCGCGATCTCGTCGATGTCGGCTTCGGTGAGATGCCTGTCGGTCATGCGTGTGCTCCGTCGCCGAGACGAGCAGTCTCCTCGACGTGGGGGGATGCCGCGGCATCCGGTTCCGTGCGGCGACGCAGCGGCACGAGAGCGAGGTAGACGAGGAAACCGACGAGCAGGCCGTCGAGGGCCGAGATGGTGGTGAGCGTGAACCAGCCGAAGCCCGGTCCGTCGGCAGGATTGGTCGTCGCCACGGCGACGAGGATGCCGGCCACCCAGGCCGCCACCGACCAGCCGTCGACCGTCGGGACCGCTGCGTCGTGCGCCCAGCGCGCGCCCTTTCGGCCCGTGAAGTACGCCGCCAGGTAGACCCCGCCGTACGGGGCGATGATGACGCCGATCACCAGGATGAACTGCACGAAGTAGTCGGCGGCGCCGATCACGCCGACGACGATGCCGATCACGCCGAGCACGACGGTCACGATGCGGCGGTCGAGGCGCTCGCTGATCGCGGCGAACGCGAGGCCGGCCGAATAGAGGTTGGTGGTGTTGGTCGTCCACTGAGCGAGGATGAGCACGATGACCGCAACGCCACCGAGGCCGAGCGCGAAGAAAATCGCCATGAGTTCGGTGCCGTTCATGACGCGGGCCAGCACGATGGCGACCACGAGGATGATCGAGTTGCCGAAGAAGAACCCGACGAAGCCGGCGATCATGGCCTGCTTCGGGGTCTTCGCCCAGCGCGCCATGTCGGGAGCGAGGACCACGCCGAGGATGAAGATGCCCATCACCAGCGAGACCGCGCCGCCGAAGGTGAAGGTCGCCTCGACGGGCGCGTCCAGTCCCGCGGCGCCGTTGACGGTGAAGGCGACGACGATTCCGACGATCAGCAGCAGGAGAAGCAACGGGACGGCGAGTGAGCTGAGTCGATTGATCGAGCGGTAGCCCCAGAATGCCGTGATGGCCATCAGCACGGCGCCGATGCCGGTGAAGACCTGCACGGGGACGTCGATGCCCGTGAACTCCGCGAACGCGATCTGGGCGTTCGTGCCGAAGAACCCTGCCTGGACGGCGAACCAGCCGATCAGGCTGATGGCGATCGCCAGCGCGAGGATGGCGCCGCCGATCTTGCCGAAGACGGCGCGGGAGATCATGGCGCTGCTCAGTCCGGTGGCCGCGCCGACATAGGCGCAGGCCATGGCCAGGAGGCCCAGGAGCAACGAGCCGAGCATGGTGGCGGCGATCGCCGGCCAGAACGCCATCCCTGCGGCGAGCGCGACTCCGAGGAACGCTCCGGACAGATCGATGCCGATGGCGATCCACACGGTCGCGATCGACAACCAGCTCTTGCGCTGGTCCTGCGGCACGATGCCGTGTTCGTAGTCGGTGGTGGTCATCGTGCGCTCCTTCAGGAGGTGGCCCTGCGAAGCCGCCCGGGGGATTCGGGTTCCCGAGAAGGCGGGCGGCTCGCAGGGCTGGTCATGGGGTGCCGGCGGGTGATGCCGACTGTCGTGCGGTGTCGTTCGGGAGTTCGTGGCTCCGTGCCGACGGATCGGTGCAGGGTGTGCGTGTGATGTCTCGGAGGTGGGTCAGCGAGACAGGATCGTGGCGAGGTGCTGCCAGGTGTGCTCGAAGCGTTCCCGGTAGACCTCTGGTGTGTAGTGGGTGAGCTGGAGGAAGAGGCCGTCCATGATGACGAACACCAGAGCGATGAACCCGTCGGCATCGCCTGCCGCGAACGTCCCGCTCGCGGCACCGTCGTCGTAGGTCTTGCGGACGGCGGCGGCGAGGGTCGACTCGCTGTCGAGGAAGATCTCGCGCAGATTCTGGCCACCGGGTCCGTACTCGGCGACTGCCGCGCGGAGGCTGAACTCGGCGAGGTCGGGACGGTCGCGGTAGTAGTCCTCGATGCCTCCCAGCAGGTGACGCAGGCGCGCGAGCGGTTCGAGTTCGCCGCTGCGGCGGGCCAGTTCGTCGAAGAAGGCGGTGTGCTCGACGGCGACCTCGGCGTAGACGGCCTCGTACAGGGCCTCCTTGCTCGAGAAGTGTGCGTAGAGCGAGGGCGTCTTGATGCCCACGGCCTCGGCGATCTCGCGCAGGCTGGTCTCGGCGTAGCCTTGGCGCGCGAAGATCGTTCGGGCCTCGGCGAGGATGGTTGCTCGGGTCATGACTGCCTAACGACTGTTAGTTAGGCAGGGTAGTCCTCCGTTGCGGGGGAGCGCAAGAGGTTGGCCCGTGCGGCTCGAGCGCCGTCGTTGACAAAGCGAAGACGACGACAGCACAGTGAAGTATGCCTCCCGCTCCGACGACCACCGACCGCGGGATCCTCCGTGTCCACAGCGCGCTTCGGCCCGGATTCGGCACCGAGGCGGCGGTCTACGGCACGATCCTCGTCAGCGGCTTGGTGGCCGTGTCCTCTGCGCACGGAGAGACGTCATTCGTCGTGCTGCTGACGGTGGGCGTGACGGTGCTCGTCTTCTGGGGTGCGCACGTGTACGCCGGAACCGTGGCCCGCCTCTCGGACCACACCGAGAAGGCGCACGGCCCGAGAGTGGGAATCACGGCGGCGTTCACCTCGTCGGTGCAGCACTCCCTCGGCATGCTGACCTCCGCGGCCGTGCCCGCCGCGTTCCTCCTCGCGGGCACGACCCGCGTCATCTCCGACGACGCGGCCAACGACGCGGCGTTGTGGTCGGGAGTCGTGATCCTGACGTTCCTCGGCTACGTCGCCTTCCTGCGCCGCGGGAGTTCTCAGCTCGTCCGAATTCTCGGGGCGCTGGGTACCGCATCGTTCGGCGCCGTGTTCGTCGTCTTGAAGGCCCTCGTGCACTAGCCGACCAGCAGGCTCACGCCTGGTCGAGCACCTCGCTCCCGTTCGGGAACGATCTCCCCTGGACGCTACGACCCGGGTCAGCGGCGGAAGACCCGGCGAGGACTACCGTGGAGCCATGCGCATCCACGCCGCGATCCGCGCCTCGCAGCGCGCGCCCCTGCTGCAGGTGGTGAAATCCGCTGCCGCGACGATCGGTGCGTGGCTGCTCGCGGGGTGGGTGTTCCCGAACCAGTTGCCGGTGTTCGCAGCGATCGCTGCCCTGCTGGTCGTCCAGCCGAGCGTCAACCAGTCGCTGTCGAAAGCGCTCGAGCGCAGCATCGGCGTGATAGCCGGAGTCGTGATCGCCGTCGGTCTCGGGCTGCTGCTCGGTTCTCCGAGCTGGATCGTGCTGCTCGCGATCGTCGTGTCGATGCTCGTGGCGTGGGCCTTCCGGGCGACTCCTGGCACCGGTAATCAGGTCGCGATCTCCGCGATGCTCGTGCTTGCGCTGGGCTCATCCAGCCCCGAATACGCCTTCGCGCGCATCGTCGAGACCCTCATCGGCGTGGTGATCGGCATCGTCGTGAACGCGCTGATCGTCCCGCCCGTGCTGGTGGCTCCGGCACGCCGCGACGTCGGCCTGCTGGGGCAAGAGCTCGCCGCAAGCCTCGACCGCCTGGCCGATGCGTTGCCGCACCCGCAGACGCCGGCGAGGCTGCAGGAGATGATGGTCGAGGTTCGACTGCTCCGCCCGATGAAGGATGCCGCCGACGCATCCATCGCCGCCGGCGAGGAATCGCTCACCCTCAACCCCCGCCGTTCCACGCATCGAGCCGAGCTGCGCGAGATGCGCGCGCTGTTGGAGCGGCTCTCCCCGATCGTGACCCAGACGATCGGGATGACGCGCGCCTACTTCGATCACTACGACGACTCGATCGGCGAGGAGCCGGCCGTCGTCGCGATCGCCGAGCAGCTGCGCCGTGCGGGGCACGACGTCCGCCTGGCGGTGCAGATCGCCGACGTCTCACCGGAGCCGGAGATGCTGACCTCCGCGATCCCCGCACTGACAGCTCCGCTCGTGATCCGCCCTCCGTCGTCTCAGCACTGGATCCTGATCGGCTCACTGATGGAAGATCTCCGCCGCATCCGCGGTGAACTGCTCGACGAGGAGTGATCGGGTATCGCTCCGACGGTGCCGCTCCGGTCGCGAGAACGCAGGCATCCGGCGGCGACATGGATGCCTTCCTGCGACCGGAGCTGGCGGCCTACCCTGGAACCATGCCCGACATGACCCTGGCGGAGGCGCTCGGTGAGCTGGCCGCCCTCGAAGATCCGAAGATGCGCGCCGCGAATGAGAAGCGCGGCGACGATCACGGCATCAATCTCAGTCAGCTGCGCGGCCTCGCGAAGAAGATCAAGACCGACCAGGCCCTCGCGCAGGAACTCTGGGCGACCGGCGAGACACCGGCTCTGCTGCTCGCGCTCCTGATCTGCAAGCCGCGGGCCTTCAGCGCCGACGAGCTCGACGGGATGCTGCGCGAGACCCGTGCCCCGAAGGTCAACGACTGGTTCGTCAACTACGTGGCCAAGAAGACGCCACTCGCTGAGGAGATGCGGCTGCGCTGGTTCGACGACGAGGACCCGACCGTCGCCGCGGCCGCCTGGTCGTTGACGACGGTTCGCGTGATGAAGGAGCCCGAAGGACTCGACCTCGAGCACCTTCTCGACCTCATCGAGCGCGACCTGAAGGATGCGCCGTCGCGGTTGCAGTGGGCGATGAACGAGACCCTCGCGAACATCGGCATCTTCCACCCCGAGTACCGCGCCAGGGCGCTCGAGATCGGCGAACGACTGCAGGTTCTCGCCGACTACCCGACGGCGCCGGGGTGCACCTCGCCCTTCGCTCCGCTGTGGATCGGCGAGATCGTGCGCCGCCGCGAGGGCTGATCGCTCGCCCGCGGCAGACCGCTCGGCGAACGAGCGCTACGGGGTGTCGCCGACCGCGTGCGGCCGGCGGACTGCGACCATCGTGCCGGTGTCGGTGAATTCCTGTTGGATGTCGTCGTCGTGCGTGTAGGTGACGAGGCTCACGCCGACGGCCGCGAGCATCGCCAAGGCGAATGCGGGCAGCAGCTCATAGAGCCCCGTGTCGAAGGCTTTCCAGATGAAGACGGTCGCCGCCCCGACGAACATCCCGGCCAGGGCGCCCCAGTTGGTGAGCTTGCGCCAGTAGAGGCTCAACAGGATCACCGGCCCGAATGCGGCACCGAAGCCGGCCCAGGCGAACGAGACGAGGCCGAGGATGGTGTCGTTCGGCGTGATCGCGAGCAGCGCGGCGACGATCGCTATGCCGAGCACGCCCAGACGCCCCATCAGCATGAGTGTCTTCTGAGAGGGAGGCGTGCGCCGGAAGACGCCGTAAAGATCCTCGACGAGGGCCGAGGAGCAGACGATCAGCTGACTCGAGATCGTACTCATGATCGCGGCGAGCACCGCGGCGAGCACCAGACCGGCGACGAACGGATGCAGCAGCGTCTGCGACATCACCAGCACCACCGTCTCCGGGTTGGTGAGATCGGTGCCCGTCTTGGCGATGTAGGCGATGCCGACGAGCCCCGAGATCACGGCGCCGAAGAGAGAGACGATCATCCAGGACATGCCGATGCGGCGCGCGCTCTTGGCCTCTTGCGGCGAGCGCAACGCCATGAAGCGGACGATGATGTGCGGCTGCCCGAAGTATCCGAGGCCCCAGGCCAGCGAGGAGACGATGGCGAGGACCGTGCCGCCGGTCAGTGCCGTACCGGACAGCATCGACAGGTGATCGGGCGCGACCTCGTTGATGAGCTGCCCTGTCTCGGCCAGGCCGCCGATGGCGACGATCGCGGCGACCGGGATCACGATCAGCGCGATGACCATCATCAGCCCCTGCACGACGTCGGTGAACGAGGCGCCGAGGAAACCGCCGAAGAGCGTGTACGCGAGGGTGACGCCGGTGACCAGCAGCATCCCGGTGAGGTAGTCGCCGTTGAACGAGCTCTCGAAGAAGACTCCGCCGGCGACCATGCCCGAAGAGATGTAGAGGGTGAAGAAGACGAGGATGACGACACCGGAGAGCACTCGCAGCAATCGCGTCGTATCGCGCAGCCGGTTCTCGAAGAAGCTCGGGACCGTGATCGAGTTGCGCGACACCTGGGTGTACGCCCGCAGGCGCGGCGCGACGAGCAGCCAGTTCAGATATGCGCCGATGGTCAGCCCGATCGCGATCCACGCCTCGATGAGTCCCGAGACATAGATCGCGCCCGGAAGCCCCATGACCAGCCAGCCCGACATGTCGGATGCTCCCGCGCTGAGCGCCGCGACCCACGGCGGCAGGTTCCGCCCGCCGAGCATGTAGTCCTCGTGGTCGCCGGTCCGCCGGAACGCGATCCAGCCGATGAGCAGCATCGCTGCGAAGTACAGCCCGAGAGCCGCGAATGTGAAGATCTGGTCGGACATCGTCGTCCCTCCCTCGCGGTGAAGCCACCGCATCCGGTCGTCATCCGATGATGCCAAAGACGGCTGCCGCGACCTAGGGCCGCGGCGGCGCGCCGCCGCTCCTGCCCGCCGACCCGACGAGGTCAGTACATTGGCACGATGAGCACGCACATCGCCGCCGACCCCGGCCAGATCGCCCCCATCGTCCTCTTCCCCGGCGACCCGCTGCGGGCCCGGTGGATCGCGGAGACCTTCCTCGACGACGCAGAGCTGTACACGGAGACCCGCGGGATGCTGGGGTTCACCGGCACCTGGAACGGGCATCGCATCTCTGTGCAGGGCTCCGGAATGGGTCAGCCGTCGATGGCGATCTACGCCACCGAGCTCTTCGACGAGTACGACGTGCAGACCATCGTGCGGGTCGGTTCGTGCGGAGCTCTGACCGAGAAGCTGGCGGTGCGCGACATCATCATCGCCAACGGCGCGTGCACCGACTCCGGTATCAACCGCGTGCGCTTCCACGGACAGGACTATGCACCGGTCGCCGACTTCTCGCTGCTGCGGGCGGCGGTCGAGGCGAGCGGGTCGGAGCCGCTGGAGTCAGCCGTGCACGTGGGTCTGCTCTTCTCGAGCGACCAGTTCTACAGCACGCGCCCCGAACTCAACCAACCGTTCGTACAGCACGGCGTGCTCGGGGTGGAGATGGAGACGAGCGGGCTCTACACCCTCGCCGCCTACTACGGCCGCCGGGCCTTGAGCATCTGCACCGTGTCCGATCACATCGTCACCGGCGAGCAGACCACCGCCCTGGAACGGGAGCAGACCTTCGGCGACATGATCCGCATCGCCCTGCAGGCGGCGACCGCAGTCTGATCCCCGCTCAGTAAGGGATGATCGAAGGACCATGCCTGCGCTCCTCGACCCCGCCACCCTGCCAGACGGAACCGACCCGGATGCCGTCTACCTGGCGTTCGTCGAATGGGCGGAGTCGACCGGCATCCGCCTGTATCCCGCGCAGGACGAGGCGGTCATCGAGATCGTCTCGGGCAACAACCTGATCCTGTCGACCCCGACGGGCACCGGAAAGTCCCTGGTGGCGGTGGGCGCGCACTTCGCCGCCCTGGTCTCGGGCAGGCGCAGCTACTACACCGCCCCGATCAAGGCGCTGGTGAGCGAGAAGTTCTTCGCGCTGGTCGACGTGTTCGGCGCCGAGAACGTCGGCATGGTGACCGGCGACTCTGCGGTGAACGCGGACGCGCCGATCATCTGCTGCACAGCGGAGATCCTCGCGAACCTCGCTCTGCGGCAGGGCACGGCAGCGGATCTGGGGCAGGTCGTGATGGACGAGTTCCACTTCTACGGCGACCCCGAGCGCGGCTGGGCATGGCAGGTCCCGCTGCTGTTGCTCCCCCAGGCGCAGTTCATCCTGATGTCCGCAACCCTCGGCGACGTGACCGAACTCGCCGCCGACCTCACGCGACGCACGGGCCGAGAGACGGCATCCGTCACGGGTGTCGAACGTCCGGTGCCGCTGCACTTCTTCTACGAGACGACGCCGATCCACGAGACCATCGACGACCTGCTGGGCACGGGGCAGGCTCCGGTCTACGTCGTGCACTTCTCGCAGGCGGCGGCCATGGAGCGCGCCCAGGCGTTGTCGAGCACGAAGGTCGCGACGCGCGAGCAACGCGACAGGATCGCAGACCTGATCGGCGAGTTCCGCTTCACGACCGCGTTCGGCAAGACCCTCTCCCGATTCCTCCGGGCGGGTATCGGAGTGCACCACGCCGGGATGCTGCCTAAGTACCGTCGCCTGGTCGAGCAGCTCGCCCAGCGCGGGCTGCTGCGGGTGATCTGCGGCACCGACACGCTCGGCGTCGGCATCAACGTACCGATCCGCACCGTGCTGCTCACGGCACTGACGAAGTACGACGGCACTCGGATGCGGCAGCTCAACGCGCGTGAGTTCCACCAGATCGCGGGGCGCGCGGGACGCGCGGGCTTCGACACCGCCGGAACCGTCGTCGCGCAGGCGCCCGAGCACGAGAGCGACAACATCGCCGCGATCAAGAAGGCCGGCGACGACCCGAAGAAGAAGCGCAAGATCACCCGCAAGAAAGCCCCGGACGGCTTCGTGTCGTGGGGAGAGCCGTCGTTCCGCAAGCTGATCGATGCCGTGCCCGAGACGCTGACCTCACACATGCAGATCACCAGCGCGATGATGCTCAACGTGATCGCGCGCAGCGGCGACGTCTTCGGCAATATGCGCTCCCTGGTATACGACAACCACGAGCCGCGTGCACGGCAGCGGCAGCTGGCGATCCGTGCGCTCGGAATCTACCGGACCCTCCGTGAATCGGGCATCGTGGAGAACGACGGCGACGGCATCCGTCTCACGGTCGACCTCCAGCCGAACTTCGCTCTCAACCAGCCCCTGTCCCCGTTCGCCCTCGCGGCGTTCGAGCTCCTCGACCCGGAGCCGGGCGCGTCAGGCGGCGTCGGGACCGGGTCGTTCGCACTCGACATGATCTCGATCGTCGAGTCGACGCTCGACGACCCTCGCGCCGTGCTGAGCCAGCAGGAGTACCTCGCCCGTGGCGAGGCGGTCGCCGCGATGAAGTCGGAGGGCATCGAGTACGACGAGCGGATGGAGCTCCTGGAGGAGATCACCTACCCCAAGCCCCTCGAAGAACTCCTCTCGGCCGCGTTCGAGACGTTCAGCGCGGCGCAGCCGTGGATCCGAGACTTCGAGCTGCGCCCGAAGTCGGTTGTCCGTGACATGTATGAGCGCGCCATGTCGTTCGGGGAATATGTCGCGTACTACAAGATCGCTCGCTCCGAGGGAGTGGTTCTCCGCTACCTCTCCGACGCGTACCGCGCGGCGTCGCAGACCATTCCCGAAGAGCTGAAGGACGAGGATCTGCGCGACCTCATCGAATGGCTCGGGGAGCTCGTGCGCCAGGTCGACTCGAGCCTGCTCGACGAGTGGGAGGAACTGCGCGCCGGCATCGACAACGGACGCTTCGACGGCGGCCCCGCGGGCGATGAGCCCATCGTGCCGCCCGCTCCCAAGCGGCTCACCAGCAACACCCGCGCCTTCCGCACCCTGGTGCGCAACGAGCTGTTCCGCCGCGTGCAGCTCGCAGCCCGAGAGAACGTGAACGCGCTCGGCGAGCTCGACTCGGCGTTCGGTGCCGACGCATGGGCCGATGCGCTCGACGGCTACTTCACCGACCATGACGAGATCCTCACCGGTGCGGATGCGCGCAGCTCGAAGCTCCTCCTGCTCTCGGAAGGAGCGACCGAGTGGACCGCCCGCCAGATCTTCGACGACCCTGCAGGCGACCACGACTGGGGCATCTCGGCCACCGTCGACCTCGCGGCATCCGATGAGGCCGGGGAAGCTGTGCTCACCGTCACCGGCGTCGATCGGCTCTAGTCCCGCATCCTCTGCGGCCGCTCGGGGGCGTGCCCGCCGCACGCGGCATACACCGTGGGACTGACCTGCCAGCTGTGCGGCTCGTGCTGTTCCTGTACTCGGCACCGCTCGGCCAGGTCGCCCGGCCTCCGATCCCGATCACGTCTACCGAAGGACACGTTCCGGCCTCCCTTCCGCGTCGTCAACTCGCCATCGAACTCGCCAGCCTTCCTGCGATCGGGTGGCAGGAGGGGCGGCGAGTCGGCGTTCAGTAGTCGCACCGCCAGCGTTACGTGGTTCGCCACGGAGGGTTAAGTGGTCAGCCGGGAAGCGTTCGGTGGTGCGCACCCGTGATTCGGGACGGACGGTGGAACCGGTGTCAGGCTTCCATGACCGCGAGCACGTTGCCGGCCGGGTCGCGGAACCACGCGATGTCGGGCCCCTGTCCGTTGCCACGGACGATCCCGCGCTCGTCGGAGGGGAACTCCGCGTCGCTGTAGATCTTGGTCGTGACTCCTCGTGCGATGAGCTCGTCGACCGCGGCGTCGATGTCGGCGACGGGGAAGTTGAGGATCGTGAAGCTCGCCGGCTCGTGATTCGGTTTGCCGTAGATCAGGATCATCCCGCCGTTCGACAGCCGCAGATCGAGGAATCCCATCGCGTTGTCCTGGACGTCGAGCCCGAGGGTCGTGCCGTAGAACTCCCTCGCCGCGTCGATGTCATCGACGCTGAATCCGCTGAACGCACCATCCACAGTGAAAGCCGCCATGTGTCCAGCATCCGCCGCCCGAGCCCGCTTGTCGATACCCTTTCATCGCGCCGCCCGCACGAGACGCGTCACGAGGTCGGTGTACTCGACTCCGGCCGCCGCGAACATCCGAGGCACCTGCGAGGCCGCGGTCAGCCCCGGCATCGTGTTCACCTCGTTCAGCACCGGCCCGTCGTCTGTCAGGAAGAAGTCCATGCGGGCGACTCCCGCGCAGCCGAGCGCGTCGAACATCGCCACCGCGGCGCGCTTGAGCGCGGAGGTCTCCGCCGCATCGAGCTGAGCCGGCACGGTGAACCGCGCGCTCCCGTCGTACTTCATGGCGGTGTCGAAGAGTCCGGTCGCATGGATCTCCAACGGCGGCGCCGCCCACCGCACCCCGCCGGACTCCCGCAGCACCGCCACATCGATCTCTCGCCCCCGCACGACCTCCTCGACGAGGATGCGTCGATCGAACTTCGCCGCCGTGTGCAGTGCGGCGAGCAGTTCTCCTTCTTGCCGCACCAGGCTCACGCCGTAGCTCGACCCCGCCGATACGGGCTTCACCACGACCTCGCCGTCGAACTCCGCATCTCCCGCGTCCTCCGCCGCGATCAGGCGTCCTCTCGCCGTGCGGATGCCGACGGCATCCGCCACCAGCTTGGTCGCCCACTTGTCCATCCCGAGTGCGCCCGCGCGCAGACCGGACCCGACGACCCTGGCACCGGCCAGCGCGCACAACGCGGCGAGCGCGCCGTCTTCGCCGAGCGCTCCGTGCACCGCAGGGAAGACCACGTCGGCTCGGGCGATCAACGGCATCGCGCGCACCAGCGATTCAGCCGGAGAGACGCACGGCGGGATGCCGTCGGCGCGCCAGATCCCCGAGCGATCGATGGTCACCGTACTGACCACGTGGCCGCTCATCCCCAGCGCTGCCGCGACAGCCGCGGCCGACGCCAGCGAGACGTCATGCTCCGCGTTCTGCCCTCCCCCGATGACCAGGACGTGCGTCGTCATGCGATGCACCGCTGCACGCGCGAACCGATACCGGTGACGACGGTGTGCGGGATGGTGCCCGCCCACCGCGCCCACTCCTGCACCGATGGCACGGCACCGCCCTCCGGACCGAACACCGTGACCGCCGCGCTTCGAGGAACCGCCGTGTCCCCGGTGTCGACGACGATCTGATCCATCGACACGGGTCCCACGATCGGGCACCTCCGCCCGGCGATCTCGACCGCGGCGCCCGCCCCGAGTTCGCGCGGGATGCCGTCGGCGTACCCCACGCCGACGACACTCAGATGCGTCCCCCTCGTCGTGAGGTGTGTGCTCCCGTACCCGACGGGCGTGCCGGCCGGCACCCACGAACTGTGCACGACGGATGCCGTGAACCGGGAAGCCCCCGCCAGCGTCACGGTGCTGGACGGATCGATGCCGACCAGGCCCGCCCCGATGCGCACCATGTCGAAGTGGGTGGCGGGGTCGGTCAGCACCCCGGAGGTCGCGGCAAGATGCACCAGGACCGGCCCGAACCCCGCCCGCAGCACGGCATCCCGCGCCTGACGCATCCGCAGCACCGCGGCCTCGTTGGCTCGCGGGTCGCCCTCGTCGGCGCGCGGAAGATGCCCCATCACTCCCACGACCTCGACTCGCCCTCGTCCGGCTCGTGCAAGCCGCAACAACTCGGTCCACTCGCCGAGCGGGCAACCGCCGCGCGACATCCCCGTGTCCATCTGCAGGTGTACGCGCAGCGGCCGCGCAGCATCCGCGATGAGCTGACGCAACTCCTCGACCGACCCGACCGCGACGTCGATCCGGTGCTCGGCCGCCTGTGCCGCATCGATCCCCGACGGATTCAGCCAGGCGAGGATCGGAACACGAAGGCCCGCGTCCCGCAGTATCACCGCTTCGGCGACATCTGTCACGCCGAGCCATTCCGCGCCGGCATCGACGGCGGTTCGCGCGACCGACACCGCACCGTGGCCGTAGCCGTCGGCTTTCACCACGGCCATGATGCGGGCGTCGGTGGCGGCACGGATATGGCGCAGGTTCTCGGTGACAGCGGTCGGCAGCGTGCACAGGGCGGGTGCAGGCAGCAGGGAAAGCGCGCTGCGCTCCGGGGCGAGCAGAACGGTCACGGGTGCATCCTCGGGTCTTCGGTGGGGTCGGCGTACATCTCGGGGCAGCCGTCGGTGGCGGCATCCGGTCGCAGCTCGTAGTGCCACGACTCGTTGGCGTAGATCTGGCAGAGCCCGTAGCGCCAACCGCGCTGAGCGAGCCAGTCCAGCGCCGGAAGCGGACCGAGGTCGACGGCGTCGCCGGACACATGGGCCGAGGTCGCCGGAGTGGCGACCCAGCGCGCCGCCTCGGCCTCTGAGCCGTACTCTGCGATCGCGTCCTGCAGCATGCGATCCTGGAGCGCCGCCGAGCGCCAACCGCTGTTCACCCGCACGTCCACACCGTCGTGCGCGGCATCCGTCGCCGCCCGCTGCAGAGCCTCGAGGAGCGCGGGATCGAGCTTGCCGATCGCCTCACGGTCGACGTCGAAGACGGTGGGCTGGTCGCCGTCGCGGATCACCCCGTCGGCTTCGCTCGGCGCCAAGACCGATCCGGTGACGTCGCCCACCGGTTCCCCGACGGACTCGGAGGTCGGAACGGTGGCCGGGATGCCGGTCGGGACGGCCGCGGATGCCGGCGCCAACGACTGCTGCACGGCGAAGGCGAGGGCGCCCGCGACGGCGAGCGCGCCGACGGAGACGAGCAGGCGGCGCCATCGGCGGTGCGGGCGGATGGTGGCGGTTCGGGTGTTCATGTCTCCAGTGAAGGAGGTGGCCCGTTGCGGGAGCGTATGCACTTCTGCATACGCTCGCGATACGCACGGGTGCGTAGGATCTGAGCACATGGGAGCCCAGCCGTGCGCGTATTGATCGTCGAGGACGAGCCGTACCTCGCGGAGGCCGTCCGGGACGGGCTCCGCCTGGAGGCGATCCCCGCCGACATCGCGGGTGACGGCGACACCGCCCTCGAACTGTTGAGCATCAACGCGTACGACATCGCGGTGCTCGACCGTGACATCCCCGGACCTTCCGGTGACGACATCGCCCGGTCGATCGTCGCCTCCGGCAGCGGCATTCCGATTCTGATGCTGACCGCCGCCGACCGTCTCGACGACAAGGCGACCGGTTTCGAGATGGGTGCCGACGACTACCTCACCAAGCCGTTCGAGCTGCGGGAACTGGTGCTGCGCCTTCGCGCGCTCGACCGTCGAAGGCACCGATCCCGACCGCCGGTGCGCGAGCTCGCCGGGTTGCGCCTGGACCCGTTCCGGCGCGAGGTGTACCGCGACGACCGCTACGTCGCTCTGACCCGCAAGCAGTTCGCGGTCCTCGAGGTCCTGGTCGAAGCGGAGGGCGGGGTCGTGAGCGCCGAAGAGCTGTTGGAGCGCGCCTGGGACGAGAACGCAGATCCGTTCACCAACGCGGTCCGCATCACCGTGTCATCCCTGCGCAAGCGCCTGGGCGAACCGTGGCTGATCCTCACCGTCCCCGGCGTCGGGTACCGCATCGGGACGGATGCCGATGCCTAGACGCCGCGGCATGAGTGCCCGCCTCAAGCTCACGATCAGCTATGCCGGGATCGTCGTCGTGTCGGGGCTGCTGCTTCTTGCCGCGGTGTCCTTGTTCCTGCTGCGCTACGTGCCCGATGTGAACATCATCGCGGAGCCGTTCGTCCCCAACCGCTCCGACCTGATTCGCGCTTTCGTGCCGGTGGCGACTGCCGTGATGGTGGTGCTGCTGGCCATCGGCTTGGGGGGCGGCTGGCTCCTCGCCGGACGGATGCTGGCACCCCTGGACCGGATCAGCGATGCCGCGAAACTCGCGACGCAGGGCTCGCTGTCGCACCGCGTCGCCCTGGACGGCCCGCGCGACGAGTTCCGCGATCTGGCCGACGTGTTCGACTCCATGCTGGAGCAACTCGAGAGGCAAGTAGCCGAACAGCAGCGCTTCGCCGCCAACGCCTCACACGAGTTGCGCACGCCTTTGGCCATCTCGCAGGCGCTGCTGGAGGTGGCCCGCACCGATCCGGACCGCGACGTCGACGCTCTCATCGCACGCCTCGAAGAGGTGAACGCGCGGGCGGTCGAACTCACCGAGGCGCTGCTCGTACTCAGCCGAGCCGAGAGCCGCTCTTTTCCGCGTGAGCTCGTCGACCTGTCTCTGCTCGCCGAAGAAGCCGTCGAGATCCTGCTGCCGTTGGCGGACCGCCGAGGCGTCGCGGTCGAGGTGGGCGGAGCCCCGGCATCCGTCCTGGGGTCGTCGACTCTGCTGCAGCAACTCGTCACGAACCTCGTGCTCAATGCCGTGGTGCACAACCTGCCGTCGGGTGGAGCGGTGGCGGTGCGCACCCACGCCCTTCCCGAGGCGCTCGCACTGGTGATCGAGAACACCGGTGAGGTGATGCCCGTCGACCGGGTGGCGACTCTCACGGAGCCCTTCCAGCGCGGTGCCGACCGCGCCCGCAGCGCCGACCACGCCGGTGTCGGCCTCGGCCTCGCGATCGCCGAGCGCATCACTCAGGCGCACGGCGGCACGCTGGTCCTCACGCCGCGGGCGGAGGGCGGCCTGATCGTGACCGTCTGGTTGCCCCATCCGTACCCGGCGCCGTTGCGCTGAGCCGGGCGGGTGTCGGGCGGGTGTCGGGAGTTTTCACGGATGCAGGGCCGGAAAGCGGTTTCGGGCCCTGCATCCGTGCTGTCTCCCGACAGGTGTGATCGAAAACGTCAGGCGACGTTGCTCCCCCGGAGCGCGGCCAGCTCCTGGCCGTAGGTGCGCGCGTCGGACTCGGCGGCTTCCTTGAGTTCGAGGGCGGTGTCGGCGAACGCGTCGAGGGCCGGGTTCACGCCCACCAGGGTGAACGGACGCTGCACGACGCGGAGGTCGAGGCCCCAGACGTCGGCGAGCACGCGACGCAGCCAGCCGGTCGAGTGGTCCCAGCCGTCTTTCGGGGTTCCGGGGGCGTAGTTGCCGCCGAGGACCGTGACGAGAGTCGCGGGCTTGCCGCGCAGCGCCGTGCCACTGGGGTCGATGCGCGGGTCGGTGTACGCGAGGTCGAACCAGGTCTTGAAGTGCTGCGAGACGCCGTAGTTGTACAGCGGCACGGCGAACAGCAGCGCGTCGGCTCCGATGAGCTCGTCGGCGAAGGTCGTGGCCAGGGCACGTGCCTCGTTCTGCGCAGGGGTGCGCTGAGCCTCGTCCACGAAGCCACCGGTCACGGCGTCGGCCCAGGCGGTCGCGGGGACCGGGTCGGCGGCGAGGTCGCGGCGGAGCACGGTCGAGTCGGGGTGCGACGCGGTCCACTCGGCTTCGACGAGGTCGGCGAGCGAGCGGCTGGCGGACGACGCGGGAAGGATGCTGGCATCCAGGCGGAACAGGGACATGACTACCTCTCGTTTTCGTAGTCGCTAACTTTTTATTAGCGACGCTGGTTAACGTAGCACGAGTAGGATGTGAGCATGGCCGAGGTCAGCGAAGCGATCCAAGTGTGCGACGCCGCCGTCACACTGGCCTTCAGCGTGCTCGGAAAACGCTGGAACGGGATGATCGTCGCCTCGCTCGGCAGCGGTCCGTCGACCTTCGTGTCGCTGCGCCGCGCAGTGTCGGGCATCAGCGACACCGTGCTCTCCGACCGGCTGGCAGAACTCGCCGAGACCGGCCTCGTCGCGCGCACGGTCGATGCCGGCCCGCCGGTCACGGTCTCCTATGCCCTGACCGCGAGCGGCCGTGACCTGCTGCCGATCCTCGATCAGCTGGGCACCTGGGCGTCAGCCAACCTGGCGCAGCGCGCGCACTGAGTCGCGTCCCCCCACGCCCTACACGCCCTGCACGCCCCTCACCTGCATGACTGCGCGACGGACGCAGGCAGACATACCGAGGGCCCATAATGCATCCGGAGATTCCTCATGCACATGAAGCGCGGAACTCCGAAACCGGTCACTAGCACGCGTCACCAGGGGCTGGGTTCATAGTCCTTCAGGAAGACGCCGTGGATGTCTTCGCCGGCCTCGCCGCGGACGATCGGGTCGTAGACGCGGGCGGCACCGTCGACCAGGTCGAGCGGGGCATGGAACCCCTCCTCGGCGAGGCGGACCTTCGTGTAGTGCGGGCGCTCGTCGGTGATCCACCCGGTGTCGACGGCGGTCATCAGGATGCCGTCGGTCTCGAGCATCTCGCCGGCGCTGGTGCGCGTGAGCATGTTGAGCGCCGCCTTGGCCATGTTCGTGTGCGGATGCCCCGGTCCTTTGTACCGGCGGGAGAACTGCCCCTCCATCGCCGACACGTTCACCACGTACTTGCGATGCGCACCGGACGCAGCCATCGACGCCCGCAGGCGACTGATCAGGAGGAACGGCGCGGTGGTGTTCGCGAGCTGCACCTCGAGCATCTCCAGCGGGTCGACCTGCTCGATCGACTGCACCCAGCTGTTGACGCGGTTCACATCCGGCACGAGTCCGCCGGCATCGATCGCGGAACCGTCGGCGTGCTTCTCCAGCGACACCGACCCGGGTGCCATCGCGAGGCGCGCGAGATCCTCGGCGGTCAGCGCCTGCCCGCCCTGCTCGGCGACGGTCCCGCCGAGGGCGGCGACGGACAGCAGCGGATGCGCATCGACGGAGGCCTGCAGCGCCTGCGGGTGCGGATCGGCGGTGTGGCCGAAGGTCTCCATCTCGGGCAGCGGCCCGTCGGGGAGCGGTTGCAGCTCGGCATCCGCCAGCAGCGAGTAGGCCCCAGGGGATCGACGCACGGTCTGGGCGGCGTTGTTGATCAGGATGTCGAGGGGCCCCTGCGCCGCGACGGAATCCGCGAGCCCGATCACCTGGGCGGGGTCACGCAGGTCGATGCCGACCACTCGCAGGCGGTGCAGCCAGTCGGACGAGTCGGGAAGAGCCGAGAAACGGCGCACCGCATCGCGCGGGAATCGCGTCGTGATGGTCGTGTGCGCTCCGTCGCGGAGCAGCCGCAACGCGATGTGCATCCCGATCTTCGCCCGTCCGCCGGTGAGCAGGGCACGTTTGCCGGCAAGGTCGGTGCGGGCGTTGCGCTTGCCATGGCTGAACCGTGCGCAGTCCGGGCAGAGCTGGTGATAGAACGCGTCGACCACGGTGTACGGCTGCTTGCAGATGTAGCAGTTGCGAGGCTTGAGCAGCTCGCCTGCGATCGGCGCATCCGTGACGCTGGTCGCGAGATCGTTACCGCGGGTCTCGTCATCGATGCGGTCAGGGGCTCCGGTGGCGGTGCGGGCGACGACGGCCTTGTCGGCTTCGGCGATCGCATCGCGGATCTCCTTGCGGCGCACCCGCTTGACCGCCTTGAACATCGCCGCGGTCGCGTGGCGAACGGCGACGAAATCCGGATGCTCGTTGTCGATCTCGTGCAGCTGCGACAGGACGCGGAGCGTCGTGGCGAGATCGTCGGGTTCGATGCCGGCGCCCAGTACCTCGCGCACGGACTCCTGGAGTTCACGCGCGGGGTCGAGGGTTTCAGTCCCCTCTTCTGGGTCCCTGAGCTCGTCGAAGGATCCAGGTGCGTCGGTCATTGTGCCGATTTTACGCGAGTGTCCTGGGCATCAGCCGCCGGGCCGGTCGCTGCGGCGGATCGCGACGTGCGCCCCGACAGATTTCTGCGGCCACTCGCTGCGAAGCATCGACGAACGTTCACTGTTCGAACGTCGGCGGCCCGGCGTATCGTCGCAGCATGAGCAGCACAGCATCCGAACGCCACGGGGTCATCCCCTCCTACCTGCTTGCACGCCTGGCCGAGTCGGGCCGATTCCCCAAGGCCGCGGCAGCCGCACGACAGACGCTGACGGCGGGGCGCCCTCCGTTCCGCGCGCGCATCGACCTCTCGATCGATGAGAACGGCGACCTGGTGGCGCACCTCTCCGACGCTCCGAATCGCACGATCAGCGACGCCGGCAACACGCAGAACCTGCCGGGCATGGTGGTGCGGGGTGAAGACGACGCTCCGGTGGCCGACGCGTCGGTGAACGAGGCGTTCGACGGTCTCGGCGCGACCTTCGAGATGCTGCTGAGCTCGTTCGGGCGCAATTCGCTCGACGACGCCGGAGCCCCGCTCGAAGCGACCGTGCACTACGGCGTCGACTACGACAACGCGTTCTGGGACGGCGAGCGCATGGTGTTCGGCGACGGTGACGGCGAGGTGTTCCGCGGCTTCACCGCCTCGACCACCGTCATCGGGCACGAACTCGCCCACGGCGTCATCCAGCACACGGCGAACCTCGAATATCACGGACAGCCCGGTGCGCTGAACGAGTCGGTGGCCGATGTGCTGGGCGCTCTGACCGAACAGCACGCACTCGGCCAGAGCGCCGACCAGGCGACGTGGCTCATCGGTGCCGAGATCTTCACCGACGCGGTCCAGGGAAAGGCGCTGCGGTCGATGATCGAGCCCGGCACCGCCTACGACGACGACGAACTCGGCAAAGATCCGCAGCCCGCCCACATGAGCGATTTCGTCCGCACCACCGAAGACAACGGCGGCGTCCACATCAACTCCGGGATTCCCAACCGCGCGTTCGCGCTCTTCGCGCTCGACCTCGGCGGCAACGCCTGGGAGCGGGCCGGCACCGTCTGGTACCGCGCCCTCACGGGCGGGCTGTCCAGCACCGCCACCTTCACCGAGTTCGCCGACGCCACAGTGGCGGCCGCGGCGACCCTCGGAGATGACACCGCCATGGCCGCTCGACGCGCGTGGACGGCCGTGGGAGTCTATGAGAATGAGCGAGTCCCCTCCACCGACTGACCTGCGCGTCGTCATCGCCGTCGTGCGTACGGGTGGGTTCGCCGGCATCCGTCGTCAATGGCGCGTCGAGGCAGAGTCCCCCGACGCAGACGACTGGATCTCCCTCATAGACAGCTGCCCCTGGGATCAGGAGGCGGATGCTGCGACGGGCGCCGACCGCTTCGTCTGGCGGATCCGCGCGCGCACTCCGTCGGAGCGGCACGAGCGCGAACTGACCGACTCCGAGGTCGACGGGCCGTGGCGGGCACTGGTCGACGCTGTGCGCGAAGCTGCGAAATCCGACGACTGACCGCGCGCGATTCCCGGCGCCGACGGTGGGCCATCCGATCAATCGGGTGTGAATCCGGCATCGCAGCCGACAGGTGCGCGCAGAATGGGTCCCATGGGACTGTTTCAGCACCGCCCGGAAGAGCAAGAGAACCAGTGGGCCGGCCTTCCGTCTGAGCCGCTCGACCGGGGCTCCGACGTCCTCGACACCGCTCCGGTGGTCGACCCGATGACTCTCGGCCTGGGTGCGGAGGTGAGCTCGATCGTGTTCCCGGTGGCTCCGCCTCCTGCCGCCGCGTTCTCGATCGAGAGTCGCGAGCCGGACGAAGGCGACGAGCCCGAAGAAAGCGAAGAGAGCGACCAGAGCGACGACTCTGACGTCGGTGACGCCGACGACTCGCATGCCGGCTGACTCGTTCGAGCGCGTCCTCGCGACCCTCGGCCTGGATGCCGATCATCGGGACGCGGAACGGTCGTTCCGCGAAGCCGGGTGGCAGCCGTGTGGCGCCGGAGACTGGGCCATCGCCCTTCGCTCGCCCGATGGCGCCGTGGTCTCCCGGATCAGCCCGTTCGATCCGACCGGACCGTATGCTGCCCAGCTGTATCGTGATGCCGCCGCCACCCGCCAGGTCCCCACACTTTTCGCCCATCGCCGCCTTGCCGGCGGTGGCGACCTGCAGGTGCTGGAGTGGCTTCGTCCGGCCGAGGAGTCCGACGCCGCGGCTTTCCACGCCGCGATCGCCGCACGCGCACCCGAGGTCGCCGAGCTGACCGACATCATCCGTCGGATTCACGCTCGCGCGCAGGCGGAGCTTCCGTGGTGCGGCCCCCTCGACGAGAACCCGTCGAACGTGATGCGCGGCGGCGACGACCGGCTGGTCGTCATCGATCCGTACTACGCCGACGGCCCGAGCCTCTACGGAATGGCCGAGTCCGATCCGGATGCCGTCGCCGCCCGCATCCCCTCCGATCAGCGCCGCTTCCTGACCGAGATCCCGCTGACGTACTCCGGTCCGTGGCCAGAGGAGTCCCGCGAGAAGATGCGGCGCGGGCTCGAGGCGGCCGACGCCCGTCGAGCCCGCTGACATCGCCTCGACGTCCGGCGCCGCCGTCGGCCGCGGCTACGGTGGAGGGATGACGATCACCGCCGCCGCAGACGGCTCCGCCCTGGGCAACCCCGGCCCGAACGGGTGGGCCTGGTACATCGACGACGCGAACTGGGCGGCCGGCGGTTCCGCGCACGGCACCAACAACCAGGGCGAGCTGCAGGCCGTGCTCGAACTGTTGAAGGCCACGGCGGGCAGCGACGAGAAGCTGCACATCTGGTGCGACAGCCGCTACGTCATCGATTCCGTCACGAAGTGGATGCCGGGGTGGAAACGTCGCGGCTGGCGCAAGTCCGACGGAGGTCCGGTGCTCAACCGCGACCTGCTCGAGGGTATCGACGAAGCCATGCGTGGGCGCGACGTGGAATTCTCCTGGGTGAAGGGCCACGCCGGCGACGAACTCAACGAGGCCGCGGATGAGCGGGCGAACGCCGCAGCGAACGCCTACAAGAACAAGCAGGAACCGCGTCGAGGCCCTGGCTTCACCCGCGGGACGGATGCCGGAGCCGCGGTCGCGGCATCCGCACCGATCGCCGCATCCGCAGCACCTGCTTCGTCCGCAGCATCCGTCCCCACCGCCGTGACGGCGCGCACCGGGACGACGACGACCGCTCCTCCCGAGCCGCTGTGGGCCGAGGCCTCCGACCTGCTCGATGGGTTGGATGCGCCGTCTGCCGACCCGATCGACGTGCGGCTCACCCTCTCCGGCGACGAGCACGCGCGTCTGCGCGACCGAGCCGAGGCACAGGGCATCTCCCTGGAGCAGGCGCTTCGTCGGCTGATCTGACCGTTCGTGAGATGCGGTCGCAGGCGTACACTCGCAGCATGTCGACTCCCGCCCGCACCTTCGGCCGCGTCTTCCTGGGCGCGTCTCTCGTCTTCGCCGGCATCTCGCACCTGACCACCGCCCGCGAGGAGTTCCAGGCGCAGGTGCCCGAGTCGCTGCCGCTCGATCCCGACGTGACGGTCGTCGCCTCCGGCGTGGCGGAAGTCGCCCTCGGCTCAGCGCTGCTGTGGGCCCACGGCCACCGTCGACTCACCGGAACCGTCGCCGCCCTGTTCTTCCTCGCGGTCTTCCCCGGCAACGTCGCGCAGTGGATGCACCATCGCGACAGGTTCGGACTCGACACCGACATGAAGCGCTTCGGTCGCCTGTTCTTCCAGCCCGTGCTGATCGCGTTGTCGCTCTGGTCGACGCGCGAGCCGCGCCGCCGTCGCTGATCCTCAGAGCTTCTCCGGCCGCGCCCCGAGCCCCACGAACCGGCCGGTGATCCGGGTCAGCGCGGGGTGATCGCGCAGCATCCGAAGCGGCACCGGGAGTGGTGAGCCCGGCTCGGTCGTCACCAGCAGCGGTCTCTGCATCACACGCTGCACCGCCTGCGTGACGAGCACCGGCCACGCACGACGCCGCTGCACCCGCCGCAGGTCGGCAGCGTCCGGGATGCCTTTCTGCAGCACCGGACCCAGGATGCGCGCGGCGGCGACAGCGTCTTGAATGGCGAGGTTGATGCCGACGCCTCCCGCCGGAGACATGGCGTGGGCCGAGTCGCCGATGCAGAGCAGCCCGTCGACGTGCCAGCGACGCAGCCGTTCCAGGCGCACGCGCAGCACGTGGACGTCGGCGGGGGTGAGATGCCGGGCAGCCTGGCCGAGACGGGGCGAGATGCGGCCGAGGCGGTCGATCATCTTCCGCACGTCCTCGACGGATCCGGTCCAGGAGCCGGCCGGTATGACGTGCGCGACCTGGAAGAACTCCGTGCGATCGATCGTGATGATCATGCCGGCCCCCGCCTGGACGAACGGGTAGGTGTCTCCGTCGCGCTTCGGCAGGCGGAACCACAGCACGTCCATCGCGGCCGCGACGCCCGTCGGCACGAGCCCTGCGGCCGCACGCACCTCCGAATCGCGGCCCGAGGCATCGACGACGAGCCGCGCACGGATCTCGATCTCGCCATGCGGCCCGGGGCCGGTGATCCCGACGATCCGCCCCTCCTCCCGGATGACCGCATCGACGCGGGTCGAACGCCAGAGGTGGAAGCCGTCGTGACGATGCGCGGCTTCGGCGAGCAGGTCGAGGAAGTCCCACTGCGGCATGAAGGTCATGACCTTGCGTGCGGTCGGCAGGCGAGAGAAGTCGGCCAGGGTGAGTTCGGTCCCGTGCCAACTGAGCGTGACGCGCGACATGTCGGCGTGCGGCCTCGCAAGGAACTCATCGAGGAGCCCCAGTTCGCGGAGCAGCTCCTGCGTCGAAGGGTGAATCGTGTCGCCCCGGAAGTCGCGGAGGAAGTCGACATGCTTCTCGACCACGGTCACATCCAGGCCCTGCCGCGCGAGGAGCAGGCCGAGCATGAGTCCGGCCGGTCCTCCTCCGACGATGACGCAATCCGTTTCCTTCGGCATGTTCATAGGGCCAGCGTGCTCTTCCGGGTGGCACCATGCCACCATGGTCAATAATCGCCGCGGACGTCCCCGTGGGGAGTCCACCGCCCGCGATCGACTGATGGATGCTGCCCAGAAGCATTTCGACCGGGGTGACCTCCCCCGCCTCTCCTCCCGCGAGCTCGCCGCAGAAGTCGGCGTCAGCCACACGCTGGTCAATTACCACTTCGGTTCGCGCGACGGCCTGGTGTCGGCCGCGATCGCCCTGCGCGCTGCGCCGCACGATGTCATCGCCCTCTCACGCGACAGCGATGGCCAGGTCGACCTGTCACGTCTGGCCCACGGCATCCTCGCAGTGTGGGAGCATCCGGAGCACGGCGAGAGACTCGTCGAGTTCGCGCGCCGACTGGGCTCGGGAAGCGGGTCGGCGGACTCGATCAGCGCCTACATCGAGAACTCGGTCTTCCAGCCTCTCGTCGATGACTTCGGGCGCGAACACGCACGGCGGATGGCCGTCGCCATCGTCGGATTCCTCTTCGGAAGGTACGTGCTCGCGCTCCCGATGTTCCGTGCACTGTCCCGCGATGAAGCAGGACACCTCCTGCTCTCGATGATCCGCTGAGCCCGGATCCGTAGACTCGGCTGATGGCAAGGACGGTGACCGGGCGGTGAACGCGCGTACCGTCTTCGGCCTGCTCCGGCTGAGCGCCGCCGCCATCTGCCTGGTCGCGCTGATCCACCGACTGAGTTGGGGACTGGCGTCGAACACGATCGCCAGCCAGAACTTCTTCGCCTACCTCACCAATCAGTCCAACATCGCTTTCGTCGTGCTGCTGATCATCGGCGGCGTGATCGCGCTGCGGCGCCCCGATGACCCACGCTGGCTGACGGTCGCCCTGGCGATGGTGCTGTCGTGGACCATCACCGCCGGGCTCGTCTTCGCCCTCCTGGTGTGGCAGGCGGGTGAGCGCGGCATCCGCATCGATGTGCCGTGGTCGGATCAGGTGCTGCACTTCTGGCTGCCGGCCTGCACGATCGCCGCCTGGGCGCTGGCGCCAGGGCACCGCACCGTGCCTTGGCCAGTGGTCCCCGCCACCCTGGCGTATCCGATCCTCTGGGGCGTGGTGACCCTGTGGCGCGGGCCGCTCATCGGCTGGTATCCGTACTACTTCCTCGACCCTCGGCAGGTGAGCGGGCCGGCGGAGTTCCTGATGTTCTCGGGAATCGCTCTCGCCGTCTTCGCTCTGGTCGCGGCCGCGCTGGTCCTCATCAGTCGGCTGCCGGTCCGGGAGCGGTGGCGTGTGCCCGGGGGCGCCGGCCAGACGGAGGCGGCCGCTCAGACGTAGACGGCTAGCGCGGCGAGGGCCGACTCGAGCGCGGCGGTGTCGTCGAGGGCCGCGAATTCGTCCGCTGCGTCGCCGCCGACGATTCCGACGAGGATGCTCTCGCCTGTCGCAGGACGCAGGTTGATCCAGGTGCGGATCGCGACGTCGGAGCCCACGGTGTGCCAGATCGCCGCGTCCGATTCCCAGAACGCTTCGTCGAAGTTCAGCCAGATGGTCTCGATCCGCCCCATGCCGAGGGCGGTGATCGCGTTGCGGTTGACGAAGGGCAACGGCGGCTCGAACTCGATGTCCTGCTCCTGCAGCACGCCGAGCGGGACCGTGACGACGACCCGGTCGAACGACAGGGCCTCCCCGGTGCCGAGGCGCACGCTCACGCCCGTGTCGTCGTGAGTGATGTTGCTCACGGGAGAGGACAGCGACACCCGGACGCCGTCGAGCGCGTGTTCGATGAGGGGCGTCAGGCTGTCGCGGGCCGCCTCGACAGTCGTGGGAGGAAGGGGCGGAGGGAACCAGCTGGAGAGGTCAGCGGCATCCGCGCCCGAGGTCGTCGTGAGGAACGCGAGGAGGGCGGCGGTGGCGGGATCCTCGGGGTCGCCACCTGCGGCGACCAGTGCATCCGCCAGCGAGACGTCGGTGGGTCCGGCCTGTGCTGACGCGATCGCGGCTTCCAGGGGCTGGTCGTCGACCGGTTCGATGTCACCGTCCGGCGCATGCCACTGTGCGCCGGCGAGGTCGACCACCCCGATCTCGCGGTCGTCCAACCGTTCACGCAAGTCTTCGTCGACGTCACCGAACAGCCATGCGCCGAGCTGAACCGGCACCGGCCACGCGTCATCGGTCACGCTGTGGATGCGTCCGCCGATGCGGTCGCGCGCCTCGAAGGCGGTCACCTGCAGGTCGGCGGCGGCGAGACGCGCTGCCGCCGTGGCGCCGGCGAGACCCGCACCGATCACGGCGACCCGCTCGCCGGGCTCCGCCTGCTCCTCGACCTCGTCCGCCGCACGGGAACCGGAGCGGATCGCGGCCCGCATCGTTCCGGGGTTCTCCTCCTCGGTGGCTTCGCCCGCGAAGAAGAGGCGGTCGTCGACCGGGCGGGCGAGTTGGGAGCGGGTCTCGGCGAGGACGCCGACGGGCGTGAAGCTGACGGCTCCGTAGGCGAAGGGGTCGGTCGTCCAGGAGCTGCGCAGGCGGAGAGTCGGCTGTGGAACGCCCGGCTGCGGTTGTGGCTCGCGGGTGGGCGTGGGGGTCGGTGTCGTCTCGGGTTCCGGTGTGCACGAGGCGAGCAGCACCGAGACGGCGCCCGCTCCGGCGCCCAGGAGCAGTGTGCGGCGCGTGATCCTCATCGTGTCGCCACTTTATCCCGCCGCGGACGCGCGAGCGAGTGCATCCGCGGCTCTGCGCCGCGCCGCTTCAGGCAGACGCGCCGGATCAGGCAGTCTCCGAGGGAAACTGCCTGATCCGGCGAGGGCTGTCGCGGCGTGGGGGTGGGCGATCAGACGGTGAGGAGCTCGCTCTCGAGTCGCGCGTACGAGGCCTCCATGCCGTCGGTCATGCCCGTGGCGAGGATCATGTCGCGTGTCTCGACGTCGGGATACTCGATCAGGATCGTGATGAGCGTCGCCCCATCCTCCTCGTAGAGGTTGAGGTCGTTGAGGGTCTCCGTCGGCACGCCCTGCATCCGCTCGGTGGTCACCGAGCGGCGGGGTGCGTCGACGAGCAGCGCCTCCCCTTCGAACCCGAACGGCTCGCCCTCGGTGTCGCCCACGGGCGCCCAGGACGTGCGGTACGACTGGCCGGCCTCGGTGGCGACGGTGCACTCCGTCATCTCCCAGCCGTCCGGTCCGAGCATCCACTGCTTCATCAAATCCGGCTCGTTGTGCGCACGCCAGACCAGATCGCGGGGGCCCTCGACCAGACGCGTGATGCGCACGTGCGTGTCGTCGAGCAACTCGACCTGCGTCCCCCTGCCCTGCGCGTACTCGCGAAGATCCTGCAGGACGGCATCCAACTGCGCCATCGCCATCTTCGTGCCCTCGACGGCGCCCATCGAGACGACCTGCTCCAGTGCCTCGGTGGAAGCGAAATGGCTCTGCGTGACCATCCGCGTGCCGTCGGCCGTGGGCTCGAAGGTGAACGTCATCCGCATCGACGGGAGGGAGTCGACCGGCGTGCCGTCTTCTTCGGCGAACGAGTCGATGACCTCGAAGCGGTGCGGCGCCTCGATGGCGAGGAACTCCCAGGTGCCGGATGACGTCTCACCCCGCGGACCGTTCATCGTGTAGACGGCTCGGCCGCCGACGGTGTGGTCCCAGGTCGAGAAGGTCGCGGGCCATCCGGGAGGGCCCCAGAAGCGCTCGAGCTGTGCCGGGTCGCTGTACGCGTTCCAGACGCGATCGACGGATGCTGCGAGATCGGCCACGACCGTCATGGTCAGGTTCTCGGCATCGGTGGTGACTTCGGTGACGGGCATTTTCAGTCTCCTTCTTGGTTTCGTGCGTTCTTGTTGTTGTTCTCGGGGTCGGTTTCCGCGCCTGCGTTCGACGAACCAGCCAGCAGGTCGTCGAGCCGCGCGATGCGCGACCGCCACAGTTCTTCGTATCGGGCGAGAAGCACCCTGGCGCGGGCGATCATCTCGGGGTTCGCGCGGACGAGCCGCTCGCGTCCCTCGGCGCGCTTGACGATGAGGTTCGCGGCCTCGAGCACGGCGACGTGCTTCTGGACTGCGGCGAACGACATGTCGTATTCGGAGGCGAGGGTCGAGACGGACTGCTCCCGCTCGATCGTCCGGCGCAGGATGTCACGCCGGGTCGACGTCGCCAATGCGTGGAACACACGGTCGACCTCCGCTTCGCTCAGTTCTCTTTGTGCAACCATTTGGTTGTACGTTATGCCTGAGTGGGAGCTGTGTCAAGAGGTACTTTGTCGACGGCACGTCGGCACGCAAGTCCATCCACGTGAATCCATCTACCCGAAATCGGACGTAGGGTGGAGAGAAGGACGGACCGTCCGAGAAGATCTCCCGGCACCGTGCCCGCCCGGAAGTGGAGTCTCTCGTGGCTCAGTACGACGTCTCGAACCGCTCGGCGATCGTGACGGGAGCGGGAAGCGGCATCGGACGCGCGACCGCCCTGCTGCTCGCGCAGAACGGCGCATCCGTGGTCGTCAATGACCTGAACGCCGAAAACGCGCACGCCGTCGTCGACGAGATCCGCGCCGCCGGCGGCATCGCGGAAGCGTCCGTCGGCGACGCGACGGACGTGTCGTGGATCGCCTCGTCGGTCGAACTCGCGAACACCCTCGCGCCACTGCGCATCGGCGTCAACAACGCCGGAATCGGCGGCGCCTCCGCCCCCACCGCCGAGTATGAGGACGAGGCCTGGGACAAGGTCATCGCCATCAACCTCAACGCCGTCTTCCGCAACATGAAGGCGCAGATCCCGTCGATCCTCGCGAACGGCGGTGGATCAGTCGTCAACATCGCGTCGATCCTCGGCAGCGTCGGCTTCGCGAACTCCCCGGCCTACGTCACCGCCAAGCACGGCGTCGTCGGCATGACGAAGTCCGCCGCACTCGAGTACTCCGCGCAGGGCGTGCGGGTGAACTCCGTGGGCCCCGGCTTCATCGATACCCCGCTGCTCGCCACGATGGATTCCGACGCACGAGAGTTCCTCGTCAGCAAGCACCCGATCGGACGGCTGGGCCAGGCCGACGAGGTCGCGAACCTCATCGCCTTCCTCGCGAGCGACGCAGCCAGCTTCATCACCGGCAGCTACCATCTGGTCGACGGCGGATACACCGCGCCCTGACCGGCTTTCTGTCGGGACCGCTTGTCCGTCCGCTTGCGCACCGCTTGTCAAGGCGGTATTCCTGCCGCGTGGGACGCGCGACGATGCGATCGCCAGCGCCCCTTCAGAAGCGAGGAGAAGCATGCCGAACAGCAACGTCGAGACGTCCCCGCAGGATGCTGAGAGTGATTCGACCCGCTCGACCCTGAGCGCTGAGCCGGTGGCGTCCCTCACCTCCCGGCTCGGCGGGTGGCTGTTACGCGGTGGCATCGCGGTGCTGCTTCTCCTGCGACGCCCCAGACCCATTCACTCACGCGGGGCGGTCTTCGAGGGGGAGATGACCGCCCTGCGTCGAGGTGCGACGTCGGGGATCGGGTGGATCGATGATCCGCCGGACGGTCCGGTCACGATCGTCGCGCGGGTATCACGCTCGGTCGGACTGCCTTCCCTGCTTCCCGATGTCTACGGCATCGGCATCCGCTGGGAGCATGACGGGGCGCCCGTCGACCTGCAACTCTCCTCCACCGGCATCGGCTTCCCCGGGCGGTACCTGCTGATGCCGAGGCTGACCCTGTCGCGCGCCGTGCTGAGCAGCGTGCTGCCGTATCGCACGGCTCGCGGTCCTGTCCTCCTGTGCGCCAGGACCGTCCCCGCACGACGGCTCCCCGGTGATCTGGCAGCCCTCCGGCAGAGCGTGGACGAGAAGCCGTGGACGCTGCGTCTGTACTTCGCCTCTCCGCGGGGGAAATGGCATCCGTTCGCCGACGCGCGCTTGTCCCGATCCCGCCCCGATGATGATCCGGATCTGCGCTTCGACATCGACACGAATCCTCTTCCGGGCGCAGCAACCTATCCCTGGGTGCGAGCGCTGCGGCAACCGTCGTACCGGCTCTCTCAGCGAGGATGATCGGGACCATACCCCGGGGCTAGACGCGGTGAGTACCCCAGTAGCTATCGACGCTGCGTGCCGCATACCTACGCTGACGGCATGCGCTCCCCCTCCCTTGTCCTTTCCGCTTCCGTCCTCGCCTTCGCCGCCGTCGCCGCGCTGTCAGGCTGCGCGTCTCTGACGTCCGGGCCTGCCGTCACTCAAGAGCGCGACATCACGGACGTCGACGCCGTGCATCTGGACACCTCCGGAGACCTCACGATCACCCTCGGTGCGACACCGTCACTGACCGTGACTGCCGGGGATCAGATCATCGACCGCCTCACCGACGTCGTCGAAGACGGGGTGCTGCGGCTGGGGATGGAGGGTGAGCCGATGCTCCTCGACGGTGACATCCGATACGAACTGACGGTCTCATCCCTCGAATCCCTCACCGTCACGGGTTCCGGTGACGCGTCCATCGATCTCTCGGACGCTGATGAACCCGCCGTCACGGTCCGCGGTTCCGGCCACGTCGACGCATCCGGAATCGATGCGACAGAGGCGGCTCTCACGATCGAGGGGTCCGGAGCCATCACAGCCCACGATGTCGCAGTCGAGAGCCTGACGGTACGGGTGGACGACTCGGGCGAGGTCACCGTCGACGGCGTCGCGCGCACACAGCGCGTCGAGATCGACGGCTCGGGCGGGTATCACGGCGCCGACCTCCGCAGCACGGACGCATCCATCACTGTTCGCGGCTCGGGCGGCGCCACCGTGACAGCCGACGAGACGCTCGAGGCGGTCGTCGACGGCAGCGGTCTCATCACGCACGACGGCGATGCCCACGTCACCGAGAAGGTGACCGGTTCCGGTGGCGTCACCCGACGCTGATCGCCCCCAGAAGACCATCGACACAACCAACGCACGAGGAGCACGACGATGACCAACCAGACGCCCGACCACCGACCTCCCACCCTTCACAGAGCCACTCCGACCGCGGCGCAGACCGCCCCTCTCCGACCCTGGGTTCGGACGACCATCCTGGTCGTCGGATTCGCGGTCGCCATGCTCGCCACGAACTCCGTCGCTTCCTCCCTCGAGAACCCGGTGGCCAGCCTCGTCATCGGTCCGCTTCTCGCGGCTGCCATGATGTGGCTCTATGTCTGGGTGGGGATCCGCTTCGAGAAGCGGAGCGTGGCGGAGGTCGATCCCCGAGCGGGCGTGCGCCATCTGCAGTGGGGCATCGCCGGCGGAGTGACCCTCGCAGCGGTGACGATCGGCCTCCTTGCCCTCTTCGGCGTGTACCAGATCACCGGGTGGGGATCAGTCACCGGTGCGCTCGCCGTGGTGGGCATGATGTGTGCCGTCGCGGTCGCCGAAGAGGTGTTCTTCCGAGGCGTCGTGTTCCGTCTGCTCCGCAGTCGATGGGGAGTCATCGTGGCGCTCATCGTGTCGTCGGCGATCTTCGGACTGCTCCATCTGATCAATCCCGGCGCCTCCCTCAACGGAGCGCTCGCCGTCGCGATCGAGGCCGGACTCATGCTCGGAGCGGCGTACCTGCTCACGGGATCCTTGTGGCTCGCGATCGGCCTGCACTTCGGGTGGAACGTCGCCATCGGCGGAATCTTCGGCACGGTGGTCTCGGGCTCTGATGCCAGCGATTCGCTCTTCACTGCGACGACCGCCGGTCCAGACTGGCTCACCGGGGGGAGCTTCGGCCCGGAAGCCAGCATCGTCGCCATCGTCGTGTGCTCCGTCGCAACCGTGGCGTTCCTCTTCGCCGCGCACCACCGGAGCCGGCTGGCGCGATAAGCGCTTCGGCGGTCACCGGCTCCGCCGACATGGCGGGCTTCGCCGGGTGAACGCAGCCGAGCAGGCCGAAAGTATGGTGCACTCGTAGTGACCAAAATCACCGATACGGTCAGAACGAGGTGCAACATGATCGCTCGACGACTCTCGGTCGATGTCGAAGGCGCGACGGTCTCGGTCGCGGAATGGGCTGCGCCGCAGCCGTTCCGCCGCACCGTCCTGCTGCTGCATGGCGGTGGCGTCGACACCGCCGAACTCTCCTGGGGTGCGCTGGGGCCGGCCCTCGCGTCTGCCGGATATCGGGTGCTCGCCCCCGATCACCCGGGCTTCGGCCGCACCCCGAGGGCCACTTGGTCGCTCACGCAGCAAAGACTGATCCAGTACGTGGGCGAAGTCGTCGATGGGCTGGAACTGACGGACTACATCGTCGGCGGGCTTTCCCTGGGAGGCGGCCTGACGCTTGGGCACACACTCGAGCGTCCCGACGGGCCACGCGGCCTGATGCTGCTCGGCAGCTTCGGCATCATGCCCCGACTGGTGGACAGCCCGCTCAGCAGCCTCACCCATTACTCGACGTATCTGCTTCTACGATCAGGACTCCTCGCCGCCATGACCAGGTCATACGCGAGGAACCCCGCCGCGATGGAACACGGACTGCGCTCCCTCGTGCGCGACCCGTCCTCACGAACCCGGGAGCTGGTTCAAGCCGTGATCGATGAGGCCTCGTCGGGAACAGCGCTCGAGACATTCGGTGAATGGCAACGGGACCAAGTGCAGCCCCGTGGCCTGCGTACCGACTACACCGACCGCCTCGGCGACATCGACGTACCCGCCCTCGTCGTGCACGGAGACCGCGACGGCGGCGTCGGTATCGCCCGTGCACGCACAGCCGCCGAGCTTCTCCCTCAGGGGACGCTCGTGGAGGTGCCGGGCGCCGGGCACTGGGTGCAGCGTGACCGACCCGACGTCGTGACGGCAGCGATCGTCGACTTCCTCGAGAACGGCGTCTGATGCCGCGCCCTCGCCGCCCCCACCGACGGACCGCGATTCTCGACGCCGCTGAGCATCTCGTCCTCGAGCAGGGCTTCGACGCGACCAGTGTCGCATCGGTGGCTGCCCGCGCCGGCATCGGAAAGGGAGCGGTCTACCTCGAGTTCGACAGCAAGACAGACATCCTCGACGCGCTTCTGCAACGGGCAGGCGAGCGGATGCAGGCGCGCGTCGATGCGGAGTTGGGCGACGACGTCACCCTCAGCGGCGCCTACCGCAGCGCGATCCGCGCGCTCCTGGAAGACCGGCTCATGACGGCGGCCTTTCTGGACGACCACGGCGTCCTGGGCAGCCATGTCTCCGCCGTCACCGATGGCCGCTACCGAGCGCGGCACCTGCTCGTCATCGAGTGGCTACGTCACCTGCAGCAGCAAGGACGCCTGCGCGCCGACGTCGATGCCGAGCATCTGGCGCTCGCCCTCTCCAGCACGACGATCGGGCTGCTCTCTGCGAACGCGCTGCTCGGGCCCCTCGATCCCGAGAATCTCGAGGGCGCATTCAACGCCATCGCGCGCATGGTGTCGGCGTTCGAGCTCTAGGAAGAAGGTCCGGGATGTACGTGGAGAAGTCGGGCGACGAACAGGGACGACGCGTGCTTCTGCTGCATGGCGGCGGGGTGGGCGGGTGGATGTGGGAACCGCTGCGGGAGCATCTCGACTCGGACATCCGCCTTCTCGTCCCCGACCTTCCCGGTCACGATCGCAGCGCCGGCGAGCCGTACCTCTCGCACGAGAACGCAGTGCGAGAACATCCGATTCAGGATCCCGTTGTCTCGCCCGCAGGTTGCGTCGGTTCTGGGAGTCGTAGCCGTACCGTGCTGGTGGTCCGGCTTCACTCGAACGTCGCCAATCGCATCGTCGCGGTCGCGCTGTGCGCGGCCATTCCCTCGGAGTCGGAGATGACCTGCACGGCGTTGGCCAGTTCGGGCGTGGCCTCGCGGCTGATGCGCTGATACGTCAACGGCTTCAGGAAGCGGGAGACCGACAGGCCGGCGCTGTGCTTCGCGCCGCCCGCGGTCGGCAGCACGTGGTTCGTGCCCGCCATGCCCTTGTCGGAGTAGGCGACGGTGCTCCACGTGCCGAGAAAGATCGACCCGTAGTTGCGAAGGTTGTCGTGATACCAGTCGTCGTCGGCGGTGAGCAGCTCGAGGTGCTCGGGGGCCAGGTCATCCATGAGTGCGGCGGCGGTCTCGCGGTCCTTCGCCACCGTCACCACCCCGTAGTCGCGCCACGCGGCGCCCGCGATCTCGGCGGTCGCCAAGGTCTCGAGCTGGTGCTCGATCGCGGCGATCACGGCACGTCCGTGCTCCTCGGAGGTCGTGACGAGCGCGGCCGGCGAGTTGGGTCCGTGTTCGGCCTGACCGAGCAGGTCGGCGGCGACGAGGGCAGGGTCGGCGGTGTCGTCGGAGATCACCGCGACCTCACTCGGACCGGCGAGCAGATCGATCGCGACGGTGCCGAACAGCTGGCGCTTCGCCTCGGCGACGAAGGCATTGCCGGCGCCGACGAGCATGTCGACGGGGAGCTCACCGAGCAGTCCATAGGCCATCGCGGCGAGCGCCTGCACACCGCCGATCACGAACACGCGGTCGACCCCGGACAGATGCGCCGCATAGACGACCGCGTCGTTCGCTCCGCCGTCCGGCTGAGGCGGCGTGCATGCGATGACCGTCGGCACTCCCGCCGCCTTCGCCACACCGACCGTCATGAACGCGCTCGCTGTCAGCGGGAAGCGGCCGGCCGGGAGGTAGGCGCCCACGCGCGAGACGGGAACGTACTTCGCGCCGGTGACGAGTCCGGGCACGAGCTCGGTCTCGAAATCGGACAGGTGGGACCGCTGTTCACGGGCGAATGCCTGCGTGCGCTCGGCGCCGAGCTCGATCGCGGCGCGCAGGGCGGGATCCAGACGGTCGCCACTGGTCGCGATCTGCTCGGCCGTGAGTTCGATGTCCGCGCCCTGATAGTTGTCGAGCTTCCGGGCGTAGTCGATCACGGCATCCAGACCCCGCTCGCGGATGTCGGCGAGCATGTTCGTCACGGTTTCGATCACGGCGGGATCGCGCTGCGCTGCGGGTGCGTCGATCAGCGGAGTCTTGAGGTGATGGAAAGCGCCGTCGAGGCGGGCGAGAACGGGTGTGGAGTAGCGCATGCTTCGACGGTAGATCGCCCCGAATCATCTGACAACCCACCTCATCCTTGATGATCCACAGGGTCTACCATTGGGTGTGTCCATCGCCCAGCTGACCGCTTTTCTCGCCGCTCTCGAGCACGGTTCCTTCACCGCCGCCGCCGCCGAACTCGACATGACCCAGGCGTCGGTTTCGGAACTCGTCGCCCGCCTCGAACGCGAACTCGGTGTCGCGCTGTTCACTCGCGGCAGTCGCCGGCTCGTTCCCACCACCGCCGCTCTCGAGCTGCGCCCCCACGCCACCCAGGCGGTCAGCGCCGTGCGGAACGGCCTCGACACCATTCACGCGCTCACCTCACTCGAACGAGGCACCTGCACCTTCGGGGTGCTGCGCAACGCGGCCTACTACGCACTCGCCGATCTCGCCGAGACGTTCCACCACCGGCATCCGAACGTGCGGCTTCGTCTCGTCGGCATCAACTCCGCGCACGTCGCGCGCTCGATCGCGAGCGGCGAGCTCGAGGCCGGACTGCTCGTCCTGCCGATCGACGAAGACGGCCTCGAGGTTCGACCCCTGTTCCGCGACGAAGTGGTGTACGCCTCAGCGACCCGAGACCCGGATGCCGGACCGGTCACGATCGACGAGGTCGCCGCTGCGAAGCTCGTGCTCTACGACGCGTTCGCCGGATGGGACGACCCGACCCGTCGTCAGCTGCTCGAGCGCGCGCGAACCGTCGGCCTCGTACTGGAGCCCGCCGTGGAGGTCGAGCACGTCGAGACGGCCCTCAGCCTGGTCGCGGCAGGCACCGCCGACACGATCGTCTCCCGCAGCATCGCCGAGGCCGCCGGCTTCCCCGCCGGCATCCGCATCACCCCGTTCGCAGAGCCCATCCACGACACGATCGCCCTCGTGAAACGGGAGGGAATGCTGCTCTCGCCGGCGACCCAGCGCCTCGCAGAGCTCGCCGAGCGGATGCTGCGCGAGCGGCTTCCCGAGCATCGCGGTCGGGTGGCACTCAACTGACGGGGCGCGGAGATGCCCCCGCCTCTCGCGCCCCGTCGTCTCAGTCGTCTTCGGTCGCGGTGACCATCACGCCGAGCGGCGCGAGATATCCGTTGGGGTCGATGGTCCAGTCCGCGGCGGCAGCGGCCTCGACGACCTCCGGCGCCCACTCGAGGTACACGCGGTCGTCTCCTCCGTTGATGACGAGCACTGTGCCCGTCCCCGACTCATCGGCCTCCACGCAGACATACGACCGCCAGGCGCCTTCGGGAACGGAGAACGCGTCGCCGGGACCGAGGTTCACCGTCGTGGACGAGTCGTCGTTGAGCGTGACCTCCCAGCGCCCCGTCTTGAAGAGCAGCGCCTGCGTCTTGTCGTGGCGGTGACGCAGCACGCCCTGACCGGCCTCGGCACGCACCCATGCGAGGTTGAACGAGTGCGGTTCGTGCACGTTCGGGACCTGGCGTCGGTTCTCCGACATGCCGTAGCCGATCGCCGTGGCGAGCTCGACCCTGCCTCCCTCGACGGCCGCGCACAGCAGTGCGGCGGAGGAGTACTTGCGGTCGCCCGGCTGGATGACGCGCGAGCGCATGTCTTCGACCGTGAACTCGGTCAGCTCATCGATGTAGTGCTGCTTCATCGGAGTGATCAGCGCGACGTCGTCGGGCAGCACGTCGCCGGCGACGGTGTCGATCAGACGGTTGTCGGCTGTGAGGTGCAATCCGTACGACTCGGCTTCGCGCAACACCGACGGCCCCCAGATGATGCCGCCGTTGTCGTCGCGACCGAGCACGGTGTAGAGGATGCCCTCGTCCGGACCCTCGTTCGTGAAACCGCGGAAGATCCAGGTGGGGATGGTGACGATGTCGCCGTCGTGGCTGATGTACTCGCCCTGCGTGCCGTCGACTCCCCAGCGCAGACGGAACTCTCCACCGAGGTTGATGAACACCTCGGCCGTGAAGTGCAGGTGCAGGTTGTTCGAGATGCCGTTCGGCATCCCCGCGGCACCGGTGTTGAACCCGTGGTTCTCCTCGAGGTTCACGTACTGGTTCGCGTTCTGCGAGACACCGGCGCCGATGAAGGCGTAGTTCTCCTTGCGGTCCGAACCGGGGGTGCGGCAGTCGATGAATGCCGAGTTGCACGGGACCCAGTCCGATCGGCGGATCGTCCGTCGTTCGATCTCGGTCGTGTCGACGATGACGTCGCTCATTTCTTCTTCTCCTTGTCGATCCGCGAGTGATCAGTAGATGTTGGTGGGGCCGACGGGCTCGTCGCCGCGCATGCCGGCGATCTGTGCACGGAGGGCGATGTCGTCCCACAGACGCACCTCTTTGACGAGGGCACCCTGGTGGAAGGTGAACTGCGAGATTCCGAGGACGTCGACGGGCGCGCCTGTGAGCGAGCCGTAGTTCGGCTTGCCGTTGTAGGCGCCGGTGAACTTCCACGTCACCGCGACCCGGAGGCCGGCGTACCGCACGTCGTAGTTGGTCTGGATGTCTCGGATCTCGAATTGTCCGGCGGGGAAGGATTCGAGGAACTTCAACAGCGCCCGACGGTAGCCCTCGGGGCGGATCACAACCTTGTTGCCGACGGTCTGGAGCACGAGATCGCGGTGGAAGTACTTCTCCACCTTCTGCAGATCGCGCTCGTTCCAGACGGTCTGGATCATGTCGATCACGGTCTCGACCTCAGAGCGGTATTCGTCCGGGCGAGCGCCCGAGTCGCCCTTCGCGATCGGGTCGGCCGGAGCCGGCTCGGTCCACGACCCGGTGTATCCGCGGAACGCCTGCGCCCGCGCGAGTTCGTCGACGTCGGCGCCACTCTCCAGTGCGCCGGCGAGCGAGTCGCGCACGACCCACTCCTCGACCATGCGTCCGCGACGGTACAGGCAGTTGGCGATCGTGTAGCTGTGGGCCGAGGTCTGCAGCTGCCCCGAGAGCACGAGGTGCGAGCTGAGGAAGGCGTCATCGCCACGTGCTTCCCAGATCACGTCTGCGGCCTGGCCCGTGCGATCGGGGGTGGCCGAGATGCGCATGAGCGTTCCCTCGATCACCTCGTCGCGGGTTGTGGAGGTGCCGTAGGCCCCGTGCACGATCGAGTCAGGCTCGTAGTTCTCCCGGATGTAATGGATCGAACGATCGACCCAGATCAGGTCGGTGACTTCACGGATGAAGTCGTCAGGGTCTTTGTACGGCAGGTAAGCGACCGGATCGAGAGACACGCTGTTTCACTCCTTTGACATCTGAGTCCGCGTTTCGTCGGTGAACGAGGGCTCGTGTCGCCAGTGTATGCGTATGCACAATCGATGGCAAGGAACAGTTTCGCGACACACGAGTGTCAGCGCCGATCGAAGGTCAGCGGACCGGTGCTGCGGAGAGCGTCCGGCGCGGGACGAACTCCGACCCGAACAGCGTGTTGTCGATCGGGGCCTCGCGGTCTTCGATGCGTCGCACGATGAGATCCGCGGCCGCGACAGCCATCCCCGAGATGTCGTATCCGACCGTGGCGAGATCGATGATCGGCCAGGCGGCTTCGGGGAGGTCGTCGAAGCCGATGACGGAAAGGTCTTCCGGCACTCGCAGGCCGGCGCGGTGCGCCGCGTTGAGGACGCCGTATGCCACGACATCGTTGCCGCAGAACAGCAGGGTGGGGCGGTCGACCTGCTCCAGGATCGAGCGCGCCGCGGCCTCCCCTTCGTCGGCGCTGTAGGGTACGCGACGGGTGTCGACTTCGGCCAGGGAGAGACCATGGGCCAGGAGCGCGGCGCGAAGCGCGGATTCCCGCGCCTGTGCGGTACTCGTGTTGCTCGGCCCGAGCACGGCCCCGATGCGGCGATGACCCAACTCGACGGAGCGATCGACGGCCTGCCGGTATCCCGGAATCGGATCCACCACCGTGGCGTCCGCTTCGATCAGCGCGGCCGTGCGGTTGAAATAGACGAACGGGAGCCCGCGGTCCTTGAGGCGCAGCGGAGCCGCCGACTCGACTGTCGTGGTCGCGAGGATCACCCCGTCGAGTCCGTTTGCGAGCAGCCGTTCCACGATGGTGTCGTTGTCGGCGCTCTCGGTGTGCAGCATGAGCTGATAGCCGAGGGCCTCAAGCTGGCGATGCACGGGCGCGATGATGTGCGAGTAGAACTGATTGTCGAGATCGGTCAGCAGCAGCCCGATGCGCCGCGTCCGGCCGGACGACAGTGCCCGTCCGGCTTCGCTGGGCACGTACCCCAGAAGCTGGGCCGCTTCGCGCACGCGAACCTTGGTCGCATCCGACACCCGCGAGTCATCGCGCAGCGCGCGGGACACCGTCGGCTGCGACACCCCCGCCAGCCGTGCGACATCACGACTTGTGACGACCATCTGACGCCCTCCGCTCGATCCATCGGATTCTAACGCCTTGACGCTGCTGTGCATACGCGGTCATAATCAGAGCATACGTATGCAACGAAAGGAAGGGCCATGCCCCTGCACTTGAAGTCCGCGCCGACGAAGACGTTCGCGGACACCGCTCAGCAGGACGTCGCCGAACGCGTCCGCGGGATCATCGGCGACATCCGCGAGAACGGCGACGCCGCCGTCCGACGCTACGCCGAGCAGTTCGACAGCTGGAGCCCCGAGTCGTACCGACTGTCGGATGCCGAGATCGAGCAGATCATCGGCACGCTGTCGCCGCAGGTGATCGAGGACATCGAGTTCGTGCAGACGCAGGTCCGTCGTTTCGCGCAGGCGCAGCGAGACTCCCTCGTCGACATCGAGGTCGAGACTCTTCCCGGCGTGTTCCTCGGCCAGAAGCACGTCCCGGTGCAGGCGGCCGGCGCCTACATCCCCGGCGGGAAGTATCCGCTCACGGCATCCGCCCACATGACGATCATCACCGCCAAGGTCGCGGGAGTCCCCCGGGTGGTGGCCTGCACTCCGCCGATTCGGGGTGAGATCCCCGCCGCCACGGTCGCCGCGATGAAGATGGCCGGTGCCGACGAGATCTACATCCTCGGCGGCGTCCAGGCCGTGGCCGCGATGGCGGTGGGCACCGACACGATCGAGCCGGTCAACATGATCGCGGGCCCGGGTAACGCCTATGTCGCCGAGGCGAAGCGGCAGCTCTTCGGAGAGGTCGGCATCGATCTCTTCGCCGGACCGACCGAGATCCTGATCCTCGCAGACGAGCACGCCGACCCGTTCTTCACCGCGGTCGACCTGCTCTCTCAGGCCGAACACGGTCCCGACTCCCCCGCCGTTCTGGTGACCACCTCGCAGAAGCTCGCAGAAGAGGTCATGGACTGGATCGACAAGATCCTGCCCGGCATGCCCACGCGTGACTATGCCGAGCCCGCCTGGCGGGACTGGGGGCAGGTCATCGTGGCCGACGACCTCGACGACGCGTATCGCATCGCCGACGATTTCGCATTCGAGCATGTGCAGATCTTCACCGAGAACCCCCGCGAGGCGCTCGACCGGCTGCATGACTACGGCGCCCTCTTCCTCGGGGAGAACACGTGCGTCTCTTACGGCGACAAGGTCATCGGCACCAACCACGTGCTGCCGACGCTCGGTGCCGCGCGCTACACGGGCGGACTCTGGGTGGGAAAGTACCTGCGCACGGTGACGTACCAAGAGGTGCAGAGCACGCAGTCGTCGGCCGAGCTCGGTGCTGTCTGCGGGCGCGCCGCCCGCGTGGAGCTGTTCGAAGGACATGCGCGCTCGGGTGACGCCCGCGCCTGGCGTCATGCCGGCGCGGAGTTCGCGTGGATCGTAGAGAGCCACGCTGCCGTCGTGGAGTCGCGGTGACCGACCTCACCGGCCGTACCGCCGTGGTGACCGGCGGTGGCAGCGGCCTCGGGGCGGCCATCGCCCGCGCGCTGCATGGGTCCGGCGCGGATGTCGTCGTCGTCGGCCGTGGCGAGCACAAGCTCGCCGCGGTCGTCGCGGAGCTCGGGGAACGTGCACGTGCCGTCACATGCGACGTCGCGGATGCGGCGTCCGTCGGTGCTCTGCGTGACACCCTCGCCGGAACGGATGTCTCGATCCTCGTGAACAACGCCGGCGTACCCGGACCGGTCGCCGCCCTCACCGACATCGAGGTCGACGAGTGGGACGACGTCTTCGCGGTGAATGTGCGCGGCACCTTCTTGCTCTGCAAAGCGTTGCTCCCCGGCATGATCGAACGCGGTGACGGCGACATCATCAACGTCGCGTCCGTGTCGGGCAAGCGCCCTCTCGCGCACCGCACCCCCTACTGCGCCTCGAAGATGGCCGTGATCGGGCTGACCTCGACGCTCGCTTTCGAGGTCGGGCCCGCTGGAGTGCGCGTGAACACCCTGTCGCCCGGGCCCGTTCAGGGTCCGCGCATGGAGCGGAACTTCCGGCTCGAGGCCGATCGCTCCGGAACCACCGTCGACGACGCCGAGCAGTTGTTCGTCTCGCGTGCCGCCCTCGGTCGGATGATCACCGAGGAAGAGGTCGGAGCCGCGGTCGTCGCGATGCTCTCGATGCCGGGCATGTGCGGGGCCGACGTCGACCTGTCGGCCGGGATGGTCGCGTGATGGCGTCCCTGCGGTCGAGGGCGCGGGCGGGCGAGAAGCTCATCGGCGCTTTGCTGCGGATGCCGTCGGAGGAGCTCGTCGAGATGCTCGCCGTGGCGGACTTCGACTTCATCCTCCTCGACTGCGAGCACGGACCTGCCGACATCATCGCGCTCCGCCAGCACATCGCCCTCGCAGCGGTGCATGACGTTCCGGTCGTCGTGCGTGTCGGCGAGAACGACCGCGGGCAGATCCTGCGGGTGCTCGACCAGGGAGCCGAGGGGATTCTCGCACCCCACCTCGACGCCGCGGCGGATGCGGCCGCACTCATCGATGCGTCGCTGTACCCGCCGGTCGGCAGTCGCGGCTTCGCGACCTACAGCCGCGCCGGTCGTTTCGGCGAAGTCGTCGCAGCCGACCACCGCGACTGGTGGCTCGAGAACACCCTCGTCCTCGGCATGATCGAGTCACCCGCCGGGGTCGGCGCGGCCCACGAGATCGTCGCGATGCCGCGCCTCGACGGGATCATGGTGGGTCCGGCCGACCTCGCCGCGAGCTCGTGTGCCGACGACCCGCCGGTCGCCGACGCGATCGCCGCGGTGCACGACGCCCTGGCTGCGGCGGGTTCGCTGCGCATGGACATCGTCGGCACGCGAGCGGCCGCCGAGACAGCCTTCACGCAGGGTGCCGACCTCGTGGTCTACAACCTCGCTTCGTCGCTCATGGGGCATCTGCGCGACCTCGCGTCACCCGCGCGGTAGCTGCGCCTGCCACGACCGCAGCAGACCGCCGAAAGCCTGCGCGCGTTGCAACGGCAAGAGGTGCCCGCCGTCCAGGGTCACCAGTCGGGCGTCCGGCAGCGCGGTGACGATCTCCGTGTGGAAGTGCGGCGGGCAGACGACGTCATCGAGACCTGACACCACGAGAGTCGGCACCGTAAGCGCGGGCAACCGGGAGAGCAGGTCGGCGCGCGTCAGCTGCATCGCGAGCTGCGCGCGCAACCGTGCTGTCCCGGTCTCGTCTCCCATGCGGAGCGCGCGGGCCACCAGGTCTTCCCGTGCGCTCACGACCTCGGCCCCGAGCAGCGCGTCGAGAATGCTCTCCTGCAGCTCCCGGGCAGTCGCCCCGTTCTCGAGCTGATGCAACCACTCCCGCCACCCGTCGCGCTGTGCATCCGTCGGCGCCTTGGCGTTGGTCGACACCAGACAGAGCCCCGCAACACGCTCAGGTGCGTGCAGCGCGAGGGCCATCGCGACGATCGCGCCGAGCGAGTGCCCGACCAGGACGAACGACCGCGGCAACTCGTCCAGCAGCACCTCGACCTGACTCGACAGTGTGGGGCGATCCAGCGTCGGCAGGACCACCCCGTCCAGCTCGGCATCCGCCCACAGGTCTGCCGTGCAGTTCATGCCGGCGAGCAGCACCAGCGGTGCCACGTCAGCCCTTCACAGCGCCGTCGCTGAGCCCTGCGACGAGGTACTTCTGCGCGATGAACGCGATGACGAACACCGGGATGGTCAAGAGCATCGATGCCGCCCCCGCCTGTTGGAGCATCGGCAGTGTCTGCCCGAGTTGCGTGGCGATGAAGACCGGCACCGTCTTCGACGAGGTGTCGGTGAGCACGAGCGCGGTGAGGTACTCCTGGAATGCGAACAGGAAGACGAAGATGCCGGCGGTGAGGATGCCGGGCCCCATCAGCGGGATCATGACCCGGCGTAGCATCCCGATCCTGGTGCAGCCGTCGATCATGGCTGCTTCGTCGAGTTCGCGGGGGATCTCCGCGAAGAAGTTTCGCAGCAACCAGATCGTGAACGGCTGGTTGATCGCGACGAGCGCGATGGCGAGCGCGAACGTCGTGTCGTAGATTCCGAGCGCGCGACTGATGTCGTACATCGGCAGCACGACCGCGAAGCGCGGCAGTGCACGGAAGATGAGGGCGAGCACGAGCAGGAGCGCGGAGACGTAACTGGGGAATCGGGACAGCGCGTACGCCGCCGGGATCCCGATCACCAGCGCGACGACCGTCGACACCGTGGCGACGACCAGGGTGTTGATGAGGTAGTCGGCGAAGTACGTGGTCTCCCAGAGGTCGACGAAGGCCTGCAGGGTGGGCTGATAGTCCCAGAGCACCGGCGGATTCGCGAACGCCACGTCGGTGGGCTTGGTCACCGACAGCGTCATCCAGATGAAGGGGCTCAGCATGACGAAGCACAGGATGCCGAGCAGCAGCCCCGTGATGACGGGTGGGCGACGGGTCCCGCGACGCTTGCGCGGCGAAGAGCCCCGGGTGACGATGGCCCTGGTGGAGAGCTCTGCGGCGGTGAGACTCATCGTTCGGCCTTCGCTTCCTTGAAGATGCCCCGGATGAACGGGATCAGCATGATGAGGATCAGCAGGATGGTGAGGACGTTGATCGCGCTGCCGAGGCCGAGCTGCTCCGCGCCGTCGGCGAAAGCGACCGAATAGACGTAGAGCATGATCGACTCGTTCCCGATCGACTGCGCCTGAGGTGACAGCGGGATCAGGTTGTCGAACATGCGGAGCACATCCATGATCGTGATGAGGGTGACGAACCCCAGCACCCCGCGAATCGTCGGGATGATGACGCTGATGTGCGTCTGGAACGCGTTGGCACCATCGATCTTCGCGGCCTCTTTGAGTTCAGCCGGAACTCCCTGCAGCCCTGCCAGGATGATGAGCATCGCGAACGGGAGCATGTGCCAGACGGTGTTCGCGATGACCAGGATCGCGTTGGGCACCTGGTCGGTGAACCAGAGCACCTGCGTGCCGCCGAAGAACCCGATCAGCCTGTTCACCACCCCGCCGAAGTTGTCGTCGAAGAGCCAGGAGAACGCGACGGCTCCGACGAGGTTCGGCAGCACGTACGAGACGAGCATGATGCCGAGGACCAGCGGGCGGGACGTGGTGATGCGGTTGATGCCCGTCGCGATGATGTAGCCCGCCACCAGCAGGATCGCCGTCGTCACCACGGTGACTGCCACCGTGAAGATGACCGCGCTGTGGAACCGCGGGTCGGTGAGCGCGTTCGCGAAGTTGTCGAGACCGACGAAAGTCCCGGGTGTGCCGTAGCGGACCTGTTCGAAGCTCCACTGCACCGTGCGTACCAGAGGGAGCACGAGGAGTGCAGCCATCACCAGCAGGCTCGGGAAGAAGAGCACCCAGAATTCACGTGCCTTCATTGGCGTCCTCCTTTGGACGGACTGTGGCCTGAACTCGCGCTCAGGCCACAGTCACTGCTGTCGGTGGGGGTCAGCCGGCGATCTTCTCGCCGGCGGCCTGCATCTGCGCGAGCCCTTCGTCCACCGCCAGGCTGCCGTTGAGCACCTGCACCAGGATCGGGCGGATCTCGTTGGTGATGTCCGCCGTGTAGGGCGAGACGACCGGCGGCGCCACGCTGGCGATCGAATCGTTGGCAGCTGCGCCGTACGGCGAGTTCTCTTCGGTGACCATTCCTTCCCTGGCCGGGTAGGCGGCAGGAACGGATGCCTCGGAGGCGTCTTCACTGACGGCAGAGGCCATCATGACGAACAGCATCTCGTGGTCGAGCTTGGTGTTGAACGGAATGGACCAGCCGTCGATCGACAGGCGGTTGTAGGAGTATTCCGCGTCGTCCGACACCTTCGGAGCGCCGGCGAACCCGAAGGAGTCGGAGAGCTTCGAGTTGGACTCGAGCGTCAGGTCGTACATGCGGCCGGAGAACATGATCGACATCGCGGCCGTGCCGTTGAACATCTGCTGCTGCACCTTGGGCTGGTCGAACGTGGTGACCTGGGGGTCCATGTACGGCTTGAGGGAGAGCATCGCCTCGACCGCCTCCTTGGCCTCTGGTGTGTCGAGGGTGACCTCGCCGTCTGCGGTGACGAAATCGGCGCCCAGCGAGTTCATCGCCGCCTGGAATCCCGTCGAGACGTCGCTGGTGGCGAGCCACGGCAGGGCGATCGGGTAGTCCATGACCCCCGCTTCCTTGATGGCTTCGGCCGCCTCGATCATCTCGCCGAACGTCGTCGGCACTTCGAGCCCGAGGTCTTCGAAGACGTCGGTCCGGTACGCCATCACGTACATCTGCGCCTGCATGGGTACGGCGTAGATATCGCCGTCGTAGGACATGCCCTCGACCATGGACTCGCTGATGTCGCCGAGACCGTAGTCGTCGGCGTAGGTGTCCCACAGGTCGTTCAGCGGGACGAGCTTCTCGTCTTCGCCGAGCCCCGGGATGACGAAGCCATAGGTCTCGAGGATGTCGTACGTGCCCGTCTCGCCGGCGAGGGTGGCGGTCGTCTTGGTCACCTGTCCACCGAAGTCGATCGGGTCGTGCTTCAGGGTCACGTCGTCGGTCGAGCAGCTCGAGACCATCGTGTCGGTGAAGGGATCGATCGCGGAGGAGTTGTAGGCGAGCACGTTGACCGTGGTCTTGCCCTCGGGAGCGGTGTAGTCGCACGACACCGTTGTCGCGTTGTCATTGTCGGTGCGGGTTCCGGCGCCGCAGCTGGAGAGGGCGACGATGCCCACGGCTGCGAGTGCGAGAACCGGCAATGCCCGATGCTTGTTGTGTGCCATACGGCTGATGGTATACGTATGCAGTCGACTTAGGGAAGCCTATTTTCGCATTATATCGCGGGGGTGAATACGTATACGGTCACTGGCGACCGACGCGTCGCTTCTCCAGTGCGCCGCAGAGCAGCACGGCCACGATTCCGGCGACCGGAGCGATGAGCAGTCCCGCTCGCAGACTGTACTCGTCGGCGATGTACCCGACGAACGGCGGGGACAGGAGGAAGCCGACGCGCAACAACCAGGAGACGACCGTCAGACCCACGCCCCGTCGGAGCCCGGGGAGCTCGTCCGCCGCGTGCATCGCTGCCGGGATCAGCGTCGCGATGCCGAACCCGACGGCGGCGAATCCGAGGATCGTGCCGAGGATGCTCGGGAAAGCGAGAGCCAGCGCCATCCCCACTGCCGCGATCATCCCGCCCACGCCGGCGACGACGCGCTGCCCGAATCTGTCCGTGAGACTGTCGCCGAGCAGCCGTCCGACGAACTGTGCCCCGACGAGCGCGATGAACCCGATCGGCGCGACCGCCGCCGCGGCACCGAGGGAGTCGGCGAGATAGAGGGTCGCCCACGAGTTGCCCGCGTCTTCGGCGATGGCACCCGCCATGGCGACGAGGGTGAGCGCCGCGAGCATCGCCACGGTCCGGAAGCTCACACCCCGGCGCACCGGTGCCTGCGCGCCGGCCATCTCGGTCGCGCCGGTGACGGCATCCGATTCGGTGTCTTCGCCGCGCTCTTCGTCACGCCCGGGGAGGCAGAAGCGGAGGGCGCTCAGGGCGACGGCGGCGAAGATCGCCGTGGAGATCGCGAGGTGGATGCCGACGGGCAGGCCGACCGCGATCGCCGCGGCCGCCATGACTCCACCGAGCACGGCTCCGATCGACCAGATCGCGTGGAAGGAGTTGATGATGGAGCGTCCGTACCGGCGCTGCACGCGGAGCCCGTGCGCGTTCTGCGCGACATCGGTGATCGCGTCGCTGGCCCCGGTGAAGAAGAGTGCCATCGGGAACAGCAGTGCAGAAGGGGCGAGACCGGCCAGCAGGTAGCCGAGACTTGTGACGACGGTGCCGAACACCGCCACCCGTGCCGAGCCGAACCGGCCGATGAGGAAGGCCGCCGCCAGGCCCGCCACTATCGCGCCGGCGGGGAGAGCCGCGATCGACAGCCCGTAGCCGACGTTGTCGAGACCGAGCGACGCCTTGATCTCCGGGTACCGCGGCAGGATGTTGGCGAAGAGCGCACCATTGGTCAAGAACAGGGCACTGACCGCGATGCGCGCGCGTCGTTCGGCGGCATCCGGGACGCTCGGATCGTTCATCGCGCCCATCCTTCCATGGGCGCCGGGGGTCAGAGGCCTTCGGCGATCTCCTTGATCGCTGCGAGGCGGCGGTCCCATCCGCGTCCGATCGCGTCGAGCTTCGCTGCGGTGGCACCGAGCTCCGACCCTATGACCCGGAAGCGCACCTCACGACCGACGGGAACCGGCTCGACCAATCCCACCTCCTGGAGGACGGCGAGGTGTTTCGCGATGGCCTGGCGGCTGACCGGGAGGCGCCCGGCGAGAGCGGATGCCGAAGCATCGCCCTCACCGAGCGCCGTCAGGATGCTCCAGCGCGTCTCATCGGCGAGCGCTGCAAACATCGGGATCAGGGTCTCTGTGGTCACGCTGCTCCTTCGGCGGCTTCGGCTTCGACGAGCGCGACCATCTTGTCGAGCTCCTCGTCCCAGCCGGTGCGGTGGCTCTCGAGGTTGGCCAGCGGCGCGGACGTCCGCTCGAAACCGGACTCGACGACCGTGAGCTGCGTACCGCCGTCGACGGACACCAGCGTGAACGTGAAGACGGTGGACGTCGCGCCGTCGAGCACTCGCGGTCGCTCCGCCTGGGCGTCGTCGTTGCCCCAGCTGTACGTGATGTGGTGCGGTTCGTCGAAGGCCTCCACACGCAGGGGGATGGAGCCGTAGTCCGCGAAGGTCATGGTGCCGGTGGCCCCGACGCCTCTGCCGTCGAGTTCCGTGCGCCCGAACCAGCGCGAGATGTGCTCGGGCTCGGCGACGGCGCGCCACACCTTCTCGACCGGTGCCGCGATGCGGATCGTGCGTCGGACGGAGAGTGTCGCCTCGTCGACGACGGAGCGGGGGTTGTCAGTCATATTCACCATGATGGCGCTTCGCTTTCTTCTCGTTGGCAGGAGCGGACGGATTACCACTCATGTGCAACTCCAGGGTTGCACGGATGACTCATTAGTGCAACCTGCAAGTTGCACCATTTCGGCATGTCGCCACCGCGGCATACGCTCAGACCATGACCGACCTCACGCAGCCCACCGGACGCGAGGATGCTCTGCGCGCCGGCCCGCGGGAAGACGGCACCCCGCCTCGTGCGCTCGTGCTCGGCGCGACGGGCTACATCGGCGGTCGCCTCACTCCTCGCCTGGTGAACGCCGGCTACCGAGTGCGCGTGCTGCCGCGCGACGCCGCGCGCGCGGCATCCTTCCCCTGGGGTGCCGACTGCGAGATCGTCGAGGGTTCAGCCGACGATGCGGATGCCGTGGCAGGCGCGATGACCGACGTCGACGTCGTCTACTACCTGATCCACTCGATGACCGCGGGCAAGGGGTTCGAAGAGAGCGATGAGCGTGCCGCGGCGGCGGTCGCGGACGCCGCGGTCAGGGCGGGTGTCCGACGGATCGTCTACCTCGGCGGCCTGCACCCCGATGATGCGAAGCTGTCTCCGCACCTGCGCTCCCGCGTCGAGGTGGGTGAGAGGCTCCTGCGCTCCGGAGTCCCCACGCTCGTGCTGCAGGCGGGCGTCGTGATCGGCTCCGGGTCGGCCTCTTTCGAGATGATCCGGCACCTCACCGATGTGCTGCCGTACATGCCGGCACCGAAGTGGGTGCGCAACCGCATCCAGCCCATCGCCGTGCGCGACGTGCTCTACTACCTGCTCGCCGCCGCCCGCATCGATGCCAGCGTGAACCGGGCGGTCGACATCGGCGGCCCCGACGTGCTGCGCTACGGCCAGATGATGAACGGGTATGCGGTCGAGGCGGGTCTCCCGCAGCGGGCCATCGCCGCGCTTCCCGTACTCACGCCGGGCCTCGCCTCCCACTGGGTGAACCTGGTCACCCCGGTGCCTCGATCGATCGCCCGGCCGCTGGTCGCGTCACTGCAGAACGAGTGCATCATGAAAGACCACGCGATCGACGATCTCATCCCGCGGCCCGCCGGGGGCCTGACTCCGTATCGCCGTGCGGTCGCCCTCGCCCTCGGTCGCGACGCCGCCGACACGATCGAGACGAGTTGGCAGGATGCCGAGGTCTCCGGCGCCCCGAGCGATCCGCTGCCGAGCGACCCGGAGTGGGCAGGGCGGACCGTGTTCACCGACGTGCGGTCGCTCGACACCACGGCATCCGTCTCGGAGCTGTGGCAGGTGGTGATCGGCATCGGCGGGGAGAATGGCTGGTACTCGCCGCGGTTCCTCTGGGAGGTGCGCGGCTGGATGGACCGGCTGGTCGGAGGAGTGGGGCTGCGACGGGGTCGACGAAGCCGCACGGCCGCTCGCGCCGGTGACGCGATCGACTTCTGGCGGGTCGAAGCGGTCACGCCCCCCCGGCACCGGCGACGACGCCGCGGGACTGCTGCGCCTGCGCGCCGAGATGAAGGTGCCGGGCGAAGCGTGGCTCGAGTTGCGCACCACACCCGACTCCGGTGGGGCACGCTACGAGCAGCGCGCCGTGTTCTTTCCCCGCGGGCTGAGCGGACGACTGTACTGGTTGGCCGTGCTGCCCTTCCACGGGTTCATTTTCGCGTCGATGGCGCGCCGGATCACCGCCGCAGCCGAGAGCGCGACATCAGGGGCTCAGACGGAATCAGGCCGCTTCGTCGCCGAATCACCGGACTCGGCATGATCGCCTGATTCGGCGAGCCCGTCTGCAGCATCCACTTCAGGGACGACGTTGATCGCCTCGGTGGCCGCGTCGTAGACCTCGGCGAGCGTGTCATCGACCGTCGCCTCGTCGATCCAGGCGAGATCGTCGTCGGAGTGGTCGTACTCGACGGGAACCAGGGCGAAGTCGTCGCCGTACTCCTCGAGCCCCGACATGACACTGTGCCGGACGGCTGCCCGCGCATAGCGCTCCCGCAGGATCATCGGGTCGCGCCGCAGATCTTTCATGAACGCGACCATCATGAATCCCATGATCACCGCGAACGGCAGGGCGGCGATGATCGTGGCGTTCTGCAGCGACTGCAGACCACTCCCCTCCTCCCCGCTGACAAGAAGCACGGCCGCGATCACACCGACCAGCGAGCCCCAGACGATCGTGACCCAGCGCGACGGTTCCGGTCGGCCCTGCTGCGACAGCGTGCCCATCACGAGCGACGAGGAGTCGGCACCGGTGATGAAGAAGATCGAGATCAGCAGGATGAGCAGGATGCTGGTGATCAGCGGGAACGGGAGGTTCTCGAGCACCCCGAAGAGAACCTGCTCCGGCGGGTCCACGGTGAGTCCGGCACCGTCCATCTGCTGCTGAATGGCAGTGGTGCCGAAGATCGCGAACCACACCAGCGAGATGGCGGACGGCACGAGGATCACGACCGAGACGAACTGACGCAGCGTCCGTCCGCGGGAGATCTTCGCGATGAACATGCCCACGAACGGCGACCACGAGATCCACCATGCCCAGTAGAAGATGGTCCAGCCCGAAAGGAACGCCTGGGTCTCTTCACCCTGTGAGGCCGAGCGGGCGACCATCTGGGGCAGGTCGCCGATGAACTCCACCGCGATGGAGGGGATCACGTTGAGGATGAGCAGCGTCGGGCCGACGAAGAACACGAAGAAGGCCAGCACGAGCGCCATCACCGCGTTGATGTTCGACAGCGCGCGGATGCCCTTCGAGACGCCCGAGACCGCCGAGGCGATGAAGCACGCGGTCAGGACGGCGATGACGACGATCAGCACGCCGTTGCCGAGTTCGCCGATGCCGCCGATGATCTCGACACCGTGCCCGATCTGCAGAGCACCCAGACCGAGGGATGCTGCGGTGCCGAACAGCGTGACGATGATGGCGAAGATGTCGATGGTGCGTCCGAGCGGCCCAGCCGTGCGCCCTTCGCCCAGAAGTGGAGCGAAGATCGACGAGATCAGCGGAGTGCGTCCGCGGCGGAAAGCTCCGTAGGCGATGGCGCCACCGACGAGGGCGTAGAACGACCAGGCCTGCGGACCCCAGTGGTAGAGCACCTGCGCCTGGGCGGTGTGCATGGCCTCGAGAGTGTTCGCCTCGACGGTGCCGGGCGGCGGATTCTCGAAGAACGTCAGCGGTTCGGCCGCGCCCCAGAACACCAGGCCGATGCCCATGCCGGCGGCGAACAGCATCGAGATCCAGGAGAACATCGAGAACTGCGGTTCTTCGTCATCGCGTCCCAGGGGGATGCGGCCGTAGCGACTGAAGCCGACGAACAGCATGAACACCAGGACGATCGTGGCGATGGTGGTGAAGAAGAAGCCGAAGTACTCCACGACCCAGCCGAGCGCGGCCGAGGTGGTGCCGGCGAGGTTGTCGCCGGCGAACACTCCCCAGGCGATGAACGCCACCACGAGGGTCAGCGCGACGCCGAAGACGAGCGGGTCGGTGCGGTACGTGCGGCCGGTCTCCTCGACCCCGACCCCGGGAACGAGCGCCGGGTGCACCCCGCGAGGGGGAACGGCCGAGATGTCACGGACGATCTTGCTGGCTGCCTCGCCCGCTTTGGCAGGGAGGCGTACGGCGCCGGTGCCTTCGGAGCGTGCGGGCGGCTTCTCGTCAGGGGTCTTCATGGAAGACGATTCTCCCATGGTCGCGAGAGGCGCACACGACGATCAGCGCGACGGGCGGCGACCCACCCCGGCGAAGAGCGAGTGCAGCAGCGGCAGAACAGACACGCACAGGAGCGTGATGCCCAGCGGCGGAAGCGGCGTCACGAGCAGGGCGCCACCGACGAGCATCGCGGCGAACAGCACCCCGGAGGTGATCCGGCGGGCGATTCCTTCGAGGCGATCGAGGCGCCGTTCGAGCCGGGAGGTGTCGAACGACACGTTGCCGTCGTCGATGCGCGTGATGATGTTGTCGATCCGCTGCGGGAGCCGCATCGAGACCGTCGCCATCGTCATGGCCTGCTTCGCGACGTCTTGCACGAGGTTTCCCGATTCGTCCCGCAGCAGCCGCCCGGCGTACGGTTCGGCGGCATCCCAGACGTTGAACGCCGGGTTGAGTCCGCTGCACATTCCTGACGTCAACGAGACGGCGCGGATCAGCAGCAGCATGTTCTCGGGAAGCTGGAGCGGCAGCGAGCGCACCATGTCGCCGAACTCGTCGGCGAAGGCACTGAACTCGCGCGGGTCGACCGTGCTGAGTTCGGCGAAACCCATGCCACCGAAGCGGGCGAAGAGGGCGGCGAGCGCGCGCTCGAGTTCGGCGGTGTCGGCGGAGGGCAGCAGGACGCCGATCTCCTTCGCCGCGGTGACCAGGCCGCGGCTGTCTCGGCCCGCGACTGCGATGAGGAGTGTACGGAGGCCTGCGCGGAGGTTGTCCGGCACCTCGGCCATCATCCCGAAGTCGATGAACGTGAGACGGAAGTTGCGCCCGTTGTTCTCCGCCACCTCCGTGGACGGGATCGGGGTGACGAAGATGTTGCCGGGGTGCGGATCGGCGTGCACGAAACTGTGCGTGAACACCTGGTCGAACATGACCTCGGCGAACACGTCCGCAACGGCGGATGGATCGATGCCGGCCGCGCGGAGCCCGTCGAGATCGTTGATCTTGATGGCGGTGACGTCGGACAGGGTCAGCACCCGACGGGTCGACCGCTCCCAGACGATCTCCGGGGTGTCGACGCGAGGGTCGTCAGTGAAATTCTCGCGGAAGCGTTCGGCGCTCGCAGCTTCGTGCAGGTAGTCGATCTCCTGCAGGCTGGTCGTGGCGAACTCTTCGACGAGAGCGGGCGCATCGACGCGGTCGGCGACGAGGCGGACGCGCGTCAACCAGCGGCCGACGCGACGGAGTGCGGCGAGATCGACCGCGACGATCCCGTCGATCCCCGGACGCTGCACCTTCACGATGACGTTCTCGAGACCGGTGTCTGCGGTGTCGACGTCGTTCAATCGGGCGCGATGCGCCTGGCCGAGGGATGCTGCCGCCACGGGGTTCTCGTCGAACCACGCGTACGCGCGCTCCAGCGGCATCCCGAGCTCTGCCTCCGCGACGACGCGGATGCCGGAGAACGGCACAGCGGGGACCTCGTCCTGCAGCCCTTCGAGCTCGGCGGTGATCTCGGGCGGGAGCACGTCGAGGCGCGACGACATGAACTGGCCGACCTTGATCATCAGGCCGCCGAGTTCGACCGCGAGAACGTGGAACCGGCGGGCGAACTTCTGCATCCGCGGTGCACGTGTGCGCTCGGCGACCGAACTGAGTCCGAACCGGGGCAGCACGAGTTCGTACCACCAGATCTTGATGAACTCGCGCGCAGCGAAGGACAGGATGCGACGGTACCGAGCACGATGCACGCCCTGTGCCGCGGCATCCGTCATCGGTGGTTCCTCTCGGTCACCCCGGTGTCAGTCTTGAGCGAGGATCGAGTAGAGCTTACGGCGAGCGTCGTCGAGGACGTCGACTGCGCTCTGCACCTGCTCAGGAGATCCGCTGCGGCCGACCTGGGCGGCGGCAGCCGCGAGATCGACGCCCGCCTTGGGGAGGGCGCTGAATCGCGGGTCGTTGCGGTGGCCGTCTTTGTCGGACGACTCCCACGGCGCACGGGTGCCCGTGGCCTCTGCGGCGACCGCGCGTCCCGCCTCGGTGAGCGAGTAGGTCTTGCGACCGTTCTGCTCCTCCGCGGAGATGAGGCCTTCGTCGGCGAGCAGCTGGAGTGTCGGGTAGACGGATCCGGCGCTGGGCTTCCACGAGCCGCCGCTGCGTTCGGCGATCTCGTTGATGATCTGGTAGCCGTGCATCGGCTTCTCGGTGAGCAGCGACAGCACGGCGGTGCGGACGTCACCCTTGGCCATGCGCGAGCCGCCGGACGGGCGCTGTTCGAAGGTCTTGCGAAGCTGGTCCATCGCCTCGAAGATTCCGCCGGCGGGGCCGTTGGCGCCGCCGAACAGGCTGCCGAAGTTGTTGGCGCCGTCGTTGCTGCCGGGGCCGCTGAAGGGGAATGTGTTGTTCATGATGCCTCCATACCTGGGGTGTCGAACGATACTCAACGATATATCGTTAACCCTGAGGGTGGGGTGGGAGTTTCAGCGCCCGCTCACGGCGCGAGAGTGAGAATCTCCGCCCCCGTCTCGGTGATCGCGATCGTGTGCTCGCTGTGCGCGGTGCGGCATCCGGTCGCACTGCGCAGCGTCCAGCCGTCGGCATCCGTGATGAGCTCGTCGGTGTCGACCATCACCCAGGGCTCGAGCGCGAGGAGGAGGCCCGGACGGAGCTTGTAGCCGCGGCCGGGACGACCGTCGTTGGCCACATGCGGGTCCTGGTGCATGGTCGAGCCGATCCCGTGCCCGCCGAACTCGAGGTTGATCGGGTAGCCGGCCGCGCTCAGAACAGTGCCGATCGCGTGGGACAGGTCACCGATGCGGGCACCGGGACGGGCCGCGGCGATGGCTGCGGCGAGCGCCCGCTCGGTCGTCTCGATCATGGCGAGGTCGCGCGGCGCCGGGGAGTCGCCGATGACGAAGCTGATCGCCGCGTCGGCGGAGACGCCCGACAGGGTGACGGCCAGGTCGAGGGTCAGCAGGTCGCCGTCGACGAGCGCATAGTCGTGGGGCATGCCGTGGAGCACGGCGTCATTGACCGCGGTGCAGACGTAGTGGCCGAAGGGTCCGCGGCCGAACGAGGGTGCGTAGTCGACGTAGCAGGACACGGCTCCGGCATCCTCGATCATCTGCTTCGTCCAGCGGTCGAGGTCGAGCAGGTTGACGCCCACCCCGGCGCGGTTCTTCAGAGACTGCAGGATGCGGCCGACGAGCGCGCCGGCGTCGCGGGCTCGATCGAGTTCGGTGGCGGTGAGGATCTCGATCATGTCGCCCGTTCTGTTGTTTCGAATAACTATCCCGGTAATAGTATCCCGGTATTAGTATGGGCGTCATGATGGTCCGGATGCCCCTCAGCCCCGCCGAGGTCGAGCGAGGCGAACGCCTCGGCGCCCTGCTGAGGCGTGCGCGCGGTGATCACTCGATGCTGACCGTCGCCCTCGACGCGGGAATCTCTCCCGAGACGCTCCGCAAGATCGAATCCGGTCGTGTGGCGACACCGGCGTTCTCGACCATCGCCGCGGTCGCCGCCGTGCTGCACCTCTCGCTCGACGCGGTGTGGTCGGAGATCGCGACGGATGCCGCGGCCGACATGCACGCGCGCGGCATCGCGTCCTGACCACTTCTGCACGCTCCAGCCTTTGCGGCACGGCGCACTGATCGCGCCTCGGTGACCCCGCCGGCCCCCCCTCCCAGCTGAGGCTGAAGTCATGACGTCGACAACCATTGCCGGGACGGCCGGGCGCATGCATACTGAAAGCATGCCGAACGTCCTCATCCGCGACCTCGATCCTTCGGTGCACGCCGCCCTCGCCGCGCGAGCTGAGGCGCACGGCCAGTCACTGCAGCAGTACCTGACCGCGGAACTCACGCGCCTGGCAGGCCAGCCGACGCTGGCGGAACTGTTGGCCGACTTCGCCACACGGCCACCGCAACCGCAGATTCCGACGAGCGCGATCATCGCCGCCGTCGGCGACGGCCGCGAAGGATGATCGTCGTCGATGCGTCCGTCGTCGTCGACCTGCTGACCGCCGCCGCCGGACCGACCCGACTTCACGAGCGACTGGCCGCAGAGACCCTCATCGCTCCCGAGATCCTGCCGATCGAAGTCGCTTCCGCGCTCCGAGGGCTCAATCGCGGCGGCGTGCTCAGCGACGAACGTCTGGCTTCCGCAGCATCTGATCTCTCTCGACTCCGGATCGAGCTGTACGCATCGCTGCCCCTGATCTCGCGAGTGCTCGATCTGCGTCACAACCTCAGCGCTTACGACGCCGCATATGTCGCGCTCGCCGAGGTCAGCAGGTCTCCCCTCCTCACGCTTGACCGGCGTCTCGCGGGGGCCGCAGCTGCGCATTGCACAGCGGAAGTGCCGGCGCGTTAGGCGACGGTCGCGGCCTACTCGAGGCCCGGACCCTGCCCTCAGTCGCGCGGCCAGATGGCGACGACCGCTGCCCCGACGACGGCGAGCAGAGCCGCCCCGAGGAAGAGCCATGCGAAGCCGCCGGTGAGAGCATCCGCTGCTGTCGCCCCGTCGGTCTCGAGCATCGCGGTCCGGAGACCGGCGATCGACCCGAGCACCGCGAGTCCGACGGCGCCGCCGATCTGCTGGCTGGTGTTGATGAGTCCTCCGGCTAGCCCGGCTTCGCCTCCTTCGACGCCCTCGACGGCCAGCTGGGTCGTCGCCACGAATGCCCCGCCCAGCCCGACGCCGATCAACAGGGTCGGTCCGAGAAGGTGCATCAGGAATGCGGCATCCGAGGGGGCGGCGGAGAGCCAGACGAGACCACCGGCGAGCAGCAGCAAAGAGCCGGACAGCACAGGTCGGGTGCCGAGTCGGGCGATCAGAGTCGGCACCGCGCCTGCCACCAGCACGAGGGCACCGGCGAGCGGCAGTTGCGTCAGGCCCGTGGTCAGAGCGTCGTAGCCGAGTACGGCCTGCATGTAGACCGACAGGGCGAAGAACAGGGCGACCATCGCCGCGCCGGTCAGCAGCATCACGACATTGCCGAGGGCGAGGCTGCGGTTGCGGAAGAGGGACAGCGGGACGAGAGGCTCGGGGGTGCGTCGTTCGATCACGACGAACACAGCCCCCAGCGCGAGAGCGGCGGCGAAGAGCACGAGGGGCAGCGGATGCAGGAAGCCGAGCTGCTCCACCGCGCTGAACGCTCCGACGAGAGCGACGAGCGAGGCGGTGACGGTCACCGCACCGGCAGCATCCAGTCGTCCGGGCGTTCGGACGCCGTCGCGGGTGACCAGGAGGGGAATCGCGATCAACACGATCGCGCCGACGGGAACGTTGACGAAGAAGACGGACTGCCACCCGAAGCTCGCGGTGAGCACGCCACCGAGCAGCACCCCGGCCGCCGAGCCGATGCCCGCCACACCACCCCAGACGCCCAGCGCCTTGGTGCGTTCCCGCGCGTCGGGAAAGAGCTGCGTCAACAGAGCCAACGCTGCAGGAGCGAGCAGCGCGGCGGAAGCTCCCTGCACCGCTCGGGCGGCGAGCAGCATCTCACTCGAGACGGAGAACCCCGCGAGGGCGGATGCCGCGACGAAGCCGGCTGTGCCGATGAGGAACACGCGGCGGTGCCCGTACCGGTCGGCGAGACGTCCGCCGAGCAGAAGCAGCCCACCGAAGGCGAGGACATAGGCGGTGATGACCCAGGCCAGAGCGGCGGTGTCCATTCCGAGCTGCTGACCGAGGACAGGGAGCGCGATGTTCACGATCGACGCGTCGAGCACGACGAGGAACTGCGCGAGCGCAAGGATGCCGAGGGCCAACCAGCGGCGTGAGCTCCGTGGCGTGTGGGGTGACGCGGTGAGCTGGCCGAAGGGCGGAGCGGTGGCGGGGGTGGGGGTGCGGGTGGTCATGATCTCCTCCTGGGATGACTGAGTGACTGTTCACTCACTGTTTTGGACAAACAAAAAGCGGTCTGTTCGACGCAGCTTCAGTCGGGGTGGCGGATGCCGTGGGTCAACAGCGTCGCCCACTTCTCAGTGCGGCTGTCGAGCTGCGTGGTGACGATGAGGTGACAGAGCTGCCCGTACGCAATGAATCGCTGCACGTCATCGTCAGACCCACCGGAACGGCTCTGCGCGAAGGTCGTGACACGACCCAGTCCCGTGCGAAGTGCAGCGCCGATCTCGGGGATGTCCGCCACCGACTGAGCGTGCACCTGCAGCATCAGCAGTGAGCGGTCGGAGATGAGAGCAGCATAGGCGTCTCCCATCGCTTCGAGGATGCCGTCCGGGGTGGGTTCGGCCGCAGCATCCGCCCCATCTTCGAGGGCGACCAGGATCGCGTCGAAGCAAGCCTCGAGGGCGGCGATGAACAACGCCTCCTTGCCGGAGTACAGCTTGAAGGCGTACGCGGGTGAGATCTTCGCCTCTCGGGCGACATCCGCCACGGTGGTGCCGTGATAGCCGGCTCGCGCGAACGCGGTGACAGCGGCGGCAGCAACGAGAGGTCGGCGAGCGTCGGCCGTGGAGAGAACGGAACTACGGGTGCTGATCGCCATATGAGTGACCGTACACTCACTCTTCTCTCGTAGCAAGCAACGACGTTCAATGCTTGCCCAATCGAACGATAAACAATAGATTGTCGTTGTTCTTCGATGAAAGGTTCCCCATGAGCAAGCCGACGATCGTCATACTCCAGGTCGTGATCGGGCTCGCGTTGCTGGGTTCCCTGGTCGTGCAGGCACTCATCGTTCCGGCCCTGTGGTTCGACCTCGCCGGAGAGGCGCTCTGGGGGCGGATCGCGTTCGTGACGATCATCGTGCTGGGCGTCATCGCCATGCAGATCTTCGGCGTCTGCGTGTGGATGCTGCTGACGAAGGTGCGACGCGGTTCGATCTTCTCGGAGTCATCGTTCCGCTACGTCGATGTCATCATCGATGCGATCCTCGCGGCTGCCGTCCTGGCGTTCATCTTGGCTGTGCTGCTGGCACCCGGCGGAACAGCGCCCGGAATCGTGGGTCTGATCTGCGGTGCGGCTCTGGTGCTCGGCGGAATGGCGCTGCTGGTCGTCGTGATGAAGGCACTGCTGCGGCAGGCGATCGAGCACGAGTCCGAGGCTCGCACTCTTCGCTCCGAACTCGACAACGAGGTGATCTGATGCCCGTCGTGGTCGACATCGACGTGATGATGGCGCGGAGGAAGATGGGCGTCGGCGAGTTGGCGGAGCGCATCGGCATCACCCCCACCAACCTGGCGGTGCTGAAGAACGGCCGCGCGAAGGCGGTACGTTTCACGACTCTGGATGCGCTGTGCCAGGCGTTGGACTGCCAGCCGGGGGACCTGCTGCGGTGGGAGCCGGAGGGCGGGGGCACCCGGTAGTCAGCGTCGGGCGAGCAGCTCCCGCATCCGCTCGGCTTCTCTGTCGGCCATCGCGTATCCGTGCTCAGGTGCCGGGTAGACGCCGCCGCGCACCTCTGCGGCATACGCTTCGACACCGGCTACCGCCACACCGCGCACGTCGGCGTATCGCTTGACGAACTTCGCCGCTCCCCCGTCGTAGATGCCGAGCAGGTCGTGGAAGACGAGCACCTGGCCGTCGGCATCCGCTCCTGCCCCGATTCCGATGACGGGGATGCGCAGCAGCGAGACCAGAGCGGCGGTGAGTTCGGACGGCACCGCTTCGACGACCAGCATGGAGCATCCGGCATCCTGCAGCGCCAGCGCGTCGTCGATCACGGCGAGCGCCGCCTCGGCCGTCCGTCCCTGCGCCCGGTAGCCGCCCAACGACGTCGCCGTCTGCGGAGTGAGCCCGACGTGTCCGACGACGGGGATGCCGGCACCCACGAGCACTCGCGCCCGCTCGACGGTGGTGCCTCCGCGCTCGATCTTGACCAGATCGCAGCCGGCCTCTTTGAGGAAGCGCTGCGCCGTCGCGATCGCGAGCTCGTCGGATGCCTCGTACGACCCGAACGGCAGGTCGCCCACCAGCAGCGGGGTCGTCAGCCCCCGCCGCACGGCCTTGGTCAGCATGAGCATCTCGTCGACCGTGACCGGCACGGTGCTGTCGTAGCCGAGGACGGTCATCGCAGCCGAATCGCCGACCAGCACGACATCGACTCCCGCCGCCTCGACGATCTGCGCACCAGGGTGGTCGTAGGCGGTGACCATGACGATCGGGTCGCCGGCATCCTTCTTCGCTGCCAGCGCCGCCAGCGTGACCCGCTTTCGCGACGCCGCGTGGGCGCTCATGCGCGAGCCTCCGTGAGCAGCTGATCGACGGCGTCATCCACCTGGATGATCGCGTTGGACCGATCGACGTGCACGACGCGCGGTTCGTAGGTCGCGAGATCCTCTGCTGAGTAGTCGGCGTAGGAGATGACGATGATGGTGTCGCCGGTGTGCACGAGACGCGCTGCCGCCCCGTTGACCTGGACCACCCCCGAGCCGCGTTCGCCGACGAGCGTGTACGTCTCGAAGCGGGCGCCGTTGTCGACGTCGACGACGTGCACCTGCTCATGCGGGAGGATGTCCGCCGCCTCGAGCAGGTCCGGGTCGATGGTGATCGACCCCACGTAGTGCAGGTCGCTCCCGGTGACGGTCGCGCGGTGGATCTTCGACTTCAACATGGTGCGTCGCATCAGGCGGCACCCTTCTCGGTGATGGAGAGGACATGGTTGTCGATCAGGCGCGCAGCGCCGACGTGAGCGGCGACCGCGAGGACGGCATCGGCTTCGACTCGTCGAATCGGACGCAGGGTCTCGGCGTCGCGGAGTTCGAGATACTCCGGTTCGATTCCGGCATCCGCGAGCACGCGGCGGGCCGCAGCGAGGATGCTTCCCGCGTCGTGCTCCCCCGACTCGTGAGCCGCGGCGGCAGCATCCAGCGCGCCGTTCAGCGCGGTGGCCTGCTCGCGCGCCGCGGTATCGAGGTACACGTTGCGGGAGCTCATCGCGAGCCCGTCGGCCTCACGCACGATCGGGCAGGCCTCGATCCGCACATCGAGGTCGAGGTCGTGCACGACGCGACGAACGACCAGCACCTGCTGCGCATCCTTCTGACCGAAGTAGGCGACGTCGGGGCGGACGATGCCGAACAGCTTCGTCACGACGGTGGCGACGCCGTCGAAGTGGTGCGGGCCCCGGCTCGCACCGTCGAGCATCTCGGAGATGCCGGAGACATGGATGCTGGTCGAGAACCCGTCGGGGTAGATCTCGGTCGGCTCGGGCGCGAACAGGATGTCGACGCCCTCGGTCTCGGCGAGTGCAGCATCGCGCATCTCGTCGCGCGGATACGAGCTGAGGTCTTCGTTCGCACCGAACTGGGTCGGGTTGACGAAGAGCGAGACGACGACGAGATCGGATGCTGCGCGCGCCCGCCGCATCAGCGACAGGTGCCCCTCGTGGAAGGCACCCATCGTGGGGACGAGCCCGACGCTCTTTCCGGCGCTCCGCGCTTCGGCGACGACGGCGCGAACCTCGAGGATGGTGCGGAGGATGTTCATAATGTCTCCTCGTCGGTGCGCGCGGTGACGGCTCGCGTCGCGGACGTGAGCTCGTCGAAGAGCCCTCGCAGGTGCAGGGCGACTTCGTCGATGGCGGCTCGCTGACGGGCGACGGTGGTCTCGTCTCCCCGGGCGATCGGTCCGGTGAGCGCTCGGGCCGCTCCGTCGGCGTCCCAGTTGTCGACCGTGCGGCGGACGAGTGGGGCGAGGAGGTCGCGCGCTTCCTGCTGCGGGATGCCGGAGGCGGAGGCGAGCTGCGCTGCGGCGTCGAGCACGGCGAGTACGAAGTTCGAGGCGAAGGATGCCGCCGCGTGATAGGTCGCTCGGTGGGCGTCATCGACGGCGAACGGGCGGGCGCCGAGCGCGCGGGCGAGCTGGGCGGCGACGGCGCGGGCTTCGTCGGTGCTGCCCGCGACCGCCGCACCGATGCTGTGGAAGATGTCGGGAGATTCGGTGCCCGTGAACGTCTGCAACGGGTGGATGCTGAAGTCCACATCGTCGAGCGGGGTCGCGCCGGAGACATGACCGACCAGCGATGCATGACCGCGGGCGTTGATCGCTGCCTGGGGGATCGCCGCGTCGGGGACGCAGAGCAGGGCGACGTCGGCATCCGGGATCTCGGTGTCCCGCCCGATCGGGCCACGGACATCGAACCCCGCGGTGCCCAATGCCCGAGCGAGCACGCGGCCCAGGCGTCCGGCGCCGATGACGACGATGGTCGCCTCGGGGGCGAGCGCGTGCGCGGTGTTCATGGGAGAACCGTTCGGGAGGCAGCGGGGATGCCATGAGTATCCGCCTGTGGCGGTATCCGTTCCAAATCTGAGATCAGAGTGACTGGTTGCAGAAGTGAACACCTATCGAAATGCTTACCCAATCAATCGTTGCGCTATGCATATCGCTCCCGCGTCGAACAGCCGTGCCCACAATTCATCTTCGCGTGCGCTGGAGTTCACCTCGAGCGCCTACTTTGAGTGCGGGCGCGCGACCGCGTCTACGGATTAACACATTCTTTGTATAGACACCACAACATGCGAGTAATGTCGTCTCTGACATCACTCGACGACGAGAAAGGACGACCATGGTCGACATCCGGAAGAAGCGCTGGTCCCTCATCGGGCTCACGGCAGTCACAGCGATCGCATTGGCGGGCTGTGCAGGCGGCACCGAATCTTCCGGGGGCGGTGGCGAGGGCGACGGGGCAAGCGGCGGCGGCGAGGGCGGAACGCTCATCGTCTACACCAACTCCAACAGCGACGGCCGTGGCGAATGGATCACCGAGAAGGCCGCGGAGGCCGGCTACGAGATCGAGATCGTCGGGCTCGGCGGTGCCGACCTCACGAACCGCATCATCGCGGAGAAGAACAACCCGGTCGGCGATGTGGTGTTCGGTCTCAACAACATGTTCTTCGAGCAGCTCAAGGCCGAAGAGGCGATCACCGGCTACGAGCCGAGTTGGAGCGGAGAGGTCCCGAAGGACGCGGGCGACGCGGCCGACGGCGTGTACTGGCCGCTGGTCGAGCAGGCGATCGTGACCGTCTACGACGAGAACAGCGTCAGCGACCCGGCGTCCAGCGAGGACGACCTGTGGACGGATGAGGCGAACGCCGGCCGCTACGAGGTGAACCCGGCTCTCGGCCAGGCGACCCCGCAGCTCGTGCTGGCGAGCATCCTCTCCCGACACCTCGACGAGGACGGCGACCTGGGTGTCAGCGACAAGGGTTGGAAGCTCGTGGAGTCGTACTACGCCAACGGCTCCCCCGCCGTCGAAGGCACCGACCCGTACGCCCGCATCACCCGCGACGAGATCGACTACGCCGTGCTGCCGTCCAGCGGTATCGAAGCGCGCGACGAGGAGTACGGCACGTCCACCGGGATGATCGTTCCGGAGTACGGCGTCCCGTACGTGACCGAGCAGATCGCACCGATCGCCGGCACCGCGAAGGAAGAGACCGCGCAGGAGTTCATCGACTGGTTCGGCAGCGCCGAGGTCCAGGGTGAGTTCGCCGCCGAGTTCAACGCCATGCCCGTCAACGAAGGGGCGGTCGAGCAGGCCAACCCTGATGTCGTCGCGCTGATGGAAGAGCTTCCGCGTCAGGAGATCGACTTCTCGTTCGTGAGCGAGAACCTCGGCGCCTGGGTCGAGAAGGTCACGCTCGAATACATCGGCTGAGGGCCATCATGATCCGTTTCGAAGACGTCGATGTCGTGTTCGGCGACCATCGTGCCGTCTCGCAGCTGAATCTGGAGATCCAGGAGGGTGAGTTCTTCACCCTCCTGGGCCCCTCCGGGTGCGGCAAGACCACGGCCCTGCGCTCCCTCGCAGGGTTCGTCGAGCCGACCGGTGGACGCATCCACATCGCGGGGCGCGATGTGACACGCGTGCCCAGCGAGAAGCGCGATGTGGGCATGGTGTTCCAGAACTACGCCCTCTTCCCGAGCATGAACGTGCGGGAGAACATCGCGTTCGGGCTGTCGGTGCAGAAGGTGTCGAAGGCCGAGCAGAAGCGTCGCGTCGATGAGATCGCCGACCGGACGGGGCTTGCCTCTTCCCAGCTCGACCGGAACGTCTCGGAACTCTCCGGCGGACAGCAGCAGCGCGTGGCGATCGCCCGCGCGCTGGTGCTGACGCCGCGCATCCTGCTGCTGGATGAACCGCTGTCGAACCTCGACGCGAAGCTCCGCGTGCAGCTGCGGGAGCAGCTCAAGGAACTGCAGCGCGAAGTCGGGGTGACGACGGTCTACGTCACCCACGATCAGGAAGAGGCGCTGACCCTCAGCGACCGGATCGCCGTGCTCGACGCCGGCCGGTTGCAGCAGGTGGGCACTCCCGAGGAGATCTACGACCGCAGCGCGACACCGTTCGTCTGCCGGTTCATCGGCGAGAACAACCGCCTCACTCGGGCCATGCTCATCAACATCGGCGGGGACCTGGATGCCAGGGCCGAGAGCTACGTGCGGCCGGAGAAGCTGCATCTTGGTCCTGCCGGTGCGCCGGCATCCGTCGCGTCCGTCGCATCCGTCGATGGCACCGTCGTCGACCGGACGTATCACGGCAGCCACAGCGTCTATACGGTGGCCGTCGCCGATTCGGCCGTGCGGGTGAGCGTGCCGGCTGCGGCATCCGCTCAGCGCTGGAATCCGGGCGATGCCGTGCGCGTGGATGTCGATCCGCGCTGGATTCTGCAGTACCCGGCGGCATGACATGAGCGATCCGACGACGTTCATCCCGGGGCGGGCGAGCAAGACGAAGCGTCCGCGCGGCAGCATCCGGGCCATGCTGCGCTCGCCGATGGCGTGGGTGACCGGTGTCGTGGTGATCTGGTTCGCGGTGGCATTCCTGGTGCTGCCCAACGCGGCGCTGCTGGGGACGACGTTCTTCCCGGACGGGCAGTTCAGCATCGCCGCCGTCGAGAAGCTGTTCGGCAGCGAGCGGGCCATCAAGACGCTCGGCAACAGCTTCCTGCTGGCGATCACCCTGTCGATCACGGTCAACGTCGTGGGTGTGTTCATCGTGCTGGTGACCCAGTACTTCCAGATCCGCGGCGCGAAGGTGCTGTGGCTCGGGTACGCGACGACGCTGATCTACGGCGGCATCGTGCTGGCCGCCGGCTACAACTTCATCTACGGGCGGTTCGGGTTCTTCACGAACATGATGGTGAACGTCTGGCCCGACATGAACCGCGACTGGTTCTCGGGATTCTTCGCGGTGGCGTTCGTCATGACGTTCGCGACGACCACCAACCACATGTTGTTCCTGTCGTCGTCGCTCGGCAAGGTCGACTACGCGTCGATCGAGGCCGCGAAGTTGATGGGCGCATCGACCTGGACGATCCTGCGACGCATCGTGCTGCCGGTGATGAAGCCGATGCTGTTCGCGGTCACGGTGCTGACGTTCCTGATCGGGCTCGGCGCGCTGACTGCTCCCCTGGTGCTCGGCGGACCCGACTTCCAGACGGTCGCGCCGCTCATCATCGACCTGTCGCGGAGTCCGATCACTCGGGACATCGCGGCGTTGCTGGCGATCGTGCTGGGTGTGGCGACGATCATCCTGCTCGCGATCATGAACCGTGCGGAGAAGTCGGGCGTGTACTTCTCGGTCGCGAAGGTGGCGACGCGGATTCAGAAGCAGGCGATCCGCAATCCGTTCGCGAACGTCGTCGTGCACGTGGTCGCGTATGTGCTGTGGGTGATCTACCTGATCCCGGTGATCCTCATCGCGGTGTTCTCGTTCGTCGATGCGCGCAGCATCCTGGCGGGCGCGATCACGCTGGACAGCTTCACGCTCGACAACTACATCACCGTGTTCAGCAGTGCCTCGGCGCTTCGCCCGTTCATCGTGAGCGTCGTCTACAGCGCGCTCGCGTCGGTGATCGTGGTCGTGGGGCTGTTGTTCGTGGCGCGGGTGCTGCAGAAGTACCGCAACCCGATCACGACCGCGATCGAGTACGTGCTGCACATCCCGTGGATTCTGCCGATCGTGCTGATCGCCCTCGCCCTGGTGATGGCGTTCGACCGGCCCCGCGGGATCGTGGGGAACATCGTGCTGACGGGCACGCCGGTGCTGCTGCTCGTCGCGTACATCTGCGTGAAGATCCCGTTCACCTTGCGGCTGCTGAAGGCGAGTTTCGCGTCGGTGCCGGATTCGCTGGAGGATGCATCCCGGATTCTCGGCGCCCGATCGTTGACGTCGTTCCGTCGGGTGATCATCCCCCTGGTGCTGCCGACGGCGGCGGCGATCACGGCGTTGAACTTCAACAGCCTGCTCGACGACTACGACGCGGCGATCTTCCTCTATCACCCGCTGTACAAGCCTCTGGGTGTGGCGATCCAGGAGAGCACGCGAGGTGAGAACAACCTCGATGCGATGCCGATCACGTTCGTGTACACGGTGCTGTTGATGATCATCATGGGTGTCACCATGTATCTCGTGTACGGACGAGGGTCGCGGAACGGTTCTGGCCGGCGGCGGAAGGCGCGGTCCGCATGAGCGGCGAGATGGATGCGACGCCCGCTCTGCGTGTGACGATCAGCGACGTGGCGGCAGCGGCCGGAGTGTCGCGGGCGACGGCGACGCGCGCGCTGAAGGGTGAGGGGCGCTTCGCGTCGGAGACCCGGGAGCGGATTCTGGAGGTCGCCGCACGGCTCGGTTACGTGCCGAACACGATGGCGGCGGAGTTGGCGGCCGGTCGCACGGACACGGTCGGGTTGATGCTGCGCGATGCGAGCAACCCTGCGTACGGTCTGCTGTTCTCGCGGTTGCAGGACGAGGCGCATCGGCGCGGGCTCGACCTGGTGACGGTGACGATCGGTGCGGACGAGCAGGGCGCGAAGCAGGTGGGTGCGCTGCACCGGCTGCTCGGGATGCGGGTGGCGGGGCTGATCGTGGCGACGGGTGGCATCACCTCGGAGCAGCTAGCGCCGTTCACGGATCAGGTGCCGATTCTGCGGGCGGGTCGCGGCGAGGAGTCGGGTCGGATTCACTCGGCGCACTATGACGATGCTGCGCACGGGCGGATGCTGGCGACGCATGTGCTGTCGCTGGGGCATCGCCGGGTGGTGGTGCTGGCCGGGAGTCCGGAGGCGTCGTATCCGGAGCATCTGCGCGCGCAGGCGATGCGGGAGACGCTGATCGCCGCGGGCGCGTCGGTGACGATGATCTCGGCCGGGGCACGGCCGGATGAAGGGGTGTCCGAGGCGATGGGGGCCGTGGTGTCGGGAGACACTGCGATCATGTGCGCCTCGGACTATCGGCAGCTCGCGGTGATGCGGGCTGCTCTGGCCGGAGGGCTCGACGTGCCCGGTGACGTGAGTGTCACCGGGTGCGACGGCATCCTGCCTGGAGCCGATCTGCTGGGCCTGACGACCGTGCGGATTCCGGTGGAGTCGGTGGCGGCGGCGGCCGTGGAGACCATGCAGGACCTGTTGCGTGCGGGTGTTGGTGCTGGTGCTGGTGCTGGTGCGACCGTGCGGAGGTCGTTCGCCGGTTCGCTGGTCGTCGGTTCGACGGCGGCCGCTGTCTGAAATGTTGATTGTTCGACCGTTCGCTGACCAGGAAGTGACATGATCCTCACCGAACATCCCCGTCCGTCGCATACTTTCGTGCACATCTCGGATACGCATCTGCCTGGCGAACGCTCGCCGCTGTACGGAAGCAGCGCGGATGCGGATTCGAATCTGGAGTTGATGCTGTCGAAGCTGGTGGCTTCGGGGTTGAAGCCGGATGCTCTGTTGCTGACGGGTGATCTGGCGGATCGGGGCGATGTGTCGGCGTATCGGCGGCTGCGCCCGCTGGTGGAGGATGCCGCGGCAGCGCTGGGGTGCGAAGTCGTGTGGGCGGCCGGGAACCATGACGACCGGGCGGCGATGCGGGCGGAGTTGTTGGCGGGCGCGGGGATTGCGGGGATTGCCGGGGACGCCGGTAGACCTACGGTTTCCGGTGCCGGTGGTTCTGCGAGCGGTCTTGTGGGTGAGGAGCCGATCACCGAGGTCCGGTGGTTCGGCGATCTGCGCGTGATCGTGGTGGATTCGACGGTGCCGGGGGCGCATTGGGGTGAGGTCGACGATGCGCAGTTGGCGTGGTTGTCGGCGGAGCTCGAGGCGCCGGCGTCGGCGGGGACCTTGCTGCTCATGCATCATCCGCCGTTGCCGACGGTATTGGACACCGCGGTGATGGTGGAGTTGCGGGGTCAGGCTCGGTTGCGTGAGGTGTTGGCGGGTTCGGAGGTGCGGGGGATTCTGTCTGGGCATGTCCACCACCCGTCGTTCGGCCTGTTCGCGGGGGTGCCGGTGGTGGCGGCGTCGTCGAGTGCGTATGGCCAGGATCTGACACAGCCGCCTGGTGCGACCCGTGGTCAGGATGCTGCGCAGGGCTACAACCTGGTTCATGTGTATGCGGACACGATCGTGCATTCGGCTGTGTCATTGCAGTGGGGCGGGGATGTCGGCGAGGCGGTCCCTGCGGATGAGGCCGGTCGGCGGATCGCGGGGCGTGGGATCGGTTGGCGGGCGGCCGGTCGTTGACTCCCGGTGGTTGACTCCCGGCCGTTGGGCGAGCGCCAGCGAGACGAAGCGCCCGCCCCACGCCGCCCCGGCTCATGCGGCGATGTCGAATCGTGCGCGGCCGCCGAGGCGGGGTGTGCGGTCGGGGTCGACGTAGCGGGGTGGGAGGAACCAGACGTGTGCGCTGATTCCGGTGCCGTCGATGTGGATGTCCCAGCCGTTGTCGTGGATGCGGTGGTGGCAGGTCTCGCAGAGGAGGACCCCGTTGGTGAGATCGGTGGGCCCGTGGTCTCGTTTCCACCATCGGATGTGGTGTGCTTTGGTCATTTCGGGTGGGAGTCCGCACATCGCGCATCCGCCGTCGCGTTCCACGAGTGCGAGTCGTTGCGCCCGTGTGAAGAGGCGTTTCTCTCTGCCCCAGTCGAGGATCTCGCTGTCCCCGCCGAGGACGCAGGGGATCACTCCTCCGGCGGCCGCCATCTGTCTGGCGGTTTTCGCGCTGACCGGCTGATCGAGACCGTCGATCGTCGCTGATCCGGTGCCGTTCTGCAGGTCGTCGAGGTTCATGCGGACGATGACCGTGGCCCCGGCGAGCGGAACCTTCTGGCCGCAGCTGAGCACGTGGCCGCAGAATACGGCGAGAGCATCGGCCTGGATCATCTGGACGCTGCGGCGGTCGGCATCCGGTGCATCGGCATCCGGTGCTTCTTGGCGCGCCGCGAAGGCGGCGGTGACGTACCCGCGGATCGCGGCCACCACCGGGGCTGCGGTCTCGGCGTCGAGGATGGCGTTCAGGTGCACCATTCCGCCGCGTTCGGAGATCGTCAGTGATCGCTTCGAGCGCTTGTCGTCTTCTTTGGGCTCGATACCGTCGGGGTCGAGCCAGGCTTCTGCCCGCACGACCAGGCGTCGTACGTCGTCGAGGGAGAGTCCGACGGCGGCCTCGGCGAGCAACTGTTCGGCCTGCGCGATGCGCTCGGCCCCGGCGGCGATGCGGCAACGCTCCAGCAGCGCGAGGATCAGGGCCACGGCCTGCACACCGAGGGCGCCGGAGGCGAGTGCCTCTCGCAGCGCCGGATACTTGGCCGGCAGCTGGGCGCCCAAAAGGTCTGTGCGCGGCGCGGTCGCCTCTCCGACTTTCACCAGGCGGCTGGCGTCGCCGGTGGACACCCCGGTCGTCGCGGCGATCAGCTTGGCTGCGGTGCGGAACCCCTGCTGCTTGGCCAGACCCTCAGCACCCAACTCGGGGCGGGACTCATGAGCGATTCCCGCAGCGACGTCGGCGTGCACGGCATCCACTCGCCTTTGCACCACGCCGATGGCGTCGTTCACGGCGATCAGCTGCTCGCGTGACAGGCCGGACGCGGCGTCAGCGTCTGCCCAGACCGCATCGAGGCGAGCCATCGCCTCGTGCAATCCGATCAGTTCTGCCATGCCTCAATACTACCTCGGATCGTTGCGAGTTTCGAACGTTTGTTCGAATTACGCCGGTACTTCGGCATATCGGTGGAAGTGATCCAGATGCCCGCTCGACGATGGGATTCGTGCGCGTGCGGTCGCCAATCCACGAAGATCGACTCATGACTTCTCCGGTGTATCTGAGCTGGTTCGCAATGCCCAATCCGGTGCGGATCTCGGGCCGCAGTTCGAGCATCACGAACTCGTTCGTGAACGGAGTCATCCCGGTCGTGATGCCTTCCGAGGCCGAGGTCCGCGACGCGCTGGATGTCCTGGGAATGCTCGACCACATCGCCTGCGCGTACTGCGGCGGCGAAAGCACGGAGTGGGATCATCTGCGACCCCTCGTGGACCAGCAGCGACCGACCGGCTATATCTCTGAGATTCACAACCTCGTCCCTGCCTGCGGGAAGTGCAACCAGAGCAAGGGGAACAAGAATTGGCTCGTGTGGATGCGCAGCACCGCGAGGCTCTCACCCACAGCCCGGGGCATCCGAGATATCGAGGAGCGGATCGCGCGGCTTCAGGAGTATGAACGCCGCGGAGTCCCGACGAAAGTCGACTTCCTCGCCGCAGTCGGGCCCGAGTTGTGGGATCGGCACTGGGCGCACCACAAGCGCCTGCTGGAATTGATGCGCGTCGCCGACCAAGACGCGCAGGAGATCAGGACGCGCGTGCGACAAGCGCATGACGCCGCTCGGAGCGCGGCCCGCGACGCCGCCCGAGCCGCAGCTCACGCCGCCGCTCCCGCGGCAGCTGTGGCGACCTCCGGGCCGGATAGCGCACCACGACTGCCACGGGAGTGACGACACCTCACGGAATCACGATCACCTTGCCGGCGATCGGTCTGGAGGTGGCCTCGGCATGCAGCGCCGGCAGCTCGGTGAGCGGGATGCGGCGGGTGACTTCCAGTCGCAGATCGCCACTGTCGACCAGGGCCACGAGCTCCCGGAGCTGTTCGGCGTCGCTGCGGACGAACACGACCACCGACCGCACGTTCCGTTCGGCGTCGTCAGGTGCCGGCATCCAGGCGGTGGTGCTCACCACGACTCCACCCGAGCGGACGAGGCTCACCAGGGCGGTGAACTCGTCCGGGTCGATGGGGGCGAGGTTGAGGAGGAGGTCGACCTGCTCAGTGACCGCCTCGCGCACATCGGTTTCGGTGTGGTCGATGATCTCGTCCGCACCGGCTGCGCGCACAGCATCCGCACTTCTCGGGCTTGCCGTGGCGATGACGTACGCGCCGGCCCTCTTGGCCAGGGCGATGGCGTACTTGCCGACGACGCCGCCCGCGCCGACGATCAGGACTCGCTGGCCCGCTTCGAGACCCCCTTCATCGAAGAGCGCCTGGCGCGCAGTGAGGGCGACGGACGGCAACGCCGCAGCATCCGCGAGGGGAACGCTGCTCGGCGCCGCAACCAGAGCGGATGCCGGGGCGACGACATACTCGGCGGCACCTCCGTCTTCCACCATCGGCAGGAAGCCGATGACCGCGTCTCCGACAGCGAACTCCTTCACGCCGTCGCCGATCGCGTCGACGGTTCCGGAGACGTCGTAACCCGGAACGTGGGGGAGCACCACGGGGATGGGGAGGAAGCCGGCGCGCATGCCGTTGTCGGCGGCGCTGTAGGCGGATGCTGCGACACGCAGCCGCACCTGACCCGCGGCGGGCGTGGGCTGCTCGATGTCTTCGTACTGGAGAACTTCGGGGCCGCCCACTTCGTGGAACCGTACTGCCTTCATAATGTTGTCCTTTCGTTGTGCTTCGAATTCGAAGCAATAAGTCGACAGTAGCACTGCTTCGAATTCGAAGCAAGCCGTATACTTAGGGCATGAGCACGAATCCTCCTCAGCTCTCCTCGACGGAGCTCGCCGCCTACTTCGCCTTCACCGAAGTCAGCAGCCTCCTGCGGCACGCGGTCGAGAAGCAGCTGAAAGATGTCGGGAAGCTCAGCTACGTACAGTTCCAGTTGCTCGCGCGGTTGGGCGACGCTCCGGGCGGCAGCCAGCGGATGACCGACCTCGCCGACGGGGTCGTCTACAGCAGGAGTGGCCTGACGTATCAGGCGCAGTCGCTCGAGGAACGCGGGCTCGTCACGCGGGCGCCGTCACCCGAGGACGAGCGCAGCACGATCGTCGCCATCACCGCAGAGGGGCGGGAGGTGCTGGCGAGAGTGTTCCCCGGGCACATCGAGGCAGTGAAGAGTCTGCTGTTCGAATCACTGACGGATGCCGATGTCGACACGCTCGCGCGAGTGATGACGCAGGTCAGTGGGCACCTGCGCGCGAATCCCCCGCGGTCGGCCGGCCGGCGCAAGCCGACCCCCGGTCGTTGAGCGAGCTCGGCCCCCGCCGGTCGCTGAGCGAGCGGAGCGAGACGAAACGCCTCACCCCCACAGCGTCCAGCCATTGATCGAGTCCAACCACCCCGGTCGTTGAGCGAGCCTGCGAGACGAAACGCCTCCTTCGCGTGCCCACGCCGGTGACAGCGCGATCGTGCTCTGCTACCTTCCCGAGAAACCGCACTGCGCATCCAAGGGAGAGCGACAGATGAGACCGCTGCGATATGCCATCAACGTCACGCTTGACGGATGCTGCCATCACGAGGCGGGGCTCCCACCCGACGAGGAGTTCATGCACTTCTGGACGTCCGAGATGAAACGAGCGGATGCCGAGATCTACGGCCGCGTGACCTACGAGATGATGGAGTCGGCGTGGCGGCGTCCGGCCGACGGCGTGTGGCCCGACTGGATGGATGAGTCGGAGGTCCTGTTCGCCGAAGCCATCGACCGGACGAAGAAGTACGTCGTCTCGAGCACCCTGACTGCGGTCGACTGGAACTCCGAACTGCTCGACGGCGACCTCCGAGAGGCGGTCGAGCGCCTCAAGCAGGAGCCGGGAGACAGCTTTCTGTCGGTGGGCGGCGTGACGCTGCCGACGGCATTGGCCGAGTGGGGACTCATCGACGAGTACGTGTTCGCCGTGCATCCGGTCGTCGCCGGGCACGGGCCGACGCTGCTCGCCGGGCTGAGCGAGCGGGTGCAGCTCGAGCTCGTGGGGCGCGAGGAGTTCGGGTCGGGAGTCGTCGTGCAGCGGTATCGTCCGCGAGTCTGACGGCAGCTGGCGGAGGGACGCGGAAGGGGCCGGACCTCCGAGGCCCGACCCCATCCTTGCCGGATGTCCGTCAGCGAACGACCTCGTACAACCGCTGGGCGACGTCGGCGATGTCGATCGGGTTGGCCTCCAGCACCTGCGCGTACTTGTCGCGCGGCACGGCGGCGAAGCCCGAGAAGGCTCCGGCGATCGATCCAGCCATGCACGCGACCGTGTCGGTGTCGTCGCCCGCGTTGGCAGCCGCCTGCACGGTGCGCCACGGGTCGCCGGCAGCGGCGACGAAGAATCCGAGAGCCGCGGGAACAGCCTCGGCTGCCGGGAGCCCGGTGCCGATCTCGGCGGCGATGCGCGCGACGAGCCGGTCCTGGTCGCGCTCGACGATCGCGATCTCGGCGGCGCGCTTGGCACGCTCGTACACGCTCGGCGCGGGGACCTCGCGCCCGAGTTCGCGTCCGAGCCGCTCTCCCTCGAGCGCCGACCAGAGGAAGGCATCGACCACGTCGGTGACGCTCGCGTCATCGACGAGCGCAGCGGCCACGGCGCCGGCGATGGCGGCGGCCCCGGCGACTCCGACCGAGGTGAAGTGGCTGGGGCGTGCCGTGATCAGCGCCGCTTGAACAGCGGCACCCACGTCTCCCGGGTGGGCGAGTCCGGCGGCACCGGCGCGCATCGCGGCACCGTTGCTCGCACCGGTGGTGGCCTCGTCACCCGCGGCGCCGATCGTCTCGGGGTCTGCGCCCTCACGAAGCGCAGCGACCGCGCGACGGGTCGTGGGTCCGGCGAAGTGCGGGAAGTAGTCGGTGTTCGTCGACCACTCGAGGATCATGTCGGCGACGTCGCGCGCGGTGATCGCCGTGCGAGTGCGGATGAACACCTCGGCGAGCATGAGCAGCTGACTGCTGTCATCCGTGATCTGCGCCGCGTGACGACCCTTCGAGTAGGGAGAATCCGCGAGGGGCTTCTGGAATTCCGTCACAGGACCGTCGAAGAGCGCGCGAATCTGGGGAATGCTGCGCGTCTCGGTCGGAGCACCGAGTGCGTCGCCGATCACCGCGGTCGCGAGTGATCCGAGGATCTTGTCTTCGAGGCGGGTGAAGCGCGTCGGGTCGGTCTGCGGGGTCGCGACAGTCAGTTCAGTCATGGATGTCTCCTGTTTGTTGTGAGGCAGGTGTGCGGTGAGTCACGGTGTGCGGCCACCCGGGGACGCCACCGGAGCGGGACCCGAGGTGCCGGATCGTCTGGGCAGCGTGCGCGGCCGCTGCGGCGAGAGCCTGGTCGACGCCACGGTCGGCGAGCAGCGAAGCGACGACCGTGCCGGCGAATGCATCGCCCGCGCCCGTCGTGTCGACCACACGCGGCACCATCACGCTGGCCTGCGACCAGACCGAGATGGCGCCGTCGCCGTCTGTAGCTCCGAAAAGCGAGCCGCCCGCACCGCGAGTGAGCACGACGGCGCGGTGCGCGGTGCCGTCCAGAAGAGCGGCGAGCGCCGTCTCGTCATCGGCAGTGCCGGTGAGGTTCTGCGCCGCGCCGGTGTTGATGATCGCCAGGTCTGCGAGGGCGATGAGCTCCCTCGCCCGTTCGGGGTCTTCGACGACGTAGCTGCCCTCGACGTCGACGCTGGTTCTCGCTCCGGCCGATCGCGCGCGCCGGATCAGGTCGTCCGACCCCGGAACGTCGGCGAGCACATGCAGCCAGCGGGTCGCCGAGAGCACGTCGCGGCCCACGCGGGAGGCATCGGGAAGAGAGGCCGGCGTGCGTCCGCCGAGGAGGCTCTTCTCGCCGTCGGCGGCGACCGCGACGGCGCACCACCAGGTGAGCTCGTCGGGCATCACCTCGACATGATCGGTCGCGATGCCCGCACTGGCGAGCGCACGGATGCATCCGACGCCGAACGGGTCGTCACCGACGCGCGAGAACAGGGAGACCCGCAGCGCCGACTCCGCCAGGCCGGCTGCGACGGCGAAGTTCGCACCCATGCCTCCGGGGTGGATGCCGAGACTCTGCCCGATCGACTTCGCGTCTCGGCCGGGCAGGTCGGCGACGTCGACCATGAGGTCGATGCCGGTGTCGCCGACGACGAGCAAGTCGATCGCCCGCTCGCCTCGTGCCGGAATCGAGGGGATGAGGGTGCTGAGGGTGCTGAGCTCGCTCATGTGCGCTGCCTCCGTACTCGCAGGGTGTCGATCAGGACGCTGATGATGAGCACGGCTCCGAGAAGACCGATCTGCCAGGTGTTGCTCACACCGGCCAGTTGCAGACCGGAGTTGAGGATCACCACGAGCACGAGGCCCAGCAACGTGCCGGATACGCGGCCGATGCCACCGGTGATGACGATGCCGCCGAGGACCGCGATGGTGATCGACTGCAACTCCATGCCCGCACCGGCAGCGGCCTTGGCGTTCAGCAGCCATGACGCGTTGACGACGGCCGCGACACCGGCGAGCGCTCCCGAGGTGATGTAGAGACCGGCGCGGGTAGCGCGCACGTTCACGCCCGTGAGAAGCGCTGCCTGGGCGTTGTTGCCCGTCTCGTAGATGCGGCGGCCCGCAGGAGTGCGCGACAGGATGATGGCGGCGATCACGTAGGCGGGTAGCAGGACGAGCACGACCTGCGTGGGGAACCCGGCGATCTTGCTCTGACCGAGGAAGGCGAAGCCGGAACGGTCGAAGCCATTGATGTCGATGCCGTTCGTGAGCACCAGCGCCGCGGAGGCGAACAGGTACAGGGTGGCGATCGTGGCGATGAGCGGAGGAATGCGCAGCAGGGTGATCAGAGCCGCGTTGATGCCGCCCAGGAGCGCTCCCGCCGCGATGGCACCGAGGGCCGCGACCCAGGGGTCAAGGCCGACGTTGACCGCGAGCAGTCCGAACACCACGCCGGAAAGGCTCATGGTCGAGCCGACCGAGAGGTCGATGCCACCGCCGCCGCCGAGGATCACGATGCTCTGCCCGAGGGCGAGCAGTCCCAGCACCGCGCCGTACTGCGTCATGGAGAGCAGGTTGTCGGGGCGAAGGAAGTACGGCGACAGCAGGCTCATCGCGACGAGTGCGACGAGGATGAGTAGTGCGAGGGAGACCCGGCGGTCACTCCAGGGGATGGACCTCATCACGCGATTCATGCGAGACCTCTCAGGAGTGGGCGGTTGGCCTTGCGCGCCGCGAGGACGTCGATGGCCACGGCGAGGATGATCGTGGTACCGACCATGAGTCCGTTCCAGAGCGGCGGGACGCCGGCGAGGACGATCCCGTTCTGCAGCACCACGATGAAGACGAGGCCCCCGAGAGTGCGAAGGACGGAGCCCTCGCCACCCAGGATCGATGTACCGCCGACGACGACCGCGGCGATCGCGAGGAGCGTCAGTTCGTTTCCGCTCGACGCCTGCACGACACCCACTCGGCCGACGTAGATCAGACCGGCGAGCCCGACCAGTACACCGATCGTCAGATAGCTCAGGAAGGTGAGGCGCTTGACGCGGATGCCCGACAGCCGCGCGGCCTCGGGGTTGGATCCGGTGGCATACAGCTCGCGGCCCGAGGGGCGCCGATGCATGAACCAGGCGAGCAGCGCGTAGACGGCGATCACGAGGGCGACGACCATCGGCACGCCCAGCACGCGTTCGCCGGAGAAGATCGGGGCGATGGGGCTGGAGAACAGGTCGTTGCTGTTCCAGAGTGCGAACAGGGCGGTCTGGAAGATCGCCGCGGTTCCGAGTGTCGCGATGATGGGCGGCACCTTGCCGAAGGTCACGAGGCTGCCGTTGATGGCTCCGAGCAGGGCGCCCACGACAAGTGCGGCGAGGATCACCACGAACGCCGGCAAGCCGGTGCCGCTGAGCTTGGCGACCGTCCACGCGACGATCCCGACGGCGAAGCCGGTCGAGACGTCGATGCCGCCGAGGATCACGACGAGCGTGACACCTGCGGCGACCAGGGCGAGGTCGGCGGAGTTGTAGGCGATGTTCGCGAGGTTCTCGGGGGTGAAGAAGCGCGGGGACAGGAGCGAGAACACGAGGAACTCGACGATGAGGAGCACCGGGAGCAGTGCGAGCTGCACGCGCCGGAGAGAACGGGAATCAGCCACCTGCGCTCACCCCCGCTCCGACCGCGGCGCGGAGCACAGCATCCTCTGTCGCCTGCTCGCGGGTGAATGAGGCGGTCATGTGCCCCTCTCTCAGAACGTGGACGTGGTCGGACAGGGCGATCAGCTCCGGGAGTTCGCTGCTGATGACCAGCACCGCGACACCGGTGGCCGCGAGGTCGCGGATGTCGCGATGGATCTCGGCCTTCGTGGCGACGTCGATCCCGCGGGTGGGCTCATCGAGGATCAACAGTTTGGGCTCGGTGGCGACGGCGCGGGCGAGGAGCGTCTTCTGCTGGTTTCCGCCCGACAGGGTAAGGATGCCGGCTCGGCTGGTCGCGGTCTTGATCGAGAACTTCGAGATCCATGCCGACACGAACCCCTGCTCCTTGGCGACGCGGATGAGCCCGGTCGTGGTGATCTTCTCGTGGGTGGATGCTGTGAGGTTCTCGGTGACGTTCATGAACGGGAAAACGCCCTGGGTCTTGCGGTCTTCGGGCACGTAGGCGACGCCGTGGTTGAGCGCGTCGCGGGTGCTGCGCGGCGCGAAGGGACGTGCGCCGAGGGTCATCGTGCCCGAGGTCAGCGCGGTCGCTCCGAAGATCGTCAGGGCGACCTCGCTGCGTCCGGCGCCCACGAGTCCGTACAGGCCGGTGATGCGCCCGGGGTAGACCTCGAAGGAGATGTCCTCGAACTGCCCTTCGACCGTCAGCCGCTCGACGGTCAGGGTGGGGGGCGTACCTTCGGGGAGCGGCGGGCGCTCTTCGGCGGCGAGGGGTGCAAGGGCTGCGCCCGAGCGGCCACCCATCATCTTCAGCAGCGGCTCCTGCGCCGGGTCGTCGGTCTCGCCGACGTAGCGGCCGTCCCGGAGCACGATGAACCGCTCCCCCAGGCGCTCGAGTTCGTCGAAGCGGTGGGTGATCGAGACGACGGAGGTCCCTTCGGCGATCAGCGTGTCGACGATGTCGAACAGCCGCTCCGACTCGGCTCGGGTCAAGATCGAGGTCGGCTCATCGAGGATGAGGATGCGGGCGTCGACGCGTACGGCCCGGGCGATGAGCACCTGCTGCTGCTCGCCGAGCGACAGTTCGCCCATCTTCCGGTCGAGAAGCTTCTCCGGGAGGTTGAGCCTTCGCAGCAAGGCCTGGGCCTCGGTGCGCATCGCCGCGGTGTCGACCGATCCGAGCCGCGTGCGGGGAAGGTTGCCCATGAACAGGTTCTCGATCACCGAGAGGTGGGCGAAGAACGCCGGCTCCTGGTAGACCGTCGACACCCCGAGGGCCAGGGCGGCGTGCGGGTCGGCGGGAGCGTACGGCTCCCCGTCGAACGACATGGAGCCGTCGTCGGGGCTGTAGACGCCGGCGAGCAGCTTCATGAGCGTCGACTTGCCGGCACCGTTCTCGCCCATGATCGCCACGCGTTCGGCCCGGCCGATCTCGAGGGAGACGTCTTCCAGTGCGACGACCGCGCCGAATCTCTTCGAGACTCCGCGGACGGCGAGGAGGGGTGACGGGTCAGAAGTCGAAGTCATCGACGTTCTCCTTGGTGAACACGGTCGGCTCGCCGAGCAGCAGGGTCTGGGTGGCCTCGTCGTAGCGCACGGGTTCGTCGAGCCCGGGGACGTCGTTCTCTGCGGAGAACTCGTTACCCTCGATCACCTGGGTGAGAGCCCAGACGGTGAGGTAGCCGAGGTCTTCGACGTTCCACAGCACGCTGGACTTCATGACACCCGAGGCGATGAACGGGGACACCGTCTTGGGGCTGCCGAATCCGGTCACGGCCACGTCTCCGGACTTGCCGGCGTTCTGCACGGCCTGCGCGACACCGGGGACCGCGGTGGAAGGGACGGCGATGATGCCGGCGAGTTCCGGGTAGGCGGTCAGCAGGTCCTGCGCTTCGCGGAGGGCTTCGGCGCTGTCAGCGGTGTGGCGGATGCCGCCGACGAGCTCCATATCGGGGT